>CALIUM010000016.1 GCA_938048735.1 uncultured archaeon
GGTGGAGGAGAGGAAGATAGGTGACGACAAGATGGTCTTCGTCGAGGGATGTAAAGACCCGAAGGCTGTCTCCATCCTCATAAGGGGTGGCTCTGAGAGGATCGTCGATGAGGCCGAGAGGTCGATCCACGACGCCCTCTCCGTTGTGAGGGACGTGGTCCAGGAGCCTAAGGTGGTGGCCGGGGGCGGAGCCCCTGAGGTGGAGGTCTCGAGGGCGGTCAGGGAGTATGCGGTCACCCTCCCAGGAAGGGAGCAGCTGGCCATGGAGGCCTTCGCGGAGGCCTTCGAGGTGATACCCATGACACTTGCCGAGAACGCGGGGCTAGACCCCATAGACACATTGTCTGAGATCAAGGCCAAGCATGAGAAGGGGGAGATATGGGCAGGGGTAGACGTCCTGGGCGGATGCGTGGGGGACATGAAGGAGATCGAGGTTATAGAGCCCCTAGCCGTGAAGAAGCAGATAGTCAAGTCGGCTACGGAGGCGGCAGCCATGATCCTGAAGATAGATGATGTTATAGCCGCCGCGAAGATGAAGCCCCCAAAGACCCCGCCCGGAGGAGGAGAAGAGGAGATGCCGGAGAAGTGGAAGCCTCCTGAGGAGTTCTAAGAGGAGGTGAAGAGATGGCATACCTAGCCACAACACCGGGAGGCCAGCCGATCCTCATCTTGAAGGAGGGAACCCAGAGGAGCAGGGGCAGGGAGGCCAGGAGCAGGAATATAGAGGTGGCTCTCATTATAGCCGAGGCCCTCAAGACCTCCCTAGGCCCTAAGGGAATGGATAAGATGCTAGTTGACTCTCTCGGAGACATAACGATAACCAACGACGGGGCCAAGATCCTAGATGAGATGGAGCTCGAGCACCCGATTGGGAAGATGATAAAGGAGGCGGCCAAGACCCAAGAGGACATCGTTGGAGACGGCTGCACCTCAGCCACCCTCCTGACCGGGGAGCTGCTGAGAAAATCAGAGGAGCTAATGGACCAGGGGATCCATCCCACAGTCATAATAAGCGGCTACAGGAAGGCCGAACAGTACGCCCTAGAGGTGCTGAAGGAGCTGAGCATCCCCACCTCGGTGGAGGACAGGGAGACCTTGGAGAAGGTGGCCCTCACAGCGATGAGCAACAAGGCGATAGGAGACGCGGCGAAGCTCTTCGCCAAGATAGCGGTGGACGCCACCAGGCAGGTCGCAGAGAAGAGAGGTGAAACCCTCTACGTAGACAGGGACAACATCCAGATAGTTAAGAAGGAGGGGAAGAGCCTAGCGGAGACGGAGTTCGTGAGAGGGGTCATCCTGGATAAGGAGGTGGTCCACGCGGGGATGCCAAAGAGAATCGAGAAGGCGAAGATAGCCCTAGTAAACGCCCCCCTAGAAGTCGAGAAGACGGAGTTCAGCGCCGAGATAAGGATAAGGGATCCTTCAAAGGTTAAAGCATTCCTAGACCAGGAGACGAAGCTCCTAGAGAAGATGGTGGAGAAGGTGGAGAGATCAGGAGCCAACGTACTGCTATGCCAGAAAGGTATAGACGACGCCGCCCAGCACCTCCTGGCGAAGGCAGGCATCCTCGCGGTGAGGAGGGTGAAGGAGTCAGACATGGAGAAGCTCGCAAAGGCCACGGGGGCGGAGATAGTTACGAGCTTCGACGACCTTAGGCCGGAGGACCTGGGATACGCCGAGCTGGTGGAGGAGAGGAAGATAGGTGACGACAAGATGGTCTTCGTCGAGGGATGTAGCTCACCGACAGCGGTCTCCATCCTGATAAGGGCAGGACTGGAGAGGATGGTGGAGGAGGCCGAGAGGGCCATGAAGGACGCGATAGCCGTCGTCGCAGATGTCATCCAGACCCCGAGGGTGGTCGCGGGAGGAGGCTCAGCCGAGGCGGAGATTGCCAGGAAGCTCAAGGCCTACGCCCCGAAGATCGGTGGAAGGGAGCAGCTCGCCATAGAGGCCTTCAGCGATGCGTTAGAGGTCATCCCGAGGACCCTTGCTGAGAACGCGGGCCACGACCCCCTAGATGTGATGGTGGCCCTCAGGGCTGCCCACGAGAAAGAGGGAGGGCAGTTCATGGGTGTAGATGTCTCAACCGGGGAGATCGTTGACATGAGGGAGAAGGGGGTACTAGACGCCGCAAGGGTGAAGGAGCAGGTGATTAAGACGGCGACTGAGCTGGCATCAATGATCATAAGGATCGACGACGTCATAGCAGCCACCAAGCCGAAGGAGGAAGAAGAGAAAAAGCCAAAGAAGAAAGAGGAAGAGAAGGAGGAGTAATATCCCCCAAAACAATCCTTTTTCCCATTATGAGTTAAAAAAATTAAATTTAAATTTAAACTCTGAATATTAGTTATTCAGTTATCTTGAAAATTTTAAAGTAGAAATAGGTTTAGGAAAACATATAGATGTTTCTCCAGTATGCCTATGTATTGGTATCATATTGATATGCGGTACCTGTCCTTGAGTTCCTTCTTCTTCCCCTCGTTCCATCCAGTTACATCGCTGTAGTATCCGGTTATCCTGCTCCACCACCTCACCTCCTTACTGCCGCAGTTCGGGCATGATTCAAGTAGGCCTGAGGAGGTGTTCTGGCAACTGCTGCATACGGTGAGATCCTTAGTATAGCTGAAGTATCCTATCTGGGTGTTCCTAGCTATTCTCTGGGTCACCTTGTATAGGGCCTCTGGGTCTGGGGCTGCCTCGCCCAGCCATATGTGGAAGATGTTGCCTCCGCTGAGGATGGGGAAGAACTTATGCTCTATATCTATCTTCTGCCCTAGGGGTATCCTTGCCCCCACGTATGTGTGGGTTCCATTGCTATAATAGACCGGTATATCTCTGTTCCCCTTGTATAGTGTTGAGGCCTGCTCAAGGTCCCCCTTAACCACGTTCCTCGCGAACTTCCTGTACTCAGGTGATAGGAGGTCGGCGACGGCGAAGGTCTGGGCTGTGCTCTCAGCAGGGGTTCTAGCCAGGACGAGCTTCATCCCCGTCTGGAGTTCAAGCCCCTTCCTATACTTCTCCATATCCAACAGAAGCCTGAGAGCCAGCCTGACAGCGTCCTGGCTCTCGTGGAGCTGGCTCCCGGTGAAGTGCTGGACCATCTCGTTCACACCCACGATCCCTATAACATACACGAGCCCATTGAAGTCCACGGCTGGCGGACCCCTCTCCCCGGTTCTAGGATCCCTAGGCCTCTGGGTAGCGAAGGGGATCATGTTGTTGTTGATGGCTCTCTCCATCCACATCCTCTTGGCCTTAAAGACCTCAACAGCCAACCTCATGTTCTCCTCGGCGGCCTCTAGAAGCCTATCATAATCGCCGTTGGCCCTATATGCGAGGCGGGGCATGTTTATGCTGACCACCTGCCACCCCCCAAGGCTGAAGTGCTGCCCATCCTCGAAGTAGAGCTTCTCCTTGAACCTGGGATCCGTACCAGGGGTCGCGACGAAGTTGTAGGCGCAGCACTGGTAGCATGAAACCCCCTTCCCGTAGCCCCTGTATCCCGGGAGCATGTTGTCGAAGTATGGTATTCCATACTTCGCGACGGATCTGTGGACCAGCATCCACAGCTCGTCGTATTCTGGCTTGAAGAACTCGGGGCTGAGGTAGTACTCGGTCTTAGGGAAGTTGAAGGGCTTCCCCCAGTAGTCCCCCTCGTAGGCGACCTCGGTTATGGCCCTGAAGAAGGTCTGAACCTCATCCTCGTAGTTCCCATATACATCCGGCCCCACCCGCCCCCTCATGACGACGGGGACATCCCTCCAGATCTCGGGAACCCCCATCGGGAGCTGGATGTTGCTGAAAACCAGCTGCCCACCCCTGGTGACGTAGGTCTGGGTGAGTTCGTAGAACATCATCTGGGCGAGCTGCTTAACCCGGATATAGTCGAGGCCCCTGAGGAAGGGGGCCAGGAACATCGTGTAGTACATGAAGCCCTGCCCACCGCTGAAGTTCGTCTGGCCCGCGGCCAAGACCTTCACGCTGTGAAGCAGCGCGACCTCTGGATGCTTGGCCGGTCCGGCTGCGCTGCTCCTGAAGCCAGTCCCATCGGGCAGGAGGCCATAGTAAAAGAAGTATCGGAGGTCCCAGTCTTGGCAGAAGGGTCTGGTTCCGAAGTATTCTAGGGTGTGGATGTGGATGTCCCCTTGGTGGTGGGCTGTGGCGAGCTCCGGCGGTAGGAGGAGGAGGTACTCCTCCTTGCTTAGGCGGTCTGCCTTCTTCTTGTGGACGGTCTCCGGGTTTGGCTGGAGGTTTGCATTCTCCCTCGCCTCCCATCCGGTTCCTGTGTCTATCTGGTATGCGTCGTATACTGGGGCTCCAACCCTTGTGAGTAGGTTGCGGTATATCTGGAACTCTGGAACCTCATCAGACCATTCAAGGAGGAGGTTGTTGACAGCCTCCCTTACGAGGGATCCGCTCACGAACTTTGGTCTCATGATCTTTATCCTGCGCTCAATCTCGTCGGCTATCTTCTCCGCATGCCCTGGGCTTATCGGCTCCAGGTTGAACATGGTCTTGGCTAGCTGGGTCTCCTCCAAGAGCTGCTCAACTATCCTATTCTTGTCCCATGGGATGAGGTACCCGTCCGTCGTCCTCACCATGGGCATCCCCCTGTAGACCCTCTCGGACTTATAGAACTGGTCTAGGACTGCCTGGTTGGCCGAGGAGTTTCTACTCTTCCTCAGCTCTAATCACCTCCCTCAGCCTCTCCTCGTCTAAGGCCTCACCCTTGAAGAACTCCTCGTATGAGGTTGTTCTTGATCCAAGCTCGATTATCGGGGGGTCTCCGAAGACATCCTTCATGATCAGCTCAACCCTTACCTCTGTGTCCATGGTCATCTCCTCGAAGCCTATCCCATGCTCTCTGAGCCACCTCTTAAGCTCCTCGCAGCGGTGGCACTGGGGGATGGTATAGACTATCAGGCGAGAACCCTGTCTCATCGAGAGCCTCCGAGGAATAAACTCCGCTACTTTATGTTGAATGGTTTCTTAAAAATATAACTATCCAAATAATAATACCGTAATAGTTTTGATACAAAATTTTAAGAATTTTATTGATTTTTATTTTTTGTTCTAAATTTTTGAGACTAATGCACCTTTTGGGGATTTTATGGGAAAAAAGATATATTGTTCTCCGAGGTTTCGGGGTCATGGGGTCTCTTGACCATAATTGTCTGCCTCGTCGGCATGTACTTCCGAAGGGCGCTCGACGGGATAAGGTTCTGGAGCAGGAGGCATGGGATAACGAGGCTCTACCTCCTCTACAGCAACGTCGAGTCCGAGGGGGGTGGCGGGGTCTTCTCCTATATGTCTAGGAGGAACGCTGAGGAGCTGAGGGATAGACTGGAGATCATGGACCCGGTTATGGTAGGCTTCAACCCGATGGACCAGAGGAATATCTTCAAGACCCTCTACGGGATCATCTCAAAGGCGAGAAGGAGCGGCGAGGAGGTCCTGATAGATGTCACCTCCACGACCGATGTGGCTCAAGGTGTAGCCCTAACCATCGCCCTAATGTTCAGGAATACCAGGGTTTACACAGTCCCCTCCAAGAGGCCAGCATGGTATATCGAGGGCAGGGTCGGTGATAGCAGGTTCGAGGAGTGGTTTGAGAACGCGAGGAATCAGCCCAGCCTTGAGCCGACTGAGATCAGGCTGCCTGGATATAGGCTTGAGCCCCACTCAAAGCGTGATGAGGAAGAGTGGGAGGTTGAGAAGAGGCTCCTGGTGCTGTTGAGGAAGAACGGCGGCTACGCGGATTCCATAAGCGATGTAATACGCTGGTTCGGCCATGAAGCTGCGAGTTCAACGCTAAGGAACCGATTTAGTAGGGTTATCTCTAGGTTGGAGATGAAAGGATTGGTCGAGAGCGAGAAAGGGCTGAAAATGAAGGCCATAAAACTGACGGAGTTCGGATTGATCTTCTCCGAGGCCCTCTCAGAGGAGGAGGCCGTATAACTCGATCAAGCCTCCCCTTGTCTTTTGATTTGTAGATTTAAATTTCCCAACTCCTCCAGGGCCCTATTTGATCTTTACGCCCTTCAAGCAGCCTGGTGACAGCCATCAATAATATGGGGGTATTACCGCATCCTCGAGCCATCCGCTAGTATGGTGGAAAAGCCCTCTTCACAAATTCAAGCATCCTTTTATTCTTCTCCTTCGTCTAAAGTACCACGACGGAGGGATGAGGACTGCTAATTCAGGTTACCTTAACCCCCTCTGAGGGGAAGAGGCTCATCGGGCGGGCCATAGCCCATATGGAGGTGGTCCAGAAGGCCCTAAAGGACGGGATCATAGTGGTGGCCACGAGCACCACCACGGGCTACGTGTTGGAGGAGCTCATAGGAAAGAGGATAGAGGAGAAGGGGATGTTCACGGCCGGCGTCATCACGGACCGGGGATGCTGCACCACCGATCCGAGGGGGAGATACCTCCACCACGTGATAGAGAAGGGGAAAGTGATCGAGATGCAGACGAGCGAGCTACCCAAGGTCCTAGCCAAGATGGGCCCTGGGGATGTATTCATCAAGGGCGCCAACGCGATAGACCCCTTCGGAGCCGCTGCCATATTCCTAGGCGGGGCGGGGGGAGGAACCATAGGAACCTCCTGGGGATACATAACCTCCCTGGGGATCAAGATGATCATAGCCGCGGGACTTGAGAAGCTCGTCCCATGCTCCCTAGCCGATGTGGCCCGCAGGACGGGCGTCAGGGCTGTGGACCGATCCCTAGGGATGCCTGTCGGCATGATGGTGGTGGAGGGGGACATCATAACCGAGATGGAGGCGATCAACATCCTCACAGGGGCGGTGGCCACCCCAATAGGGGGAGGGGGGGTCGATGGAGGGGAGGGCTCCAGAACCTTCATCATAGAGGGGGATGAGAAGTCAGTGACAGCAGCATACGAGCTCCTCTCGAGCATAAAGGGTGAACCTCCGGTGAAGACGAGGACGAGGAGCTGCGAGGGCTGCGAAGCCAACTGCGATTACAAAACTCGAAAACCCAAAGAAAAGTAAGAATAACCAATCTCTATCCCAATTTGACTTCTCCTCCTTCCACTTCCACCCCCTTTAGAGAAGAGGGCCTGATGGAAAACCTAGCTACTCGAAGAACAAGGCTGACATCCGTCAATCTTTGTTTCGCCCTCTCATAGGACTAGAAATTCTATAGACTTCCCGATTATTAAAAACCAAATAATTATTTAATGAGTAAGGTGTGTAATCCTTAAATATCATAAAAAGCCCGGAGAATCGACAAAAATTAGCCCAGATATCCAATCAGTGTGGCCTGAATCTCCTTTTTAACATAATTCAACGGCGAACTTGAAGAGGCCTAACATCAGCTTAGCCCCAATACCCTTTAAAGTCTGAAGTTCCCATCGAATCAGGTATGAGCCTGAGGCCTCCGTGGGAGATTAACCGGAACATCATCGTCAGGGCGGAGGAGGAGACCGACCCGAGCTTTGGATGCCCACCGGAACAGCGGCCTATAGAGGAGCACATAAGGTTTGGGGTGATCAACCTCGACAAGCCACCTGGTCCGACCAGCCATGAGGTGGTCTCATGGATTAAGAGGATACTGGAGCTGGAGAGGGCAGGCCACGGGGGAACCCTAGACCCAAAGGTGACAGGGGTGCTACCCATAGCCCTTGAAGAGGCAACCAAGGTGGTCCAGGCACTGTTGGAGTCGGGGAAGGAGTACATATGCATCATGAGAACTCATGGAGAGGAAAGAGAGGAGAAGGTCATTGAGGTTCTGAAGCTCTTCGAAGGGAGGATCTACCAGAGACCCCCAATAAGGGCCTCGGTTAAGAGGAGGCTCAGGACAAGAACCATATACAGGATAGAATACCTAGAAGGAGATGGGAGAAACTGGCTCTTCAAAGTAGCATGCGAGAGTGGAACCTATATAAGAAAACTCTGCTTCGATGCTGGAGAGATCCTGGGCATAGGAGCTCATATGCATGAGTTGAGGAGGGTGAGGAGCGGACCCTTCAACGAGGCCGAGCTCTACACGCTCTACGACCTGATAGACGCTGTGGGACTGCTCAGGGAGGAGGGGGATGAGAGGCCACTCAGGCGGGTTGTGAAGCCGATGGAGTCGGCTTTGAGGCTGCTACCGAAGATCTGGATAAGGGACTCAGCAGTTGAAGCTATCTGCTCAGGGGCCTCCCTTGCCGTGCCAGGCATATTGAGGCTTGAGTCAGGGATAGTTAAGGGGTCAACGGTGGCGGTTTTAACCCAGAAGGGGGAGGGGGTGGCCCTGATGAGGGCCGAGATGCCGGATGAGCAGATGGCCGAGGCCGAGAGGGGCATAGCGGCCACACCCCTTAGAGTGCTTATGCCCAGGGGTACATACCCCAGAATGTGGTGAGCTTGGAGCACTACTACTCAGAGAGCCCGTCATCGCTCCCTAGGCTTGGGCTCATCAAGTGCAAACTAAGAGGCCTGGACCTGGAGTTCCTAACAGCCTCAGGGGTCTTCTCGTACAGGAGCATAGACGCTGGAACCAGCCTCCTCATCGAGACAATGGTCCTCCCCGAGAATGGGAGGGTTTTAGATCTGGGATGCGGATATGGGGTTATAGGGATAGCAGCCGCGAAGCTGAATCCATCCCTCGAGGTCTGGTTGACCGACGTGAATGAGAGGGCCGTGCTCCTTGCAGATGAGAATGTGAGAAGGAACAGGGTTCGGAACGCTCGGGTCTTGAGGGGATTCCTATACGAAGCCCTAGAAGGAACTCTCTTCGACGCCATCCTAACAAACCCCCCGATATCAGCTGGGTTAAGGGTGCTGGAGCATCTAGTGGAGGGATCCCTAGCCCATCTGAAGACAGGGGGGAGCCTCCAGATGGTGGTGAGGACCAATAAGGGGGGAAGACAGGTGGCGAGGCTGCTTAGGGATCACTTTGGAGGGTTCGAGGTCATAGCTAGGAGGGGAGGATACAGGGTCCTCAAAGCGGAGAGAGGATAGGCTAGATTCACACGTCCGCCTATTCTAAGCCTTTCAGACTTTGATCATCTGGGGGGTCCAGGAGGCTGAAGCTCAGTCTTTTACCGTCTAGGATGGCCTTAAGCCTGTTCAGAATATCTCGGCCCAGAAGCATATCCTCACGCTTAGAGGGGATAACCTCGACCATCCTAAACTCGAAATCTTGGAAGGAGAGGTTAACGTAATAGGTATATCTCCAGACAGCTCTTCCATCGAAGGATGTTACGGAGATGCGGCTTGCAGGGATAAGCCTGAGCTCACTTATTGCGTGTTGAGGGACAACCGTCATATCCGCGCCCGAGTCCACTTTGGCTTGTAACTCCATAGATAGATCCGAGAAGGGCTTTGACAACTTGACCTTTAGAGCTGGAGCTGGAGGAGAGTATTCTGAGCTATATCTCACGCTCATGGCCTAGCCAACTCTGGGGACGGTGCTTCAACAACCCTCTCTTTTGGAGCTACTTTATCGATATATATCGGAACATATCCGTATCTTCCATAGACGGTCTCAGCTAATGCTTCCTTCACCTCGTCACATCCCACGATCTTGCCTTTGAAGACCGCGACATACTTCCCCGCATAGTTTGGATCCTGAAGAAGCCTCTCCCTCATCCTCAAGAAGACCTCCCTCTCATCCTCAAGCCTCATTATCTGCTCAAGCTGATGCTGGTTAGTATCCGATAAACCCCCCCTCTCCACATACTCCCTCAGAAGCTCCAGGATAACCTCATTCTTCCTCCTCTCACCCCTATCTCGAAGAACAAGAAAGCTGAAACGCCTCCACAGGTCGTCATCTACATCTATGGTGGTCTTCACCAAATAACTCGATAGAAAGATTCCCGTTAATCCTTATAAACATTTTCCCGTGATCTCAAAGGATGGAGAATTTAAGCGAAAAGCTCAGGCCAGAGGAGTTAGGGAAGCTAATAGCCCTGAGGATCATTAAAATATCAGGGATGAAAACAGGATCCAAAGGGCTTTAATTTTGCTTCATTTATTAGGGATAGATGGAAGCCCGGTCGTCTAGGGGACAAGGATGGGGGGCTTTGGACCCCCTCTTCCCAGCCTCAGATTCGCCCGATTTCATGGATGGAGCTTAAAGAGGGCTTTATGACCTGGGCGAAGGCCCGTTTTGGACGCCTCTATCTCAAAGACCTCGAAAAAGTCCTCAACCAACATAATCCCATCATATCAAGCCCCAAGGACGTTGATCGGCTTTTTTCAGGCTCCTCGAACCGGCGGAAGCTCTGGTTCGGAGTTCGCAACTTGCTCAAATACGCGCAGACCCATGGCTGGACCTATGAGATGGTTCGCCCTCTCCTCGATGCGATGCCGAGATGTCTCAGGAGCCGGCCGGATTTGACAATCCCCCGCGAATCTGCAGTTCTGGAAACTTTGAGGAGGCTCAACAATGCCCCGCTCAGGGTGAAGGCCCTTTATGGCCTGGTCCTTGACTCGGCCCTGAGGCCCTACCACGCCCTTGAGATCATTATGAGCTTCGATCCTTCGAGGCTTGAGCCCCTGAACGAGGATGTTTATAGGTATCAAGCAGTAATCGCGAGGCGCGAGAAGCATTTGTTCATCACATTTGTCAGTAGAGAAACGGCTGAACAGATAAAACATCTTGGAAATGTGAAATTAACTGAGAACTATCATCAGAGATATGCCAGGCTGAAGGGATTGATAGGAGCAAAACACATCCAAAAATTCTCATATAATGCGATGAGGCGATGCGGGATCGATATAGATGTTGCCGAGTTTATAAGTGGACGAAAGCCTCAAGGTATAGGGTCGAGACATTATGCAGATTTAATCATGCTGGCGGAAAATCAATACCAGAAATATTTCGAATACTTGATGGGGCTGAGGCGCAGAGCCGAAGGGAGTTATAGCGATTCAAGCAAGCTCCCCACGCCTGGGGAGAGGCCGCATCCGCCTGAGCGAGGGTCGCGCTCGAAAGAGATCGACGGTAGGTGAGGTGAGGAAAAATACTCGGGTATGAGGATGTGGATAGGATAATAAACACCTTGAGGAGCTTCTGGTTGAATGGGAGAGATCCCCCGAAAGAGTATGTCGAAGCGGTGAGAAGGGAGCTGAACAACGCCTATCCACCGATTAAAAGACGGTTCTATGATGCATTGGCTGAGAGGTGTCCGGACATGCTCAAACACTTCTGAGGTGAGAAAGATGGAGGAAACAGTCGAGATAAAAGTGAAGCTTCCAAAGGCCATAGTGGACTTCATCAAAGAATTCGACGGAGACGTCGAGGGATACATTGAGAACGGAGTGGTTGAAATCCTGAGATGTGACATTGAACACGATCTAAATGAGTGGGGTGAAATTATCGATAGAAAAAAATTCCTTCAGAGATATCCAGGGCTGAGAGATGCCTTATATCCCCCTGAGTGAGCCATCTCCCCTCTTTTTTTCATTTATCCCTTTTTCTCGGCGTATCTGCCTCGGCCCAGGCCCCGCTTGAGGCGGAGACGGACGCTTGGATGCTTAGGGCATAAGAGAATTCCGTTTTTCTCGACTATTTCATCGAACGGCCAGAATTTCCGACACCGCTTGCAGAAAGCACCGCGGGAATATGAGCTTTTTCGGGCGGTCATCGTGAGAAAGATTAAAAATGGCGGTTAAAAATGTTCTTTTTATGACAAAAGTGTTCTGAATAGAACATGGGGCGGATACCTCCGTTAGGATCATGGCCGAAGCCTCCCTCAGGCCCTAGACTGTTAGTTTTACCAAAAAGTAAAAAAAGGTCTGAGGCTGGGGCTCTCTAGTTGATCCTCCCAGATCTGCTGAAAAAAACAAGCCGAAAATTGATAAAATGCCTCATAAAAATCTGATTTTATTCCCATTTTTTCATTAAAAAAATGAGCTTTTTTTATCTCTTTTCTATGACCATTTTTTACCCAAGCCTGAAACGAATCCCCGTGGATAATGCAATAAATAGTAGGCTATGCGAAGAAACTTACAGCACATCATCGAAGACTTGGAATTGATCTTAAACGTGGACGCATCTTGTTTAAAAGTATTGACCAAACGTCAGCTGATCTACCTCTATCACCGTACACGTCATCCTGAGATCCATTACATGACCTTGCAAGATTTGGCAGATGAATTCGGCTGTTCAAGGCAAGCTGTAGATCAACTATGGCGACGGGGGCTAAAACGCCTAGGATCACTAGAAGACATCCAAAAAAAGCGCCGTAGAAACATGTAGGGGGTTGACAGGATCCGTATGTATGCGGCCCTACTATAATCCACTACGCTCATGACCAACCACCTTCACTTTCCAAGCAATGAAACTCTTTCAACAGGGACCATTTTGTATCTGCACCAAAATGGCAAGACCCTAGGAAGTAGGATTCTTGGGGGCTACACAGAAGACATCAATGCCTTGGTGGCCAATAGTGATACATTGCTGTTTGTGGTCTTAGCTCGGATGATGGCAGAGCTTAGTCCAAAGGCCTACGATAGAATCAATGTCTATGAAAACTTACACATTCGTATAGAGTCCATTTCTAGCGGCAGTTGTGTGTACGACTCGGCTGACTTACAAATCCCCAATTATAACCGAACCTTGAGCATAGGTACTGGAGAAAAGTCGTTCACTTCCTTTACACTGACCCATAGCGCACTTTGGAACAAGTTCCATCATGAACTACCCTATCGACCGGACTACATGTACAGGAGATACCTTCACATGGGAACTAAACCAACAGCCTTCGCACATTACATAGATCATGAAGGATCACTACTATGGCATGCCTTGTATTCAGACACTCTGCCACGAACCATCAATACAGATGCCTATTATCAAGAAATCACCGAAGACACCATTCCATTTTAATAAATAACCCTAAAATCAATTTTTATGCGCCCTCCCATCGTATTTCACCAGAAGAACCTATTGTTTAATCCAGCATTTATCGA
>CALIUM010000017.1 GCA_938048735.1 uncultured archaeon
TGCGCCTTTCGCGCATGTGGAAGCGCGATGCCTAGATATTTAAGCATATGTCTACAGTCCAGAATTTCATGTATACCGTTTTCCTCGTTCATCCTTGAACATGCATCATAAATGTCCATTTTTGTCGCTTTAATCTGAGGAAATTTTGGCTTCTAGTGGTCCTCCTTGTTCCGGAAGATACTTTAATCTTCATTTAAAATTAAATGTTTTTTTGTGAGATCAATAAGTTAAAAAAAATCCAAATTTTTATTTTCAAGTTTTATTTTTTCCTGTTAACTCCTCCCTGGAGGCCGCTCTGGCCAGGGGCATCCTCCTGTATAGGAGGATGGCTAGGCCGTTCAGGTAGTCCCTATCGGCCTCCTCAAACCCCAGAGCGCTCATGAGACCGGATATGTAGCTGATCAGGAGCTCCGTGTTCTCGAGGCTCATGTTGAAGGAGGCGCATCTCACCCTCACAAAGCCATCCTCGACCCTGACCTCAGCCGTTAAGTTCCAGGAGGCCTCTAGGGCTCTCTCGAGAAATTCTAAAACCCCTTCCCCCCTCAACCTGGCTTTTAGGTATTCCCCGTACCATCTCCCCTCCTCATACCAGAGCCTCCTCAACTCCTCTCCGGATGTATCATATAGTCGAGATACTAAGTATTCCAGGATCGAGCGGCTCACGTGTACGGCGCCTGCATCCCTCTGAACCCTAAACAAATCGTAAAGTTCCACAGCCTCCCCGAGGGGAATCCCCATCCTCTCAGCCCTAATCGCCTCCTCAAGAGCCAAAGAGGCGAAACCAGATAATGAGATCCCAGCCCTTTCAGCAGCCTCCTTTAGCCCCTCAATCATCCTCCTGGGGAGAATTATCAGCCTTGTCCCGTCGGTGGGCCTTGAGCTTGAAGATCTCCCCATGATCCTCACCCAGCCCTCTCGAAGCTCATCCTTAATAGACCCTTCGAGACCTCCCTGCTGTTGACCCTATAGCCGAAGCTTTCGAGGACCCCCTCCACGAATAGGCTCAGGAGGCTAAGGTAGCCATGTGTAAACCTCTCGCCTATGAGGGAGATGGAGACCTGCCCTCCCCTCCCCTCCCTGACCTCGAGCTCGGGGGGGCCTAAGGCCAGGAGCTCCAAGGCCTCTCTGAAGGCCCTGAGGCGCTCCTTCCCCATACTATCGAGGTACTTCCCATACCAGCGCCCCATCTCAAGCCACATCTGGGATGCCTCCCCCCTCGCCCTCTCATAGGCCAGCTCAGCGACCTCGTATAGGAGGCGCTCCACCGTGAAGGTGAAACCCAACCTCCTAGCCCTCTCTATAAAGCCCCTCTCCTCAACCACCTCCCTTAACCTTAGGCCAGCCTCCTCAACCCTCAAGGCCTGCTCCAAAATCTCATTCACGGTCTGGAACACCGTCACCCCCCTCCTCTTGGCCAGCTCTACGACCCTATTAGCTAAATCCTCATCAGCCGCCAGCATCTTCCTCCTAGCCAGAAAGCCCACCCCGGAAAGGCCACGAAACTAACTGTGCCCCACCCTCAAAAATATTGCTGACGAGGCATTTAAAGACAAATCAATTCTCCACAATCTACAGGGTTCAAGCTGGTAGATAAAGTCAACCATCCGGAAAATTTGAGAAAGATTCTCAGAACATAGGGAGGAGGGTTCCTCCAATCCAGAGTTATATTCAAGAGATTTTCAAGAATGGAAAGGGCCATAAATAATCTAGCAGAGGCACAGCTAAAAACGGAGGGAGAACTCGAGAATCTAACTAGTAAAGTAGACCATCTGATAGAGAGGGTGGAAGCCCTAACAGAAGCCCAACTAAGAACAGAGGAGAGACTTGGGGAGCTCGTGGCTGGTCTAGAGAGTCTTAGGACAGAGGTGGGTAGGCTCAGCGATACATTGGGTTTTGGGCTTGAGGATGTCGCTAGGGTTGTCCTACCGGGCTGGCTCTCCAGACATCTGGAAGTGGAGGTTGAGGAACTTAGGATGGAGTTCGTTGAGGTTGAAGGTAGGTTGGTTGAGGTCAACCTCTACGGTGAGGGGTTGCTTAAAGGCAAAAGGGCTATCGTTGTGGGAGAGGTAAAATCTAGGATATTTGGATCTGAGGTTAAGAGCTTCTATGAGAACACTTACACCCCAATAGCCGAGAAGATGGGTGTAGAAGTTGTGGGAGTGCTCTTCGGATACTTAATACATCCCTCTGCCAAGAAGCTCGCAGAAGAACTAGGATTACATGTAATAGCATCATATGAAAGGTGACTATGACAAATATCTGTAAATTCTACAAATTCTATTGATATAAAATAAAGAGTTAAAGAAATATTTATCAGCAGCATGATGGAAAAGGCTTGAAAATAAAATTGATCGATTAATGCTATTGAGCCTGGTCGTGGAGTTGGGGAGTAAATTAGCGTAAGCTTATTCTCTGTAGAGGATTCTGCCGGGCCTGGCTCCTGTGTGTCTCCCCTTTTCGACGACCAATACGCCGTTCACCACGACATGCTCTATTCCTTCGGGGTATCTCCTAGGCTCCAGCTGGTCCCCTCTGTCAGTGATGGTCTCGGGGTTCATGACGACGATGTCTGCGTAGGCTCCGGGCTTTATGATCCCCCTGTCCCTGAGCCCGAACTTCCTGGCTGGCAGGAAGGTGACCTTCCTTACCGCCTCCTCTAGGGTCAGGGTATTCGTCTCCCTAACAGCCCTCCTGAAGTACCTCGGAAACCCACCATAACTGTTCTCGTTGGGCATGTACCATGGTGGGTGGCGGCACTCCCATTTTTCGTCTAGGGCGAAGGTGTCTATCCCGATCATCATCTCTGGATGCTTATAGAACATGAGCTTGGCGGAGTCGTCATCCCCCCTCCTCACTGCCTTCGTGTCGGGATCCTTGGCCAACACCTCCATCAGGGCGTCTATGGGTTCCAGCCCAAGCATCTCCGCGACCTCGGCTAAGGTCTTGCCCATGAACCTCTCCTCCCTGCAGCTGACTATGGTCGGCTCTGCGGCCCAGTTCGGGTTTATGTTCGGGTTCAGGCCGTACCATTTCCCTGACATGATGGAGGCCTTTATCTCAGCCCTGAACTCCTCCATCCTCAGGGCCTGGGCCAGCCCATCCCTGGAGCCTGTGACCCTTAGCCATGGGAGCAGAAGGCCGGAAAGCCATGGGGAGGTGTAGATGCCCCCTGTTAGATGGTGGGGTATCACGTCGAAGCTCACATCGAGGCCTTCCCTTCTGGCGTCGTCTATGAGCTTCAATGTGGCCTTCACCGAGGCCTCGGTCATGACCTCGCTTCCGGCTGGGTATACGTCGTAGAGGGGGCTTAGATGGGATATCTGGACTGGGATCTTACACCTCCTCCCAACCTCTATGGCCTCTTGAACCCCCTTCGCCTTCGGCGGGGGAGGCTCCCCAGGCCTTCTCTCCCTCCTCAACCCTGTGCGGAGGCTGTGGCTCGTGTATATGCCCCCATACCGGGCTGCCACCCTTGCGCATGCTACGAGCTCCTCGAAGTCTGCGTAGTATCCTGGCTCATAGTCCCTTCCCACGCTGAGGCCCCTACACCCCTCCTCCATAGCCCGCCTGACCTCCTCCTGCATCCTCCTCACCTCCCTCCTAGTCGCCTTCCTCCTATAGTCCTGGCCCATGACCAGCGTCCTGATCTCCCCGTGGCCGACTAATGGTACATAATTGGGGCTCAGTCCCTTGGCCTCAACCCTCTTGAAGAACTCCCTCATGGTTTGCCAGTCTATCTCCCATCCGTAGAGCTCCCTATGCCTCTCATTCACCAGATCCCTCGGTAGAACCCTGTCGAGGTAGTACATGTGGGGCGCAACATCGCAGAACAGGTCGTACAGGAAGTATGCATAACCCAAATAGTCTCCGTAGGGGCCTGGGCTGGTGCCGCAGTTCCCGCCGACGAAGGTGGTTATCCCCTGGCGCAGAAAGCCCTCAGCCTCCGGGTAGTATAGGATGGAGAGGTCGCCGTGGTTGTGGACATCTATGAAGCCTGGGGTGACCGCCATCCCCCCTACATCCAACTCCACCTTGGCATCGCCCTTAACCTCCTTACCTACCTCGGCTATCCTCTCACCCCTGATGGCGATAGAGCCCCTATAGGCCTCTGAGCCGGTCCCATCAACTATAAGCCCATTAACTATTAGGATGTCAAACTCCTCGGACATACATGAAGCATTAGGCTTAAACCCACTTAACATTTTCCAGAACCAAAACCCCCAGAGGTATATCCACCCCGAGATGTGGAAAACGTGGAGCCTTCTTTGCCCGTCATATTCTACCAGCTTTTTAAATAACTAAGTATAGGGGTGCCAAATTTACTGGTTAGCGAGTAAACTCCACAGCAGCAGCTTCTAACACTCTAGTTTTAGACCGAGAAGTGTTTAACAGTTGTTTCTCTAACTTTTGCGAGTTCGCTGTCCGTTGTGAGGAGGGTTGCTTCCTTCAGCTCAGCAAGAGCCAGAGCGAAACAGTCTGCCAGTGAAAGCGAGCCTCGATATTTGCACTTTTTCTCTCCTGCCTTCAAAGTTAGAGTTTCATCTGTTTCGACTGGAATGATGTTTGAACCTCTTATTTGGTGATAGCGGAGATCGGCAATCTTCTTTCCAAGCTTTTCGCATGTCTTGTAATAATATTCTGCAAGATTTATATCACAGATGAAGGCCTGAACCTTTCCCGTGATAATCTCATCAAGATATGGTCTAACGGTTTCATCATCAATGAAGTGTAGGAAGAGGATACCTGCATCTATCACATATCTCTTCAATCTTTTGCCTCCCTGCGATGTTCAGCCTCAAGTTCCCTCACGCATTTAATAATCTCTGAAGCATGTTGACGGTCTATCCCACGAAGATCCTTAAAGCTTGGAATAGGAATCATGAGTATTCCGGCCTCTGTCTCAACGAATTTAACCCTCATCCCACTCCTAATTCCATACTTCCTCATGATCTCCGCAGGGATTGTCACCATACTTTTACTGGTAACTTTAGCAAGGAATCCCATTATATCACCATGTATTCAAAAAGTTAAATGGTATTTAAAAATTTTCCATGGAATACCCTAAGATTGTCCCGATGAATATATACTTGATATACTTGAGGCCGCGGAATCCGGCCAGATGGCAAGTCCCATAAAACCGTCAAAGCTGGGGGAAAGATCAAGTTATGGCTAAGGGAAATACTGAAGGAGGGGCTACCAACCAGCTGCGGAGAACGCCGATGAGTATTAACTTGAGCTGGGAATTTTGATGGGCTAGGATCGTATCTCAATCCCCCGAAATGGAACCAGTCCGGGCCTTCAACCGCCTCCTTAAGCCTTACAAGGGGGAACCTCACATGGGATGAGAGATCCAGCCCATCATATCCTATCAGCTTTTCCTCTAGAAAAACCCTGGGGCTCGCGAGGCCATACACCTTTAAACCCTTCTCCTACACCTCTCGGCAAGCTCTAGGCAAGTCGTCGGCTACTCCGGCCTCGATCCTAGGAGATCCATCATAAAGCCCAGCCTCAGAGTCCATGTCCCATAGAATGATTAAACCCCTCAAGGAGGTGAGACCCCCTAATTTGGCAACCACCCTCCTGAGAGCCGATCTTGCTATAGAAATCAGATAAAAATATTTTTATCAAATATTCAGAATAATTATTTTATCTCAGTGGTAATGTCCCTTGTCTGAGGAGGCGAGGATAGGAAGGAGGTGGACCCTCGTGATCCCCAAGGAGATACGGGAGAGGGCTGGCTTGAGGGAGGGGCAGAGGGTCCTAGTGAGAATGGAGGGGGAGGATAGCCATCCAGCCTCTACCCATAGACCCCTTTAAGGTTCAAGAGGGGGCTGTCGGAGAGCTTTATGTAGAGGCTGAGGATGAGGTAAGAGCTGAGAGGTAGTTAATGGAGCATGCCAGTGGCTGACACTGAGTTATTATTAGCCCTAAATCCCAAGGGATCCTAAGCATCATAACGCTCTCGAGAGGCTGAAGAGGCTGAATAATGTCACCGTCCCTGATACCTCGGCTCTTGAGTTCCAAATGGTATTAAGAGGCCGGGGTAGGAGAGCTGACCAGGTGAGGGATGCCATGCTGGCTCTCCATGAAGCCCTCAAGAGAACGAATATCAGGGAGGAGGGAACAATGAACATAGCCCTGTTGGCCCTCCAGTGCGATCTGGAGGAGAGCCACGGCCTCACATACTTCGACAGCCTCATCGCGGCATCAGCCCTCACGCTAGACTGGGATGTGGATCTCAGACGACACGGCCTTCGATAAGGTGCCCAACCTTAAGAGGATCCCTCTATCAACATCAAACCCAACTTGACAGTGGTAGTGGCATTTCCCGAATAGGAGAGGGGTTGAAATATGAATGAAAGATTCTTCGATGTTTTCATTGAGAATGAAAGGCACTCGATGATGTTAGGGGACAAATGCAAGAGGTTCCTTGGGGATATTAGGCAATTGTTGGACAAGACTTTTAAGAGGAGCCATTCAACATGGAGAGGATGGGTTTTTCATCCTTGATGGAAATGGAGTTGACAAGGGGGATTGATATATGAGTGATGGAGATGTATTCGACATAGCCATTAAGAATGGAAAAATATTCGATGGTACAGGGAATCCATGGTTCAGGGCTAATATAGGTATTAAGGATGGAGTCATCTCTAAAATAACTCGTAAAAGTGATATCAAAGCTGAGAGGGTTATAGACGCCAGAGGTCACGCGGTCATACCCGGTATTGTGGATCTCCACTCCCACACAGATTTCTCCATAATCTGGAATAACAGAGCCAAAAATAGGCTGAAGCAGGGGATCACCACCGACACCGTCGGAAATTGCGGCCTATCTTCCTACGGTTTCAAGAGGGGATTTGAGGGAAAGATAAGCGAGTGGCTCTCCTCGATGGCTGGGAGGCATATCGAGGTGGATTGGAATACCCTGGCCCAATGGCGTAAAAAGATAGAGAATATGGGAATAGGGATCAACATAGTTCCATTCATTGGATTTGGAACTGTGAGGAGAAGCGTTATGGGGGATGAAGGTGAGGGGGGAGAGAGAAATGAACCTGAAGAATATGAACTAGATGAGATGAAAGCCCTCGTGGAGGAGGCGATGAGGGATGGGGCCTTCGGATTGACATCAGGATTAGAATATTCTCCTCAACGTAATGCCTACACAGAAGAGATCATATCCCTCGCTAAGGTTGCATCCTCCTATGGCGGCTGCTACATGTCCCATATAAGATCGGAGGACGACTTCCTCATCGAGGCCGTGGAGGAGTTCATAAGGATCTGCCGAGAGGCGGATATCCCTGGTTGTATATCCCACCATAAGGCATGTAACCCAAAGGTCTGGGGGAAGTCTGTGGAGACCCTGAAGTTGATAAGTGAGGCGAGGGGGAGGGGCTTAGAGATCATCTGCGACGTGTATCCTTGGCTCTATGTAGCCATCCGTGATGTCGGGTTCTTCTTCCTGAAGCCGGGAGATTCAATCGAGGCGAAGAGGGATGAGATCCTAAGATCTATGAAAAACGAGGATGAATGGTCGATGCTGAAGCAGGATGCAAAGATGAGATATGAGGAGGAGAGGAAATGGATAGAGGAGACTAGGGAAAAACTGAAGAGAAGAGGAACTCCAGGAAGGATTCCCTGGGATCCCACAACCTATTATATAATAACCTATTCCAGAAGCCATCCTGAATTAGAGGGGAGAAACTTCACGGAGGCCGCCGAGATGCTGAACATCCAGGATCCCTGGGATGCTATGAGGAGCCTTTACCTGGCCGACGGGGGAACAACCTGCATCGCCACGGGCAGCATGGATGAAGGAGACCTCACAGCTATCCTTAAGGCACCCTTCACGGCCATCTCCACAGACGCCTCGGCTGAAGACGAGCCGAGATCCCTCCATCCCCGAGGCTATGGCACCTATCCTCTACTCTTCGAGAGATATGTCCGAGAAGAAAATGTACTCAGTTTAGAGGAGGCTGTGCGTAAGGTGACATCTCTTCCTGCAGGCTTTCTTGGGCTTGAAGGGAGAGGCCTTATAAGGGAGGGGTTCTGGGCCGACCTGGTCGTATTCGACCCATCCTCGATCAAGAACCGGGCCACATACGCTGAGCCGACATTATATCCAGAGGGTATTTCACATGTATTGGTGAACGGAGAGCTAGCCATAGACGATGGAGAATTGACTGGTTCCTTGAGCGGACGGGTCTTAAGCCACAGATAAATGTTCAACATGGACAAGGATTTAACTTATGTTATAAAAAGGAGCACTTTCTATCTAAGATTCCCACAAGTATATCTCCTCACACCAGCGGTAATTCTATACGATACTTATATGAGAAGAAAATCCTAATTTTCTCATAGATTTATGTAAAGACATTGTAAATTATAGGAGGATAAATTTAGAAAGGCGGCGGATTATAGCTATTATACTTGATGTGAGGTTTCATAAGAAAAGATAAAGAGGTTTATCATCTTTGCTATCTCCCCTTGACCAGCCTACGCGAGGCCCATGGCGCACCTAACATGAGGCTCGATGAGCCTGTCCAGGCAACCTCATGGCCTGCTTATGCGGGGGGTGCTTTCCCTCTCATATCTTTAAGGCACAAACCAAAGGAATAGAACTGGTAATTAACGATTCAAGATCTTCCATACCTTCAGTGGAGTTCGCCCAGTTAACTGAAATGGGGGATGATAAAAATCCTTAAGTTGAATGCACGGTTTTTGAAGATGATCGGATGGCTTACGATAAGATTCTCGAGAGGGTTCTCCAGAGGGATGAGTATCTCGTTGTGGGTAAAAGCGTAGCTAGGGTCGACGCCCTGGATAAGGCCCTTGGGAGGGCCATGTTCACGGCGGACTATATCTCGAAGGAGGCAGTCGTTGTCAAGGTCCTCAGGAGCACTGAGCCCCACGCGAGGATAAAGGGGATAGATTATGGGGAGGCCCTCAAGGTTCCAGGGGTCCTCGCGGTCCTGACCGCCTCAGATGTTCCAGGGGAGAACCAGATCGGATACGCCCTCCCAGACCAGCCTCTCCTCAACGACAGGAAGGTTCACTACATCGGGGATCCCATAGCCCTTATCTG
Source organism: uncultured archaeon (assembly GCA_938048735.1). Lineage (GTDB taxonomy): Archaea > Thermoproteota > Bathyarchaeia > TCS64 > TCS64 > JAGTRB01. The sequence continues at coordinate 9,083 of CALIUM010000017.1, forward strand.
CGCCTTAGATGAGGCGGCTGCCTCAGAGGGATTGGAGGCTGTGAGGGTGGAGTACGAGCCCCTCAAACCCCTATTCGACATAGACTCGTCTCTGGAGGCGGGAGCCGAGCCCATCCATGAGGGGGGCAATATAGCCACAACAACTAGGATTAGGAAGGGCGACGTCGAGAAGGGTTTCTCTGAGGCCGAGGTGGTGGTGGAGGAGACCTATGAAACCCCCTACCAGGAGCATATGTGCCTGGAGCCTGAGGCGGCCTACGCCATACCTGAGGGGGTGGGGAAGGTGACGGTGATAGGGACTATGCAGAGCCCATTCCTGGTGAGGGAGAAGGTCGCCCAGGTCCTGGGCTGGAGCCTGAACAGGGTTCGGGTCATCCAGGCATTAACTGGAGGGGCCTTCGGGAAGAAGGATGACATGGGCCCCATAGTCTCGGCGATGGCCGCCCTGGCAGCCTTCAAGCTCGGCAGGCCCTCAGCCCTGGTCCTGGACAGGGATGAGTCCGCAGCCCACTCCGTTAAGAGGTACCCCGCTAGGATTAGGTACAGGTCGGGGGCTAACAGGGAGGGGAAGATAACAGCCGCAGAGGTGGATATAACCCTCGACTGTGGGGCCTACGCGAATAGGGCGCCATACTGGCTCTGGAGGCAGACAGTCCACGCCACGGGACCATATGAGATCGAGAATGTGTATGTGGATGGGAGGGCGGTCTACACCAACAAGGTCTACGGCGGAAGCTTCAGGGGTTTCGGCGATGTGGCCATCCACTTCGCCGCAGAGTCCCAGGTGGACAGATTGGCTGAGAAGCTTGGGATGGACCCCATAGACTTCCGTCTTAAGAACGTGTTGAGGCCCGGCTCGAGGACCGGATGCGACCAGCTCCTAGACCACTCCGTTGGGATGGAGGAGTGCCTTCTAGGAGTTGCTGAGGCTTCGAACTGGAAGGAGTTGAGAAAGGCTAGACGAAATTCCGGGAGCAGGGTAAGGGGTTTAGGGGTGGGATGCGGCTTCCATGGTATAAGCACGAGCAGGGCGGCGCCAGACTGGTCAGCCGCCTACATAATCCTGAACGCGGATGGAACCTTCACCTACAGGACAGGGATCTGCGAGCTTGGCCAGGGATCACCAATAGGCCACGCCAAGATAGTGGCTGAGATCCTGGGGGCGCCCCTAGAGTCCATAAGGGTTGAGGGGCCCGACACCGACTCAACCCCGGATGCGAGGCCAACCCATGGGAGCAGGGGGCTCATGGTTGGAGGGACAGCGGCAGCGGAGGCGGCCCTCGAGCTGAGGAGGAGGATGATAGGGGTTGCGGCGGAGATGCTGGGATGTGGGGCCGACGAGGTGGAGATGAGGGGGGGAAGGGCCTACAAGAGGGGTGACCTATCCCAGGGGGTGAGCTTCTCGGAGCTCGCGGAGGAGCTCTATTATAGGGGTTTATCTCCAGCAGCCTATGGGTTCTACTCACCCCCCAAACGGCACTTCGACCCCAAGACGGGGTTAGGGGTGAGCTATTCGGTCTACACCTACACCGCGACCGTGGCGGAGGTGGAGGTGGATCTGGAGACGGGATATGTAGAGGTCCTTAGAGTCTGGCCAGCCATGGATGTGGGGAAGGCTGTGGATCCTCTGATGGTTGAGGGGCAGATCCACGGGGCCATATCCCAGGGGATGGGCTTCGCATTGATGGAGAAGCTCGTCATTGAAGAGGGGAGGGTTCTGAACCCGAACTTCAAGGATTACATAATCCCCACAAGCATGGACATGCCAGAGGTGGAGAGGGCCATCCTGGTAGAGGCCCCCTACAGGCACTCCGCCTTCGGGGCCAAGGGGGTTGGGGAGCCGGCTATAATCTCCATAGTCCCGGCCATAGCCAACGCTGTCCACCACGCCACAGGGATAAGGTTCAACAGGCTCCCCATCACCCCCGAGGCCCTATACACTGCCCTCAGGGGGAGGGGTATGGCATGAAGCCTCTACCAGCCTTCAGCCTCCACCGCCCAAGAACCCTTAGGGAGGCCTTGAGGTTGCTTAAAGAGCTAGAGGATGTTAAGCCCATAGCGGGGGGAACAGACCTCATTCCAACGATGAGGGAGGGAGCCCTAAGGGTGAAAAACCTCGTAGATCTAACCATGATAGAGGACCTAAGAGGTATCTGGGAGAAAGACGGCGAGGTCTATATTGGCGCGGCCACAACCCTAAGCCAGCTAGAAAGGTCGAAGGTCATAGCTGAGAGGGCTCCAGCCCTCTGGGCTGCGGCCACCTCCATCGGCAGCGTCCAGATAAGGAACCTCGGAACCATAGGGGGGAACCTTTGCAACGCCTCTCCAGCCGCTGACACAGCACCACCCCTCCTGACATTAAACGCGGTGGCTGAGATAGCCTCAGAGGATGGATCAAGGACTATACCTCTACATAGCCTCTTCGCAGGGCCAAAGCTCACCAACCTGAAGCCTTGGGAGCTCCTCACCCATGTAAGGTTCCCAGTCCCACCTGAGGATGCGGGGATGTCCTTCCAGAAGCTTGGGAGGAGGAGGGGGCACACCATATCCCTCGTCAACGCCTCAGCCTACTTAGAACTCGAAGGGCTGACCTGCCGAGAGGTAAGGATTGCGCTAGGGTCAGTGGCCCCTACGCCCATAAGGGTTTGGGGGGTGGAGGAGCTGATGAGGGGGGAGAGGATAACAGAGGAGCTCATCGAGGAGGCAGCCTCCAACTGCTACAAGCTCGTGAGCCCCATAGACGACCATAGGGCATCAGCCAGTTATAGGAGGGGGATGTCGAGGGTCCTGGTTAGAAGGGCTCTAAGGGAGGCTTGGATGGATGCGGGGAGGTGAGGGGGGATGAGGATCTCCTTCAGGCTCAACGGCAGGGAGGTGACATGCGAGGCAAGGGATAACATCACCCTCCTAGACCTTCTGAGAGAGGAGATGGGGGTTAAGAGCGTGAAGAAGGGGTGCGATCAGGGCGAGTGCGGAGCCTGTACAGTCCTACTAGACGGGTCACCTGTCAACTCCTGCCTCATACTGGCCCCAAAACTGGAGGGGAGGGAGGTCACCACGGTCGAGGGGATTCAGGAGGACCCGATCATGAGGGGGCTTGTGGATAGCTTCATAGAGGATGGGGCCATCCAATGCGGCTTCTGCACACCCGGGATGCTCCTCTCAGCCTACGCCCTCCTCAGGGGTAATCCGAGGCCCACCTCCGATGAGGTGAAGAGGGCGATCGTGGGAAACCTGTGCAGGTGCACGGGATACGTAAACATAGTTAAGGCCATCATCGATGCCTCCGGGAGGATGGGAGGATGAGTGATGCGGAGATCCTCAGGAGGCTCGCGGACCTATTAGAGGAGGGGAAGCCCGCAGCCCTCTGCATCCTGATCGAGAAGAGGGGATCCGCGCCGAGAGGTGTGGGGGCCAAGATGATCGTCGATGCGGATGGCAACAGCTATGGTACGATCGGAGGAGGCGATATGGAGAGGAGGATCGTTAAGGAGGCCCTAGAGGCGATTAGGGAGGGCAGACCTAGGGCCCTGAACTTCGCCTTAGGAGTCGAGCCGGGGGAGGGAGTCATCCCGGTTGAATCCAGATGTGGAGGGGAGGTCAGGGTATTCATCGACGTCTTGAGGCCCGAGCCCAGGCTCATAATAATAGGCTCAGGCCATATAGCGAAGCCCCTCGCCACGCTCGCGGACATAGTTGGACTCGAGGCCATAGTTGTGGATGACGCTGAGACGGCGACAGCCGAGAGGTTCCCTAAAGTCAAGGAGCTCAGGACAGGCCTTTTCGAGAGGGAGCTCGAAGATGTGGAGGTGAGGCCATCTGATTTCGTGGCCATAGTCCATGGAGATGAGAGGCATGAGTTGGAGGCGCTGAAAAGGATGCTGGGCAAGACGGGCTATATAGGTCTACTTGGGAGCAGGGGGAAGGCTGAGGCCCATAAGAGGAGGCTGATAGAGATGGGCTTCAGCGAGGAGGATGTGAGGAGGATCCACGCCCCCATAGGCCTGGATATAGGCGCCACAACCCCTGAGGAGATAGCCATAAGCATAATGGCCGAGATCATCAGGGAGAGGAGGAGAGGGCCTCATAAAGCCTCCTAGCCCTCTCAAAGTCTTCGGGGGTATCTATGTCCAGGATGCATAGGGGGCCCCCCTCAACAAGTCTATGGGCCGAGCTGTGCCTCTCGATAAGGTCTCTGAGGGTCTCCCCATCCCCGAGATTCAAGACCTCCCCGAAGATTGTCCTCCTGAGTAGGACTGGGTGACCCCTCCTCCCCATATGGGTTGGGCTCACGATAAGGGCTTGGGGATCCCCCTCCATGATCGAGGCCATCCTAAAAAGGAGAGCAGGCTCCAGGAGCTGATCACCCAGGATTAGGAAGGCGGCTTCGGCTGATACCCTTCTAAGGCCCGCCTTGAAGGAGCTCAGCATCCCCTCCTCATAGTTAGGGTTCAACACCTCCACCACATTGTGCCCCTTGATGATGGGCCTGAGCTCATTGGGCCTATGGCCCAAGACGACATAGATCTCATGGAGGCCTGAGGCCTCAAGGGCCTCGAGAATCAGGTCCAAGAGGGTTTTACCCGCTATCCTGAGGAGGAGCTTGTTGACACCCATCCTCTCCGACTTGCCCGCAGCCAAGACGACAGCCGAAAGCCTCAAACCCAAAGGGGGTCAACTGGAGATTATAGGTTGAAGGCCTAGGATAAATTCATCTTGGCTCTCCTCATCCTCACGGCCTCTTCGAGCAGGTCCACGCCTAAGGATAGGAGGATAGACCTCAGCCTATGGAGGGGGAGGCCCACGACGTTGAAGTAGTCCCCCTCGATCCTCTCGATGAGGAGGGATGCAAGGCCCTGTATGGCGTAGCCCCCCGCTGCGTCGAGGGCCTCACCCGTGGATATGTAGAGCTTTATCTCCCTCTCGGTTAGCTCCTTGAACTTGACCCTCGTCGCCTCACAGTCCGAGATGGATTCTCCCTTTCCCATGTCTATCACACAGACCGCGGTGTGAACCTCATGCCAGCCTCCGCTGAGCTCCCTCAACATTCCATATGCCTCGTCTAGGCTGGCTGGCTTACCATAGGCATAACCCTCCTTCCACACCACTGTGTCGAAGGCCACCACCATGGTGTCTGGGGGGCCATGGACTGAGAGGGCCTTCGCCACCGCATTCCTCTTGGCAAGGGCGCATGGATCATCGCAGGGACCTCCCCTCACCTCGATCTCCTCCCCTGGAGAGGCCGCCTCGAAGGGAATACCGAGGATGGAGAGAAGGGAGAATCTCCGGGGAGACCTAGAGGCCAAAACGAGCCTAGCCATGACTGTTATACATCTCTCCAGCAAGTTAAAAAGGCAGATTGGAGGATCTAAGTCAAGTACTTTGCTCTCTCAGCCGCCAATTTCACCGCCTTAACTATGTTGACATAGCCCGTGCACCTGCACAGGTTTCCCTTAAGGTACTCCCTTATCTCCCTCTCCGTGGGCTCTGGGTTCTCCTCTAGGAGGGCCTTCGCCGCCATTATGAATCCCGGTGTGCAGAAGCCGCACTGGATGGCTCCAGTCTCTATGAAGGCCTCCTGTAATGGGTCGAGCCTGCCCCCCTCCCCCAGGCCCTCTATGGTCTCAACGGTCTTTCCGTCCACTTCAACGGCGAGGATGAGGCATGAGAGAACTGGCTCCCCATCTAATAGGACGGTGCAGGCCCCGCATACCCCTATTCCACATCCATACTTGGCCCCAGTCAGGCCGAGCTCATCCCTGAGGAGGTTTAAGAGGAGCTGGTTGGGCTCCACATCAACGCGCCTCCTCCTACCATTTAGGGTGAACTCTATCCTCATGACCTCCGCCCTCCACACCTCTCTGTTGCAGTCTTAAGGGCGTCCCTCAACAAAACCTTTGAGACCTCCCTTCTATACTCGGCGGTTGCCCTGATATCGGTTATGGGCTTTATGGAGGCCTCCACCATCCCCAGGGCCTCCTCCAGTGCCTCTGGTGTGAGTTCCCTGCCTGAGAGGAGACTCTCTATGTTCCTAAGCCTTAAGGGCTTTGGGGCCACAGCCCCCATAGCTATCCTGCAGTGTTCGACAATCCCCCCTCTAAGCTTAAGAGCCGCGGCTATGTTGACGATGGCCAGGTCGAGGCTGGTTCTCCCCAGCTTTATGAAGGCTGATCCAGCACCCTCAGGGGGATAGGGGACATAGACCCCTGTGAGGATCTCATCCGGCCTGAGGAGGGTTGCCCTCGGCCCGAGGAAGAACCCCTCTAAGGGAACCCTCTTAGCCCCCGTAGGTCCTGCTATCAGGACCTCCGCCTCTAGGGCTAGGAGGGCAACGGCGGCGTCGGCTGATGGGCTGGCCCTGCATAGGTTACCCCCAAGGGTGGCCATGTTCCTGACCTGAACAGAGCCCATGGAGGAGACGGCCTCGTGGAGGAGGGGGAGCCTCCCCTTGATGGCCTCAGACCTCTCAAGCTCCCTCAGCTTCACAGCTGAGCCTATTATGAAGCCCCCTACATCCTCCCTCAGGAGCCTTAACTCTGGTATCCTCTTTATGTCGACCAGGTGCCTAGGCTCCACGAGCCTCTGCTTCATATCCACAAGCAGGTCTGTGCCTCCGGCCAAGATCCTAGCCTCTGAGCCGTACCTCGAGAGGATGGTTAGGGCCTCCCCGAGGCTTGATGGGGAGTGATACTCGAACCTGAAGGGTATTATGCGTGTGTTGACCCTATTTATCTCCAACCCCTCATCCCTTCTCTCTCAGAGCCTTTAGGATCCTGTCTGGGGTTATTGGGAGCTCGTAGAACCTAACTCCAAGGGCGTTTGAGATGGCGTTGGCCACCGCAGCGGCCGCAGGGTTCTTGGCCGCCTCCCCCAGCCCCTTTGCCCCGAAGGGGCCTGTTGGCTCATGGGTCTCCACGAAGAAGACCTTGAAATCCTCCACATCGGGCATGTCCGCGGCCGTTGGCACCTTATAGTCTGTTATGTATCCCCTGCACAGTAGGTCTCCGGTCTCGGGGTCGTAGGGTGTGTCCTCCAGCACCGCGAGGCCCCAGCCCATGGCGAAGCCCCCGTGGATCTGGCCCTCCGCTAGGTCGGGGTTTATGACGGTGCCTATGTCGGCTCCCGCCACAACCCTTACCGGCCTCACCCTCCCAGTCGAGGTGTCCACCTCGACCTCGGCGAAGAAGGCTGTGAAGTGGGGTGGGCAGCTCCCGGGCCTGAAGCTCACCGCCGAGGCTATGGTCCCCCAGTTCTTATGCCTGGCCATGGTTGTGAGATCTCCTATGGTGATCTCCTTCCCCTCGACCCCCCTGGCGTAGATTATCCCCTGCCCAAGCTCCTCGTCAGGCCTTATCTCGAGGGCGTGGGGGTAGGCGTCGAGAACCCTCGCCGCCAGTTCCAGGAGCTTCCCCTTGACCTCCCTCGCGGCCCTGAGGGCTGCCCCTCCACCGGCGTATACACCTCTTGAGGCGTGGGTGCATACATCATATAGGGTCGTCTGTGTATCGGCCGCTACTATGTTGACGACCTCAAGGGGTACTCCAAGCTCCTCGGCTATTATCTTGGCGTGGGCCTCTAGGGAGCCTCCCCCTTGGTCCACCATTGCGGTGATGTAGTCGATGGTTCCATCCTCGTTGACCTTAAGTATGGCCCCAGAGTAGTCGACGACGGTGCCTGGGACCGCGGCACCCGCGCTTGAGGTGTGGAACCCCCTTCCAAGGCCGATGCCGCGTCGGTATCTCCCCCTCTGCTCCCCGGGTTTGGGCCTCTTATCCCAACCTATCAGCTCAGCTCCCCTCCTGAGGATCTCCTCAACCCCGCAGCTCTCTATGACCGACTTCACGGTTGGGCCCTGACCCCAGAATATGTCCCCTTTGCCCACATAGTTCTTGAGGCGGAACTCTAGGGGATCCATACCCACGGCCTCAGCCAACTCATCCACCATGGACTCTACCATCCATGTGGTCTGGGGGTTTCCATAACCCCTCATGGCGCAGGAGGGCACCTTGTTAGTGTAGATGGCCCTTCCCCTATACCTCTTACTTGGGAGCTTGTAGAGGGAGACCCACCAACCCACAACACAGCCTAGGAGGGGGTAGGCCTGAACCTGGTGGGCACCTATATCCATCACCATGTCGAGCTCCCCAGCTGTGAGCCTCCCATCCCTCTTGGCCCCCAGCTTAAGCCTGAAGATCATCTGGTAGGATGAGTGGTCGTGCATGTCCTCCTCCCTGGTGTAGGCCAGCTTGACGGGCCTCCCCGCCTTTAGGGCCAGGGCGACGGCGATGGGCACAACGAGGTTTGTGTGGATGCTTGAGCCGAAGCTCCCCCCTAAAGGTAGCCTATAAACCCTTATCCTGCTCGTCGGTATGCCGAATATCTCGTGTATTAGGAGTCTAGTGTTATGTATGGTCTGGGTCGTGCACCAGATCGAGACCCCCCCATCCGGCTCAGGGTTTACGAGGGCCGACTTCACCTCAAGCTGGCTGTGGTAGCGCCTGCTCGTCCTGTACTCCCTCTCCAGAACCACGTCGGCCTCTCCGAACCCCTTCTCCACATCCCCCTCAGCGACCTCCAAGCGGCATGCGAGGTTCCCCTCAACCCTCACCTCCTCGTCCCCCAGAAGGATGGTCTCGTGGAGCTGGGGCCCCCCAGGCCTCATCGAGTCCAGGGGGTCTAATATGGGCTCAAGGACCTCATACTCCACCCTTATCGATTCAAGCGCCCTCTGGGCCTCCTCCTCAGACTCGGCGGCCACCGCTGCGATGGGCTCCCCAACATATAATGGCCTATCTGTGAGGACAAGCCAGTCTTTATAGGTTGCCTCAGGGGTGCTGACAAGCCTGGGGCAGAACCTGACCCTCGGGATATCCCTGAAGGTGATGACCGTGGCCCCCAATCCCTCAGCCTCGGAGACATCGATCGATCTCACCCTTGCGTGGGGGTAGGGGCTCTTCAAAACCCTGGCGTGAAGCATATTCCTCAGGTAATAATCGGATGCATACCTCTCGAGGCCTCTAACCCTGGCGAGGCCATCCTTCCTCGCCGTTCTCTCCCCCAGCACCCTGAAACTCTTCCCGGACATCGACAAAAGAGAAGTTACAAGCAGCCATTAAAAGGGTTGCTTGACCCCCTATGAAAGGCTAGAAATCGAGTGGGAAAATGAATGTAATATTTTAATAGTTAATAGAGAATTAAAGAGCATTAAGAATTAAAGGGGATCATGACCCTTGAGGGCTAAAAATGCGTCGTAGAGGTTTCGATGATAACTCTTCGATATCGGGGTTCTTCCGCTTTACCTTCCTCGATCTCACGATCATCATCATATTCAGTTCCCTTGGAGGAGCCTTAAGCGTCCCAATAGGGCATCTGGGAAACTTCTTGAAGACATTGCCCGGCCTCCCCCTTGGAACTTCCCAGATCCTCTCTGGGATCCATGTCCTATGGATAATCCTCTCGGTGGGGTTGACGAGGAAGGCCGGCTCAGGGACCTTAACAGGGCTTTTGAGGGGGCTCGTCGAGCTCTTCAAGCTGAGCTTTCATGGGGTCCTCGTCGTCATATCCATGGTCGAGGGGTTGATCGCCGACCTTGTTTTCACCGCGATAAGAAAGATAACCACGGTTTCACCTGCCTTGCAGGTGTCATATCCTCCTCGAACAACACATTCATAATTAAATATATAATTATGCCGACCTTCCATTAAGCATCTTCACTTTTATGTATGTTTTATCCTTCATCTCAGGGATCTTCTTCGCTGGATATGTTGGAAGAAGGGGCTTAATCATCGCGGATAGGTTGTTAAAAAGAGTTCTTTGACTACGAGATGTTCATAATTTAACCAGTAGAATAAGGTGGTGGACCTGATTAAAAATCTAGAAATATTTAAAAGATTATAATTTTTATAATTACCAGGTATTAAAATATTTTAATTGAGGAGAATGCCCGAGGGAGAGGAAAATAGAACATGCTGCAAAATGTTTATTAGCAAATCTCTTTCCCTTTGAAAGACCAATCCGGAGGGCACAGCGGTTGAGGGGAAAGGCTAACTTCTATGTGCTTCTTCTATCCATGGTCTCCCTCTGGGTGACCAGCTCAACCATCTATATGGTCCTCCCAATATATTTCAAGGATTCTGGGCTCTCAGCGTCGGATATAGGCCTTCTGATAGCCCTCGGAACCCTTCCTGGATCCTTCAGCGCCTTCATCGCCGGATGGCTATCCGATAGGATAGGAAGGAAACCCATACTCATCCTTGGGCTGTTCCTCTACTCCTCATGCTTCCTGCTCTTCTACTTCTTCAAGGGCTTCTGGTTCTTCGCTGTAACGAGGTTCATAGAGGGGGTCAGCTATTATGTCATACCCCCCGTTGCGACCGCCATCATCTCAGACCTCTTCCCCCCGGAGGGGAGGGGGCAGGCCATGGGCCTTTACCAGAGCGCAGGGAGCGTGGGGAGAATCACTGGGCCGTTGATCGCGGGTGCACTGTTGTCCTCCTCCACCTCGTTCAGCTCCTACTTCCTATTCTGCAGCCTCTCAGTATTCGTAGCGGCTGTCTCGGCGACCATCCTGGTGAAGGAGACCTTACCCCATGAAACGGTCCACCAGCCTAGCCGGTGGGCCGGGTTGAGGGGTTTTAGGAGTTCCCTATCCAAGATGGAGAGGCCCATTGTTGCTTTCTATACCGCCTCCTTTGTCCAGTCGCTAGGGCGGACCGGCGTAGCCCCGCTGATATCTGTCTTCCTCCACGAGAGGATCGTGGGGATCGGCTGGATGGAGATGAGCCTCCTATTCAGCATCCCACAGGTCATCCCCTTGGTTCTCTCACCCATCGCCGGGAGGCTCTCGGACAGGATAGGGCGGAAGATGCTGCTTATAGGCTCGATCATAGGCCTCTCAATAGTTATGATCCTTTATGTGAATTGTGGAACATTCAGCCAAGCCCTAATCCTGAGGGGGGCGGAGGCTTTCTTCCACTCCTTCACCATGACCCTCAGCACGGCCTACATAGCCGACCTTCTGACGGCTCTGGGACATCAGAGGAGGTCAGGGATGGGGTTGGGACTACACCAATTCCTCACCATCGAGACATCCACTTTAGGCACAATATACGGAGGCTACGTCGTCGAATCATTCGGCTTCAACACCCTATTCCAGGTAGCCTCCATCCTCTTAGTATCCGGCTCGCTGCTACTGACGAGAGTCCCTGAGCCCCGAACCCTGATGAGGAGAGAGGCCATACAGAGAGAATAAACCAATTCGCCTTCCAGATCACTATCGAGACCGGAAAACTAGTATTGGATATTTATATCCATCAGCCTAAAGACCCATTCCTCATCCCATCATCGCATGATCAGGTGTGGAGCCCTCTCCTTGATAATGGGCTTCAGCTCCTTTATGCTCAGCCATACAGCTTCGAGGGCTCTCTCAATTTCCTCTCTTGTCGTCGCCGTTGAGAAGTTAGGATGGGCTCGGATGTAGATCCCCCTGTTCATAAGGTCTAGGGAGAAGATGCATTCCAGAACCCTGTCCCCGCTGGATGCCGTCCTATAGTCAACAACCTTCTCCCCAGTCCAGGTTATGTTGAATAGGGAGCCAACCCCGTCTGCATGGGCTGCGACGCCCTCCTCTTCCATGATCCTCCTCAGCCCCTCCCTCATACCCTCCCCAAGGTCTTCCAACATTTTATATGCCGATGGGGTCAACTCCCTCATAACGGCGAGGCCTGCGGCCATAGCTATGGGATGGGCATTAAAGGTGCCAGAATACCCCATCTTTGGGAGTTTGAGTGCTGGAAACTCGGATTGAGGTATAATTAAGGGCTCCATCACATCCTCTGTTGAGGTGTACGCCCCTATAGGGAAGCCCCCTCCTATTATCTTTCCAAGCGTCGTTATATCAGGGACCACTCCGTAGAGCCTCTGGGCACCTCCTAGGCTCAGCCTGAAGGAGATGACCTCATCGAAGATTAGGAGGATGCCCAGCTGCTCGGTAAGCTCTCTTATGGACTGTAGGAAGCCGGGTTTCGGTGGGATATCTCTCTGAACAGGCTCGACTATGATCGCGGCGAGTTCATCTCTATGCCTCCTGATGAGGGTCTCAGACACCTCCGCATCATTATATGGCAGAATTAAGGTATTCTCTAGAACTCCCCTAGGGTTCCCGTTGTGTTGAGGAACCGAACTGGGCTCCGAATCTGGTCCAGCTAGGCCAAGAGGGGGTGAGACGCTTATATCGACGGTGTCCCAGGAGCCATGGTAGGCCCCCTCATACTTGGCTATCTTCCCTGTATAGCACCGGGCCAACATTATCGCCTGCATGTTAACCTCCGTCCCGGAGGGGGTGAACCTGATCATATCGGCCCCCTTCACCTCTGTCAGCTTGAGTTCAACCTCGCTGGGAGTTCCGAGCACGGTTCCCCTCCCGAGCTGCTCTCGAACCGCCTCCAGAACCCTGGGATGATTATGGCCAAGGATGAGCGTGGTGTTGTTGAAGTCTATCCTCTCATTGCCGTCGACGTCAAATATGCGGGAGCCCTTTCCGGCTGCCATATAGACGGGGAAAGGGGGATAATATAAGACATTCCGGGTAGATCCACCTGGGAGCATACCCCCAGCCCTATCATATAGAGCCCTAGAAGATGGAGTCTGTCGGAGATATCCTCAACTACCTTCATAACCACGAGATCATGATTCATGACTGACATTATTAGTTTTATTATCGAGTTGAAGTAGACTTCTAATATTCCAGTTAAATTGGGGTGAGTGGAAAATCTCCAGGTGAAAAATCATATGATTGTTTAGAGGGATGTAAATTCCTCTAATATCCTCCGTACTTTTATGAATATGTCCATCCAATCCTCCCATTTGAGCTTCCCCGTGAGGGTGTTCTGCCTACTTGGATGGTAGGATGTCATCAGGTGTGGCTGGCCACATCCAAGATCATAAAGGGCTCCATGTGTAAACATCGGCCTTCGGCCTGCTTTGGGGGTCACATGCCCCAGGTAGGCGTTGAAGGCCACCCTTCCCAGGGTTAGGACAAGCCTTACATCTCTCAGAAGCCTCAACTCCTTGGACAGGTATGTAGAGCAGTTCTCGATCTCCTCCCTCAGAGGCTTGTTGCCTGGGGGAGCGCAGCGGACAACCGCTGTTATATAGGTGGACTTCAGCTTCAGCCCATCCTCCCTGCTCACGCTTGTGGGCTGGTTGGCAAGGCCAACCTCGTAGAGCGCCCTGATGAGCCAATCCCCTGAGCCATTCCCCGTGAACATCCTGCCCGTCCTGTTCCCTCCATGGGCCGCAGGGGCCAGGCCGATCACTAGGAGGGTGGCATGGGGATCGCCGAAGCCTGGGAGAGGCCTACCCCAGTAGTTCCATTCCCTGTAAGCCCTCCTCTTCACCCTCGCTACCTCCTCGCAGTAGGCCCTCAGCCTTGGACACCTCTTGCAGTTGACAACCCTTTCAGCCAGCTCCCTGAGCGCGGCCTCCATGGCTCCTCCACCATGTTTAAACTCTTGGGAAATTGCTGTTCACTCTCGGAGCCCCAGAACCTATAGCGAGAAGGTTAAAATAATTCCTGGTGGTGAATGGAGTTAGCCTTGGTCTCCATGAGCGATCTCCTGGCTCCGTTGGTCTTCCAGGTTGGAGCTGGCGGCATAGCCGGGTTCATCGTGGGATACGCCTTGAAGAAGCTAGCTAGACTAGTTGCAGTCATCGCAGGCATTTTCTTCGTCATCCTGCTCTATCTGAGCTATATAGGCATCATAAACATAAATTATGATAAGCTCATTGAGGCCTTGAAGGGGTTGACGGGACAGGCTGGGGGCGCGGCTGGTCTGGTTACACCCATAGTTGCGAACCTCCCCTTTGCAGCTACCTTCATGGCTGGGCTTGGGTTAGGGTTGAAGATGGGTTAGACTGTGGGGCATTCGCGAGTTAAGAGCCTCTTGAGCTGTTCTAGGACGTATCCCCTTATCCTCTTGGGCTCTGGAAGATCAGCCACTATATCGCCTCCTTTTATCAGGGGCTTGAGCATCGGCTCGGTCTCTCCATCGCAGCCTGGGCAGCTTGGGGGCTCACTCCCCCACGGCTTGACCAGGTCGATGAGGCATCTTGGGCACCTGTATACCTGCTTCTTTCCCCCGAGCTTACCCCTCTTGGCCGCCGGCCTCCCCTCGACCTCAACTATGTCTAGGGCGAAGTCGACTGTTGGGGCGTTGCTCACCCAGGTTCCAACTCCGAAGGCGTCAGCCCCCGCCTCCCCTAGAACCTTCACGGCCTCATCGTCTAGGCCCCCTGAGACGAAGATCTTGACGTGTTTGTAGCCTCTGATGTCGAGCTCCCATCTCACCTCCCTCACGATCTCTGCGAAGTTCCCCTTCCTGGACCCTGGAGTATCCAGTCTAACCCCTTGAAGCCTCTCCCCCAGCGCCTCAGCTGCCATGATCGCCTCAGTCTTCTCATCGAAGTATGTGTCCACCAAGGCTATCCTGGGCACTTCAGGCTCCATAACCTCGTGGAAGGCCCTCCATGCTGATGTCTGGTCTCCGAGGGCTATTATCAGGGCGTGGGGCATAGTCCCCATAGGCTTCTCCCCGATGACCTCCGCCCCTATTAGGCTTGAGACCCCATCCATACCCCCTATATAGGCGGCTCTATCTATCGCGGGTGCTAGGGCTGGATGCATCCTCCTTATCCCGAAGGAGACCGTGAGCCTCTTCCCAGCGGCCAGTCTCACCCTCGCGGCCCTAGTCGCCACCCCTGACTCCTGGCATAGGAGGCCCAGCATGGGGGTCTCCATCAAGCAGAAGTCGGCGTATGCCCCCTCAACCAGTAGAACCGGCTCTCTAAACCCTCTATGGTCCCATGGGTGGAAGATGCTCCCCTCGGGCATGGAGTACACATCGATCGGGATTCCCTCCAGGAGGTGGGCCACCTCCTCCACGCCGCAGAGAACTCCCCAGGGATGGCCGTCGGGGATGGCCCCAGAGGTGACCTCCGCCGCCACCCATACTCGATCCCTACCCTTAGCATGGAGAACCTCCTTCGTCCTGACGAAGTATATATCGGTAGTCCTCCCGCTCCTGATCTCCTCAGCCGTAGCTATGTGAAATTTCCTCATGAGCTTCCCCTTAACCGTTATTGGATTATAGGTATCATAAGGATTTCGGATAGGCTGTTGAGATCTTATTAAAAACTCAGAAATTGTGCTTGTAATAATGCCTATAAAGAGAGCTTAAAAGAGTTAAAGCAAAATCCTCTAAACTTTTAATGAAAGGTTAATCAGGTTCTAATGGTTGTTTCCAATAGCGCCGTAAACTAGGCCCTAAAAGAGGGGCTTAGTTTTAAAAAGCGGGGCTCCTCACAGCCGAGAACTGAGCTATTTTCCTGGCGATGTGGGAACTCCTTCCCGAGCTTTTTTATAGTTCGCGGAGATCGGGGAAGGAGGTAAGGCATGTCCGGTTCAGGAGAGAAAAGCAGAGATGGGGTAGCTCAGTGTCCATTCTTCAGGAACTGGATGACGCGGAAGGATGGGCTGTGTGGGCGTTGGCACATCTGCAAATTCAGGAGTGACGTAAGATGCCCAGCCAAAGGAGGGGCCTAAGCACATATGCGCCGAACTGCGTAGAGGGGAGTAGAACCTCCCTGAGATTCCAATGGAATTATTGGAGGGCTGTCACTACCTCCTTAGAGGAGACCACCTTAGCGCCGTATACTCGCTCCATATATCTTAAGGCTGCCTCCTGCTCCTCCTGGGTGGGTGCCTCCACGCAGTCGCGGGGAATTACAACTTTATATCCGCGGAAAAAGGCGTCGGCCGCCGTGTGCTGGATGCAGATGTTTGTGACGAGGCCCGTGAGGATGACCGTGTCCACGCCCAGTTCTCGTAGGAGGAGGTCTAGGCCCGTGGCGTAGAAGGCGCTATACCGCCTCTTGTTCAGGTGATAGTCGCCAGCCTCTGGCCTTAGCTCCTCGATTACCTCAGCCCCCCATGATCCCTCCAAGGCGTGGCTTGGCCATAACTCGAACTCCCTGTCGACTTCGGGGAGGTGGGCATCAGAGATGTAGATAACTGGGATCCTCCCCTCCCGAGCCCTCCTTAGGAGCTCTCTCAAGGGGTCTATTATTCTCAAAGCCCTCTCGCTTCCCAGGGCTCCTGAGACGAAGTCATTAATCATATCTATGACAAGCACGGAGGGTTTCAGCCCTCATCACCCAAAATCTTCATGGCCGCTTCTCAATTATAATGTTTCCCGAGCGGATGGGTTAAGATAATTTGTCCAAGAATATAACCAAGAGGCTTGGGGAGATAGAGATATTAGGCTATCTATGACACTTATTGAACGATGGCTTATGTCTGGAGAGGAGTTGCCCATCTCTGAAAAGCTCAAGGTGATAGATGCAATCACCCTGTATAAGACGGAGAAGTGGTGGGCAGCCGTAGCCCTCGTGGACTCCTTTGGACGGAGGCAGATAGCCCTATACCTATGGCTCAAAAAGAACGGGAAATGGAAGCGAAACCAGAAGTATGTCATCCACAGCAAGGGAGAATGGTCACAGGTCAAGGAGGCCGTAGAGAGATTCACCCCTCAACTCGTCATGTGAGCTAGAAATAGATCTACAGATTAATCTTGTCTCGATGTCATGATCAAAACTCTCCTATCCTTCAAGATGTATTTACTGAGAAGACACTCAGCTATGTTGTAGCAATGGACAAGAATAATGGGAATAACGGTTTACCGATGCTTTCCCCTCGCTGGAAATATGGTTACATAATGCAAATGGAGAAACTCTTCACATAGAGTTCATCTTAAATGTGTAAGATACTTATATCTATAAGTGATGAGCTTTCCTCTCATGATATAAGATTCGAAGCTGCTGAAAACCTACCTTCCATGAGCACCTGTGCCGTGTCAGTCTTGTTGGAGATTTAAGTTATGGTAGAACGGAAAACTACCTGAGCAAAAGCGAAAAAACCTTGATGGAAACCTTTTTACGTCAAGGTGCTCCTCAGGCTTTTAAACAGCTTAGAAGGGAGAAGGCGATGAGTGAGAGCCGCAGGGTCATCGACGCTGAGGGCCTCATATTGGGGAGGATGGCCAGCATCGTGGCGAAGAGGCTGCTTCAGGGGGAGAGAATAGAGATAGTCAACGCTGAGAGGGCTGTGATCTCTGGGAAGCGTCTGATGGTGATCGAGAATTGGAAGAGCCGTCTTAGGCTTGGGGGAGCTGGGAAAGGGCCGATCCATTACAGGAAGCCAAACATGATCCTGCGGAGGGTTATTAGAGGTATGCTTCCATATAGGAGCGCCCATGGGAGGGAGGCCTTCAAGAGGCTCAGGGTCCACCTGGGAGTCCCGAGGGAGCTTGAGAACGTTGAGAGGGAGATCATCCCTGAGGCGCATGTTAGCAGGCTGAGGGGACGCTACGTCACCCTGGGAGAGGTAGCTGAGCAGATGGGGTGGAGGAGATAAAAACCCAAATAGTTTTATTAAGGATGGGTTTTGGGGATTGAGGCGATGACTAAGATGTTGTTATCAACTGGGAAGAGGAAAACCTCCATTGCAAGGGTTCTAATAAAGGAGGGGACTGGAAAGGTGAGAGTTAATGATATACCCATCCAGCTCTACCAGCCCTGGATAGCGAAGGAGAAGATAATGGAGCCCTTATACCTAGCCGGGGAAGAGATAACGGGCAAGATAGACATAGATGCTAAGGTGGAGGGGGGAGGATTCATGAGCCAGGCGGAGGCCGTGAGGATGGGTATAGCGAGGGGCCTGGTCAAATGGACAAAGAGCGAGATCCTGAGGGATACGTACCTAAAGTACGACAGGAGCATGCTGGCAGGAGACAGCCGCAGAACCGAGCCGAAGAAGTTCGGTGGACCCAGCGCCAGGACCAGGAAGCAGAAATCCTACAGATAGGCCGATAGATGGTGGGGGTGGCCACCCTTGGCTAGGATGGTCACACCGATAGTTAAGAAGGGTCCCCTAGTAAAGGAGGGCAGAGGATTTTCAATAGGAGAGCTCATGGAATTGGGCCTCAATGTAGGAGAGGCCCGACACCTGGGCATCCCGGTGGACGAGAGGAGGAGCACCAGCTACGAGGAGAACGTGGAGAGGCTGAGGATCTGGTTAGCCGAGGCTGAGAAGACGGGCTTCAGGGCTCCCAAACCGAGACAGAGCTCCAAGATGAAGAGGGGAAGGGTCTACAGAGGGCTAACGAGCTCGGGAAAGGAGATGAGAGGCCTGAGGAAGAAGAGGGGCTTAAGGAAGCAATGAAAGCCTCATAACTTGGGTGACCTATTCCTTATGGATGTGAGGAGAAGGCCATTCGAGGCGGCGAGATCTAATCTCTAACCCCTCACCGATAGATTAAAAACCCAGGGTTGATGAGAGATATAGAAATGAATGGGATTCTGGAGTTACCTAAAGAACTCTATGAGATCATTAAAAAGGAGGCGTATAAGAGAGGTAAAACGGTTGAAGAGGTTATTCTGGATTCGGTATATTCCTCTCTGGATCCAGAAGATAGAGAGAAGATCTATCTGAAGTTACATGAGAATTACCTGAGAGAGGTTGGCAAACTTTACGAGATGGGGGAGCTTCCCCAGTCCGGTGAGAAGTGCTGGGGAGCCGTCTCCGCCCTTCTCAACATGATAGCGGAGAGGAGGGGATGGAGACATTACAGCCATACAGATTACACGGAGATAATCGAGAAGTTATCCAGCGAGGTTGGAGAGCCCCTCGGAAGGCTATTCGCGAGCGCGGAGAGACTCCACGCGAACTTCTATCATAACTTCTTAACTAAAATAAACTTTGAGGCTCACAGAGATGATGCTCTAGAACTGATAGAAAAATTAAAGAAGATATTGAATATATGATCATTGATAGCTAGAAAATTTAATTTCGCTCTTTTATCTTAGTGAATAATTATCATTATCATGATCATTGTCCAAAACCCTTAATGGACACATATATCAGATAATGGCTTAATATTTTTAAAGTGTTAACTTCAATTTAGTATAGCAATAATTGTGCTCAAATAGTAAGTTTTTAATGGTGAATTTAATTTTAAAAAGATTAATTTGGACAAGTGGTTGAGAGGGGGGTTGAGGAACTATAGCTTACTTAGGGCCCTCTCCATTCTTTCGAAGACCTCATTTATTATCGCGGTGCTCGTTGCTATGCACATTCGGAGGTGGCCTTCCCCCTTATATCCGAACTCCGAACCTGGGGAGAAGGCCAGCTTAGCCTCCTCGAGCATGTACTTGTGGAGTTGGCTGCTGCTCATCCCGTAGTTGAACTTGGGGAACATGAGATAGGTTCCCTCCAGCTTGGGGCAAGTAACCCCGGGCAGCTCCTTGAACCTCCTCTCGCAGAGATCCCTTATCATATGGAGATGCCTCATCAGCCCCTCCCTATACCAGCCGAGATCCTTACTCAGCATCGCCGGAACCGCTGCCCTCGCAAGGGTTGAGGCTCCTCTTAGAACCCCCCGGGATATCTTTCTCAGGTCGTCGACGACGTCTTTGGGGGCGCTCAGGTATCCGAGCTGGAGGCCCGCTACACCATAGGCCTTGGAGAAGCCCCAGCTGGTTATGGTGAGATCCTCGATCTCAGGGCTTAATGAGGCTAGGGTTATGTGCTCCCTCCCGTCGAAGACTATCTCCTCCCATAGCTCGTCGACCATGACCATGATCCTCCTGTCCACGGCTATGTCCGCTATGCCCTTGAGCTCCTCCCTGGTCATGACCCTGCCGCAGGGGTTGTGAGGGTTACAGACGAATATCAGCTTCGTCCTCCGGGTCACAAGCTCCTTCAGCCTCTCTATATCGAACCTATATCCCTCCTCCATCTCTAGGGGCCAGCGTACAGGCTTTGTGTGAGTCACATCAACCGCCGTGTAGAAGGGGTAGTACATCGGATCCGTGACTATCACCTCATCTCCTGGCTTACAGGCATATTGTAAGGCTAGCCACATAGCCGGTAAAACCCCTTGGGTTATCATTATGTTCTCGGCCTTAACATCAAGCCCATTCTTTCTTCTCACCTTCTCGGCTAGGAGCTCTCTCGTCTTGGTGTCGTCGCTGTAGAATAGGTCCTCATCCTGCACAGCGTTTATCAGGGCCCTCTTTATCTCGGGCGCTATCGGGAAGTCAACGTCGGCCAGCCATAGTGGGATGACATCGGGAGGATACCTATGCCACTTGACCCCCGGAGCCGCCAACATGCCCTCAACAGTGGCCGAGTCGAAGAACTCATCCCTAATCATACATGTCACGTCGACCAATAGAGTTTGATGGAGTTATAAGCCTTTTCAGCCATGCCTCTCTTGATTCTATTAGCCATTCTGAGCTGAGAAGAAGTAAAATAGGTGCCATCTGCTCTCAAGGTTAACAGATTTCGGAGGTAATTTTCCAATAATTTTGATTTGGAGAAGAAGCCATTGATTCTGAGGAGACTCATAGGGGGACATCACTGCTAAGGATGTTTGCAGTAGGTGGAGGCATAGCCAGCGATTTAAGCCACGGAATATAGGGTTTGATGGTCCTTTTAAAAGCCAGAGCTTCATCTATAGAAAGGTTGCAACAGTTGTAAGGCTTGTTAGGGTATGGAGATTTTTGGCCCCTTTATGAGCCTCGAGAGGCTCGAGGCTAGGATCTCCTCGTTGTTCGGGGTCTTGAGGAATATCGGGACATTCCTCTGTTTGGTCGCCCTGTAGGAGACGAAGAGCCACTCGCCAGTCTCAAGCTCCGTCGTCTTGTCTAGGAGGTCGTAGCTCAGGCTGAACGCGTCTGCTATGACCATCCTGTCGTAGAACCTTGGGAGGACGCTGACGAAGTAGCTGTGGAGCTGCTGCAACGCGTTCACGTTAAGGTGGGCGACCCTCTGGCTGCAGACCCAGCAGCTGGCCCTGTATTTCCTTCCCTGCCTGAGGAGGGCCTCAACCGACCTGTTGGACTGCTCTGTGTAGTCCTCCCTCCTCGTCCTGTCGGGGATGAACTCCTGGGCCTCGTCTATTACCGTTAGGACCGGCCTTCCGGTCCCTTGGGTCTTCTTCAGCCATAGGAGGTGGTCTACGAAGCGGCTCACGGCCTCTCGGGCGATGTTGGGCTCTGGGATGTAGACGATGACGAGGCCTGAGATGGGGCCATGGGAGACCGCTGAGGCGAGCCACTCCGGATTCCTGGGCATGGTTTTTCTTTCCACCCCCGTGGATCTCTCCTCATTCAGGGCTCTGAGTATGGCCTGTATATCCTTAGAGGTGCTCGACATGGAGTGGATGGAGGTTGAGAAATCCGTTAGGATTCTTGAGAGCTCCGCCTTCGCCGCCGGATCTCCGGCTATCTCCTCGAAGGTGGTGTCCTCCTCGTATCCCCCCACCTCCATGAAGGCGTTGAGCTTGTTGAGGGCTATGTGGGCCTGGATGGACTCCCTCTCCCCCTTATCGGCGATCCCCCCTATCAGCCTGAGGATCAGCCCAAGGTTAAGCGGGATCTCCTTCGGTGGCTGGGCCATCGATAATCTCCGTATCCTCCCAGTTTCCAGCAGTTTCTCTACGGCCATCTCTAGATGGCTCCTCTCTAGGAGACCCTCCAGGGTCTCTGGTATGGCTTGGGAGTCCATTATCCTCCGAGGCTCCCCTCTGAAGTCCTCGGTCGAGTAGGTGTATGGCGCGAGGTCGAGGAGGTGGACTAGGTACTCTCCAGCTACGTCGAAGATCACGACGGTTATCTCCTCCGTCCCCTCCAGCACCCTCCTTATGAGGTAGGATGCCAGGTTTGATTTTCCGCAGCCCGTGAAGCCGAAGAATCCGGTGTGGTAGCGGACCAGCTCTCCGATGTCGACGGTGAGGGGGAGGTTGAAGCCCTTGAGAACCCCTACCTCCGCCCCTCCCTCTACACAGAGGAACTCCCTGACGGTCTCCTTTGATAGGATATGGGCCTCGCTCCCGACGAGGGGTGTGAGGTTGGAGCGTCTGAATGTGACGCCACCTTCTCTGAGATCCATCCTATAGTCTGTGGGGACCGCCACCACATCTATCCAGGTCTCCTCGCTCCCCTCCCAGCTCCTGTCTATGGTCTCTAGGAACTCCCTCCTTATCACCTTGGGTACCGCTATGTCGACCCCCAGCATCTGGAAGTGCATGGGCCTGACATCGACGACCTCGTATATTATGTAGGTCTCCCCATCAAGCGTCGGCCTTCTCAGGCCTATGAAGCTGGGCTCGTGGAGCCTGTCCAGTACGGCTATGCTGAACCTGGCCTCGACTAATGCCACCCTGCTTGTTAATGTGACCTCCCCCTCCCTCGTCCTTGAGGTCCTCGTGGTCACCCTGTGGGCCCTTAGCCTCGCCGAGAACTCCCCCTCCATGTCATCGAATACCCTGTTCATCTCTCCTCCACCTCCACGGCCCTCCTCTCCCTAGCCCCCTCGGTCTCCTTCCTGATATCTCTAAACCTCCTCGCTATGGTGAATATCTTCTGCCTCCTGGCGAGGGCTCCAAGCTCGAGGTCTGCTACCCCCCTGAGGAGGCCCTTCATCAGTTTAACCTCGGCCTTAACGGCCTTGTCAGCTAGGTAGAGGAGCTGGTTGTGGCCCATAGCCTCCAAGACCTCCGGGTTGTCGCACTTGGAGAGGAGGAGGAGTATGGTGTTGTCTAAGGGGTTCTCAAATTCCCCCTCCCAGTATGGATAGATCCTCGCCGGCTTCCCCCGGTCCAGCACCTCCAGCTCGACGGTGTATCTGTCATCCATAATTGGGTTGTAGAAGCGGTCGTATAGGAAGGTTGGCGACCTAACTGCACTATCACCTTTGAACTCCCTAAGCTGGAAGTATCCCCTCACGAACTGCCTCTCCATCGAGACCACCTTCCTAGCGGCCTTTAGGGTTCTACTCTCCCTATCCTCTACGAGGGTTGTGAAGCATGCGTCGTAGGTGAGGGTCCTCCAGGGGGATCTGAAGGCGTTGGGGTTGACGCTGCTCAGGATGGTCAGGAAGGCCCTGTCGTGTTTGAAGCTAGGAAGCCTCTCCCCTCCCGAGATTAGGCCCTTAGCCTTGGCGTAGGGCATGGCCGCCCTTATGAAATCTGATGAGGAGGTGTCCTTCGCTATACCCACGACTATCACCCCCCTCTTCAGGGCCTCCTCCCTGAGCATCTGGATCAGCATGGCGTTTATAGAGTTGAGATCGATCACTGTCAGCCAGGTCTCCCCCTCATCCATCATGAGCGGGTGGCCCGAAGATTTGTAGAAGACCCTCTCAACGATCATCCAGGCCACCCCCCTGACCCTGAGCCAGTAGTCCTTAACATGTCGCTGAAGCTCCAGATAGGGGTCCTCACCCTTGAGGCCATCCTCGACCAGGAGGGCCCTGTCATGTTCCCTGTGCATCCTCTCAAGTCTCACCATTAGTTCCCCTCCAAGCTCCTCCCCTATGCCGAGCTCCTCGAAGAGCTGCCTCGCTCTAAGCCCGTCTGAGCCTAGAAGCCTCTGGATGGCCGCGTAGGGCAGGTAGCGCCTCCTCTTAGGCACCCATCCTCCCCCAGAGCCTAGAACTGAGGCTATTCTGAGATCTAGGAGGGTGAGGGGACCATATGGGGTTTCCACGCCGAAGAGGGGCGACTCCCCACGCCTAAGGAGAAGGCCGAGATCCCTGGATAAGGGGCCGTATGTTCCGGATAGGGGCCTGTCCAGGAGGAGGAGGCGCACCTTCTCATCCTCCACAGCCCTTAGGGCTGTGGTTAACTCCGCCATGGTCATGAGGGCGAAGGGGATCCTTTCCGCAACTCTCTCAGGATCCTCCTCCGATGAGGCGGGGGCGCCAGCCACATGAAAGAGATCCTCCGCCCATAGGGGGACTGAGGCGGAGGTTGCTAAGCGTCTATCCCTCTCGACGCCTTCGAGGTGGAAGGATATCTCCTTCCCCACGGTGAAGCCACATTTAAATCCCGAGGCGCACACATAGAAGAGGAGCATCTCTAGGAGTTCGTCATAGTCCATAGAGCCATCTATCCCAACCGCGATATATTCCCCAGGCTCGAGGCCAGCGAGGCCTGATCTGCCTTCACATCCACATTTTATGCAGGACTTGAGGCCCTCTTTCCCCGCGAGCTCCCCTATCCTCCTAGTCAGGAGGTCTGTTAGGATGGAGGTCTGCTTCCTGAGCCTCTCGGCGATGAATCCCAACTCAGTACAAAATCATCGGCCACATTGATAAACATTTTAGATATCTGACATCTAAAAGTTAAATCAAAGAATTCTATGATTCTAAGAGTAAGTTAAAGAGGATTAATGAAATGATGGGAAAGATGCTAGAAGACGATAAACATCGTTAGAGTTCATGTTTCATCTCTTCCTGAGAGCTGGGAGGGCCCTCTCAACACCCCTGGTAAGGATGAGCCCTAGAATTATCGAGACCAAAGACTGGCCGAAGAGATCTCTGAAGTAAGAGACAAGGGCCACGGGGTACCCCTTTATGAAGATGTTGACGAGGAAGTAGACTGTCGACATAATGAAGCCCGCTGCTGCCAGGATTGCCACTTGGAGGATTATGCTCCTCTTACGGCCCAGACCGGCTATGAATCCCTGTAGGCCGTGGGCTAAAACGGTCACAAACCATCGGGGGTAACCCACAAAGAGGTCGGCAACCACTGGGCCTATAATTCCAACCAAGCCCCCGACCTTGACGCCGAAGAGGAGGGCTGAGATGTAGATGGCGGTGTCACCTATGTGGGTGTAGCCTCCCGTCGGGGACGGGAGCATGATACCGGTGGTTCCAGTGAGTACGGCGGTCAGAGCTGAGAAGAGGGCCGTGAAGGCCGCCTCCAAGGGGGTCATGAAGGGGCCCCTTTTAATCTCCAACCCCTTAACCCTGAAGCTCATATAAGCGAAAGAGACGGTGATCATCACCGCCAGCACCTCAACAGCCAAACCGATGGGAGAGATGGGGTATCCGAGGACGGATGGAAGGGGGAGTACAGATAGGCCCAGGAGGATCCCAAGGGAGGATATGATGCCCCCCCTCCTCGTATACCCTCTAAAGGCCTCAGCCCCCGCCCAGATCATGGTGGCGGAGCATGCGGAGGAGAGGGTGAGATAGAGGGCAACCTTAACCCTATCGGGGTCAGGTAGGCTGATTGAGGAGAGGGGGCTTGCTACCCCAAGGGAGTTCAGGATCGTGCTAGCCTGCAGGATGGCCCCTGAGAGCACGAGCAGGGCAGATGCCAGCCCTAGAGATGTTAATCCCCTGAGGATCCGCTTATTAAGCGACATCCAAATACTATAGTTTAAACTAATATATTAAACTAACGGGCCCGATTTCAGTCCCCTGACCTGAAATCGCCTAAGTAAATGAAAGAAGATTAGAACAATCAAACCCACTAAGGAGGATAATCTATCTCCATAAAGGGGATTGATCATCCCCTGAAGCTACCCAGCCAAGTTTAATATATCCATACTTCAAATTTTCAGATGATCCGTAATGGTACAGCTGGCTGAGATCAGCTGGATCGATGCCGAAGAACTCTTCAAACGGACCGATGTAGTCCTAATCCCGGTTGGGAGCACAGAGCAGCACGGGCCTCACAACCCCCTCGGGACAGACCACCTAGTGGCTGGGGCCCTAGCTAGAGTGGTGGGGGAGAGGACGGGTGTGGCAGTCCTCCCAACCATACCGATCGGGATCTCGGAGCATCACAGGCATTTCCCAGGAACCCTATGGGTCCCACCAGCCGTCTTCAGGGAGTACGTTAAGGCCGTCGCCCTCTCCGTGGCCACCCATGGAGCTAGGAAGATCATATTCATAAACGGCCATGGAGGAAACACCGCCTCCCTGATTGAGGTTGCCGGGGAACTCAGGAGGACATATAAGCTCTTCTCGGCGGTCATAATGGCCTTTCCGCCTGGGATGGTTGGACACGCGGGAGCTGGAGAGACTAGTGTGAACCTTTACCTCCATGGTAGGCTTGTGAGTATGGATAGGGCAGTGGACACTAGGCAGAGGGAGGGGCTAGGACCCCTAAAGATGGAGGGACTGGGCAGGGTTGGACCAGCCCAGTTCCCATGGGACACAATAGACCTATCCGATACGGGTGTCCTCGGCGCAGCGGGCGAGGTGATAGCCTCGACAAAAGCCTCCGAGGAGGAGGGGAGGAGGCTCATGGAGCCATACATAGAGGAGGTCTGCAGATTCATCGAGGAGCTTAAGGCGGCGAGGGTGGAAGAACTCCTGAGTAAACCCTAAACTGAGGATCGAGAGAGGAGGAAGACCTTCGTGGGGTGAAGCGACCCTCATCGAGGCCGATTTAGGAGCTTAATTGGATCTGGTAGATATATCTTTTAAGGATATATTTATATGCGTGCCTTCTCCTATTTAACCTAGGGTGAAGGAGGGGCAGAAAAGATGCTATGCTGTCTCGGGCTCTTCATCGGATATGCTGTTGGTTCCTTTCTAGGGGGGCCTTGGACCCTCGTTAGCCCAATTGCCGGCTTTACCCTTGGACTTATTGGAGATATGAGGCTGCTGGGGTTATCTCATAGGTACCTTGGAGGCTATGGAAGAGGGTACTGTGGGGGTGGATCCATGCAGCATAAAACCTTAGAGAAGGATGTTGAGGACCCTGTTTGTGGCATGCGAGTGAATGCAAGAACTGTAAAATATAAAGTTAATTTTAACGGAAAAACATATCACTTCTGCTCCTTGGCATGTGAGGCTAAATTTAAGAAAAACCCGGAGATGTATGTCGGATGAGAAATAGAAGATCGGTTCAAGCTCTTTTGCTCGCCTCAATCTTTTCAACTGGTCTAACTCTAATAAATTTCAGTTTAATCCTTCCTAAGGTTTATGATCCATTTCAAATCAGGCAAATACTGGATAACAAAGCAATCTTCGATTCTCGGTCGAATGGAAGTGGCCATCTGGAATGCGATGAGAACATGACACAACATCATAGAAAATCTCGAGTATTTGGAAGAGAGGGGTTTAAGCACGAAAATTCGCCCCTCACATCCCTAAAAATGTTTGATGGAGGTGAGAATGAATGGCGAGAGATCCAGTCTGTGGAATGGATGTTGACGAGAGAACCGCGAAATACAAGTCGGAATATATGGGCGAAACTTACTACTTCTGCAGTGGGCATTGCAAGGAAACCTTCGACAAAAGCCCAGCCAAATATATAAGGAGACATATGGGGCACTAGGATCAATATTAAGTAAAATTCCAGGTTTTAAAACACCCCTTTTTCTTTTGTTCATAGCTTTTCAACGGTATGGTAAGAGTCAAGTTTAAATATATCATTATAAAATATATATTGGCCGTGGTGATGGGGTTGGGGTGCTGCGGTCCGGCCGGGCCTGGACATCATGGAATGGGTCGTGGGAGGGAGTGGCTCGGATTCTTCCTTCTACTCATGGTGATGATCCTCTTCCTGCTGCTCCTCTCCTCAAGAGCCTAGGGCTCTATAACTCCATGGTTTGGAGGGGGATCTGGGTTATCCTTGAGTCATCAGCATTTCGGCGATTGGACTTCGATGGTGGGGTGGATTGTCATCTTCGGGGTATTCCTAGCCTTCCTCCCCTATCAGAGAAGAAGCCCCTGGCGCCCTTCTAATATCTACCTCGCCTTCATAGCGGCCTCCGCCTTCGAGATGTTCGGTATCCCGTTGAGCATGTACTTCGCCGCATGGATCTTCGGATCTACCTTACCTGAGGGGCTGCTCTGGGGCCATACCCTCCAGCAATACATCGGCTACCTCGGCATGTACCTCGGGTTTTCCCTTAACATCGTCGGAGGAGTCCTAATACTCCTAGGATGGAGGGCCATATACAGGAGAGGGTGGGGCACGGACCCTGGGGAGAGGACATTGGTCACCGATGGGATCTACGCCCATCTCCGCCATCCCCAGTATACGGGGATCATCCTGATGACCTTGGGCCTCCTAGTCCACTGGGCTACCATCCCCCTCCTCCTGATGTGGCCAATCCTGGTGATCCGGTATGTCAGCCTAGCGAGGAGGGAGGAGGTGGAGCTGGAGAGGGAGTTTGGAGAAGGGTACTTGAGATATAAGGAGAAGGTGCCCGGATTCATTCCAGCCCTGAGAACTAGGAAGAATTCACCGTCCACCCGATCATCTTTACATCCCGTTGAATGAGTTCAAGGGTTTGGAGATCGAGTTCCATGCCTCATTTTGAAATTTAAACAATCCTTCCTCCACATTCCTCTAGATCTTCTCCGTTATTTTTATAATGATTTAAATAGCTAAGATTTATCCTTTTGAAAGAGTCTAATATTCTAAGGGGAAATATCTCCTTTAAGTTTTAACAATTTCCACACATCAATCTTGTCAGATTTTCATTTTTATGTATTATTAAGATATCTGATGCATAGCCCTTCTCGGCAAGGAAAAGCTGAAGCTCATATTGAGTGCTATAGAGTTTATAAAGTAAGCCTTCACCTTCACCGCGTGAGCATAAGCCACACCCTCCATAATGTCCTATAGCCCTTTATCCAGCGCCCCGCAGCTAAAATCAACTCATTCGCATCTGGAAGTTCAATGGCGACACCTAAGGTTACTGCTTTCTGAAAAGCCTCACCGAGCTTCTCAAAATCATTCTAAAGCCTTTTTGTTCTCCAGAGATCATGATTAAGCATTAAGTTGTTGTATTCTTTTTCTGTATTTTTAGATATAGGTCTGGGTATGTTAAGCTCAAGAAACCCATCCTTTAAAACTCAAACTAATTCATAGGTCTATCAGTTAACTACTTTTAGATAGACATCTTATAGTTATCCTATTAAGTTTAATTATCTCTATGAGATCTTGACATCCCTTAGAGGATCTTGTTTATGTTTAGAGGCCTACCTATGGCCCTTCTTCAAGGGCTGAGGAGGGAGATCTTCTTTAAATAATATGTGTCAGCTTTTGAGATATGTGGATATTCCGATGGAGAGGGAGGGGATTGAAGAGTTCATCTCGGACTTCGCGAGGTTCTATATACTCGTCATCCTGTATGAGGGGCCGTCCCACGGCTACAGCATCCTCAGGAAGTTCAGGGCCAGGGTTGGAAGGCCAGTAAGCCCTGGCCTCGTCTACCCGTTCCTCCAGAGGCTGCAGGAGATGGGGCTCCTCACATACACTGTGCACCCCGTGGGGAGGAAGGAGAGGAAGCTATACTCCCTCACCGATGAGGGGGTAAGCTTCTGCAATCAGCTATTCAGGAGGTTCTCCAGCCTCGTCTCCACTGCGATAGAGCCCAGCCTGGAGACCTGCGCCAACTGCGGATGTAAGATATATGAGGGGGGGTATAGAGAGGTGATAGACGGCGTGGAGAAGGCCTTCTGCTGCATCCACTGCGCAGAGGCCTATAAGAGGACGTTGCGACATCCAGATCACTTATAACCCAAGGAGGCTTGATCGACAATCTCCGCGGCTGAAGTCGGCTTCGAGATGGTCGAGGTCGTCCCAGCCAAGCGAAGGGATATGCTCCTTGGGAGGGAGGAGTTACTCAATAAGTTGGAGGCCTTGCTCGATGGGAAGAATATTAACTTCCTTTACGACCCTTAAGATTAGAGATTTTGAATAATTGAAATCATGTTATTAATCTGGATGTAGAAACATTGTTATATATTAATTCGTTTTAGAGCCATACTTATTTAAAACAATAGAATTATTTTATTTTCATTTCGGCATAATGGGTATTTGAAGGTATATTAGTAGGATGGCCATGGCTAGAGTTGGTATCGAGACTATGGCGCCCTTCTTTATCCATTCGAGGAATGTTATGCGAGCCCTCCTTTCCCTCTCCAGCATTCCCGCTGCCACTATGTTTGCTGTACTCCCTATCAGGGTGAGGTTCCCGAAGAAGGTCCCCGTGAATAGTATGGACCACCAGAGGGGAAAGGTGTAAACTCCCTCTGCCCCCAAGCTTTGTATTATTGGGGCGAACATGGCCACAGCGAGGACATTGTCCATGAAGGCGCTCAGGACAGCGGCAATCGGGGTGAAGGAGAGGAGCAACCCAACCTCACTCCCCCCCGAGACGTATAGGAGGGCCTCTGCGAGGCGCCCGGTCACCCCGACATATTGGAGGGTGCCAACCGATGCGAATAGGAGGGCGAAGTAGATCAGGGTTCTCCAGTCCACCCTCCTCTCGATGATCTCCCTACCCCTCTCAAGGTCTATCAGTAAGGCCGCCGCCGCCGAGGCCATCGCTGTACCTAGCAGCAGGGTATTCCTTTCCAGGTGGAACAGCTCCTCTAGAGGGTGATGGAGGGCGAGGAGGAGGATCGTTCCTATAAAGAGGACCCAAGAGACCGTTTTATGCTTGTAAGACTCCACTTCCTCTATATTTTTATCTAAAGAGGCTTCCATGGAGTAGATCTTTGAGAGTGTTGTTTCTTTTTCCTCTCCTAAGGACGCCTCAGAACCCAGTGATAGGGCTTCATTCATCTCCCTGATATCTCCGGAGAAGATCTTCATGGAGATGAATATGGTAAGTATCAACGCGAGGATGGAGATTGGTGTAGCCCATCTTATGAAGTCTGAGAAGGAGAACCCACCCTTGAAGGCTATAAGGACGCCGACGGGGTTGCCTATGACAGTTGCGCTGCTGCCTATATTCGTGGCGAAGACAAGCATCATGACAAAGGGTATCGGGTTTAGCCTATGCTTTCCAGTTATCTGAAGCATCATTGCCGTCATGAATAGGATCGATGTCACCTCATCCACCAGAGCCGCGAAGAGGGAAGCGGTTAACATCATGAAGATCATAAGCCTCTTCGCTTGAAAGCCGATAGCATTAATCATCTTATTCATTAGCCTCTCGAAGAAACCATCTTCTTCTAGAAAACCTGTAACGGTCATCATGCTGATCAGGAAGAGTATGACATCGAATGAGGCGAATTCTATTGTATGAGGAATATCTATAACGCCTACTGCTAGTAGGATTGATATAGCTAGAAATGCGAAGCCCAACCTGAACCTCCAGAAGAGGAGTGTAGCATATGTTTTAAATCCAAATAATGTTATCGCTATTATCTGTTTTAGATTTAAACCAGCGAGAAATGATATGATTGCCGTGCTCACTGTCAGGAGAACTATAAATATCATCCTCGTCCTGTTGTCTAGGGCTGGCATGGAGGTCAGTTCTCCTTCATCTTACATTTGATTACATATCTCTCATCCATCTTCGAGAGCCATGTCTCAAAACCTAGGTTTGTCAGCAATATCATAACTTCTCCCCATGGGAAGGTTAGGGGCTCAAGTACGGCGATGTGATACCCCCCATAAACGGAGGATACCTTACCCTTCTCCCCCACGATCTCACGGAGCTTGGAGGAGACATCCTCCACGGGTCCGGTGAGCTCCTCCATCAGAGCCGTCCTCACCCTAACAAGCTCCTCCATCCTAGCCCTATGCTCAGCTATGCTCGCCTCGAGCTCCTTCACCCGCTCCCTGAGAAGCTGGATCTCCGAGGCCTCACCAACCCTCTCAGCGATCCCCCTAGCTCCGCTGATCCACCTCTCAGCATTCCTCGCGACGAGGTC
Organism: uncultured archaeon; assembly: GCA_938048735.1. Lineage (GTDB taxonomy): Archaea > Thermoproteota > Bathyarchaeia > TCS64 > TCS64 > JAGTRB01. The sequence continues at coordinate 40,623 of CALIUM010000017.1, forward strand.
CTTGAGGCCCCAACCCAGGGCTATCCCTAGGCCAACGCCAGTCCCAGCCGCAGCCCCCCAAGCTAGGGCATTAGCGAAGATATAAAGTATAGAAACATCGATCTTCATAATTGAAAGGGCTACAACGACTACGGCGAAGTATAGGATGAACCTTAAACCCAATATCACTATCCCGGCGTACTCGACCCGGGCCTCTATACTAGCCGCCCTCGAGAGGTCAGCGGCGAAGTCCACAGCCACCAAGCCAATAACGAGTATAAGGATCCCACCTATGAGGCTGGGGAGGTACTGAACGGCTGCGGTTACGAAGGGCTCTAGGGCCTTGAAACCCAATATATCTATGGCAGCGAGGAGAGAGCCTATGTATACAAGCCACCTCACCGCGAGGTCCAGGAAAAGTCCCAGGGATACGCCAGAGCGGCCTAATGCCCTTCCGAGGAGGGTCTTCCTGAAAGACTCCTCGATCCTCATCCTCCTTATGAGGCTTGAAACCCCCTTCCCTAGTAGGCGGCCGAACCCCCAACCCACCCCAAGGACTATGAGGGCCCCCACTATCCTAGGCATCGCCTCAACAAAAGAGAGCCAGAAACGCTCCAGGATCCCAATGAGCTGCATAAAGTACTCTAAACAAGTTTCAAGTCTGGCTAATAAAAGTTTTTCAAAGAGGGAAAGGGACACACCCTTCAAATCTCGATCAGTTCGAGTTCCCTCTACAGATTAATTGAAGCTTAGAAATGATTTAAGGCGTCCAATCACAAGTTTAGGACGGGATTCGGAGGAGCGGTTGTCTAGGCTTGAGGAGGTTGTCGTGAGGCTTAGGGAGGATGTATCAAGCCTCAAAGCACTATTCTCTAAGGCGAGCATTAGGCTAAACCATCTCGAAGAAAATGTTAAAAAGCTTAGGGGAGACATAAAAGCTCTAAACAACAGAATCGACACAGACATAAAAGGCCTGAATGATAAGATTGATAGCTTATTTAGGTGGACTGTTGGCATGATCCTTGGGATGTGGGTCACCGTGATGACGACTCTTATACCAATTCTACTAAAAATACTTGGTGTAATTTAACATACAAAAAGAGAATGATAATCCCTTTAAAGAGGGCCTCATTTTTCAGCCCCTTGCTTCATCACGCAGGGTTTCCTGTATGTCAACACATCCATGAATCTGGTATATAAGCCCATAGTTTGCCCTAGTATGCTCATTACTTCTTTACTCTGCGCTGTATAAGTGCTGAATAGATTGAAAGGACAGGGGAACGAAGAAAAGATGGTATAGGGCGGGGAGAAGAGTATAATAATTCTATTTGAGTTTGAGCTCTCATATTAGCATATCTTCTCCAATCACTATTGCCCTTCATCAATGTTGAATAAAAGGATGAGAAAAGAGATTTTATGTTAAAAGTTAGCTCTGGTTAAAGGATAAAGAGCTTACCATAAGATACCTTAGTGGATAACTTCTTTATAAATCATTAGCGTATTAGGGTGATAATTTCATATGTCAAAGAATGGCTTTAAAGTTTTTATATTCCCATATTCATTTTAATTTTAGATTTATCTATGTCTGGATCATCTGTAAAGGCTGGAAGGGTCGAAATATTCCTAGAAGATGCTAGGGAATTTTTTGAGCGGGGCCTCAGGGAGCTAAGAGAAGCCATTAAGCTCAATGATCCCATTAGAATCCGTGATGCCGCCGAGAAGCTTTGGAATGC
>CALIUM010000018.1 GCA_938048735.1 uncultured archaeon
TCCTCAGATTAAAGCGACAAAAATGGACATTTATGATGCATGTTCAAGGATGAACGAGGAAAACGGTATACATGAAATTCTGGACTGTAGACATATGCTTAAATATCTAGGCATCGCGCTTCCACATGCGCGAAAGGCGCAGAAAGGAAAAACGGGGGAAATAGAGAATGTACAACTCTAAGAAGATACTGCCTATCTTCCTGACAGCCATAATGGCAATCTCACTAGTAGCTCCAGTGATGTATGCACCCGTAATCGCTGAGGCTCCGACAATTGCTCTTAGCAAATCAAGTGGATATGTTAGAGATTGGGTGACCGTCACTGGGAAGGGCTTTGCCGGAGACAAGGATGTTGTAATCAAATGGTTTAGGGACGACGTGGAAGTAGCCACTGTCGGAACTACGATTGCTGACTTCAGGTATCCCTCCCTACGAGGTGGAGCTGGCTCAGCTGCGAGGACAGACAGTAGTGGGAGCTTCATAGTGGATATAAGGGTTCCAATAGTGAAAGGTGGAATGTATACGATAAAGATCATTGTGGATGGAGAGGTTAAAGCCAAGGAGAGCTTCACTGTTCTACCTAATGTGGAATTCCTGGATGAAGATGATAATCCTGTAACTGAAGGGATGTGGGGAGATTCAATCTACAGAGTTAGGATCTCAGGGTTTCCTGCAGATGTTGCTGTGACTTTATCGCCGTCTGAGGCTCTCTCGGGTTTCGGAACGCCTTCGACTGGATCAACTATAGGAACAAATGAGGGTCAAGTGGATCTAGCTCCAAATATAGTTAGGGTGGGAGAACAACCAAGAGGCATTCAGACTCTCAAATTTGAGGGTGGCGGGATCAGTGTAAGTAAAACATTCAATTATATAAGCTGCATCGAATTGAACACTCTAAGTATTACAAGGTCTCCTGGTATAACTCTCGGGATCAAGGTACACGGATTCGGCAAAGAGGAGACAATACCTGCCGACTCTATAACTATAGGTGGCGCCTCAACGATTCACCCCTCCAAGACAACGAAGACCAACGGCTCATTCGATGATTGGCTTAGTGTAACACTGGCGTCACAGATTTTAACCCTAGGAGAGGTTCCTATAATCATAGCTGGAGCGACCTTTAACCTAGCAAATGGAAACATTAAAGGGGATTACCCACTCCTGATAGCTTCAGATCCGCCTCCAGAGGGTGTAAGCACGGCCACCATCCGAACGCATAAGGCAGAATATAAGCCTGGAGATACCGTGAAGGTCTGGGGCGCAGGTTTCAGACGGAATGAAACTCTTAATGCCTCGATCTACTTCGGCGGGGCACTGGTGAGTATAGGTACTTCAGACATAGATGGAAGTAAGGGTGATGGAAACATCGACCCTGATGCTCGGGGTGCATGGTACGCTAAGTTTACACTTCCAAACGTGGCAAGAGACGCTTCTGCATCAGATCGATGCATAACCCTTTCAGTCAATACTCCTGGCGATAACCCGGCTCCTAGGGAGGTAACCATTGTACCAAAACTATGGATTAGAAAAGCTGATGATACTGATTACCTCACCTCAGGTGATGCTGGGACAGCTATGCGATTTAAGGGCTTCGGCTTCGCTTATAAAGGTGGAGAAGCCAAAGTAGATATAAAGTTTGCAGGCGTCCTCATAAAAGAAGATATTCCGGTTAATACTGACGGTACCTTCGATGTAACTGAAACATTACCTGATAAAATTCCAGGAGTTACAGAGAAGGCTGAAGCCGCTGAGAAAGGCTTTACCACCCCAGAGCCTTTGACTGTAAAGGCGACTAAGGATTTCACAGTTAAAGTCAAAGCTCAATGGAAGGATGATAATGGAAATAATATAGTCGAGGTGAATGAAAACATAATAACACCCACTAATCATGGACCGATTGGAACACTTCTCGGTCTCACGCCAGCTCGTATCTCCGGCCTAAAGGCTAATACAGTGTACCAAGTAGTATGGGGCCTCGTAGATGGAGTTGTAGTTAGAGAGTTCACCTCAACAAGCGAAGGCAAACCACCCTTTGGAATCAGCTGGAGAGTACCATCCACTGCTGGCGGTTTAACCATAATCGATATAGTCGAGAAGGCCACAGGGAAGTCTGCAATAAGAGGAAAGCTCGCAACACCCAGAGGGAACTCTCAATTCGCTGTAGGAGGACCTGAGTATAAGCTAGGGGGAGGTACGACTGACTCTACAGATGTGGGTGGTCGGAAAGTAGGTTTAGTCTTCTATGTTTTAGGTTCCGTAAGCCTTGCGCCAACGGCTGGATATGTGGGCACTGAGGTTATCGTTTCCGCTATAGGTCTGAAGCCCTTGACAAGCTATAAAGTCGCGTATGAGTCTGCTTTAAACATAGTTGCAGAATTCAAAACTACTGAATTGGGTGCGATACCCGTTGGAGTGAAGTTTACAGTACCAGTCTCTACCACAAACCCAGGAGAGGAGAGAACTGGGACTTCAAAAACTATAATGATTCTAGATGAACTTGGAGCTACTGTTGCTGAGGGAACATTTACCCTATATTCGAGCATATCCATCGATAAGAAATCAGGCTCAGCCGGAACCGTGGTAACTGTGACGGGCAGTGGTTTCGCAGCGGGGAGTTCCTATCACGTACACTGGGGTGGAGACCTCCATAAGCCCACTCCTGAGATTGGTATAGTTCTAACATCATTCACAGCAACATTGGATGGAGAAGTGCCGCCTGGGGTACAGTTCACTGTCCCACCCGATGCATCGGCTGGAACCTACTATGTTGACATCGCTACAGCCGACTTCAAATCATGTCTGGTTGTGAGGCCTATATTCACTGTTGTTGGAGTTCCTCCGCCTGAACTTCCAGGAACAAAGACATTCACACCATCAGCTCCTGCCTTATTAGATGCTGCTGGAAGAGAGACTACTGCCGTTATGAGAGGCTCCTCCTTCTACACTAGAATAACCCTTAAGAATAATGTCGCAACTCAGGTCTCAGTCTATGTGATTTCCCAGATAAAGGATGCTAAGGGAAGCGTAATCGCAGTAGGAATGACAATGGCTGATGTGGGAGCCGAAGCCACGAGGTCGGTTCCCGTAGCCTTCCTAGGGATAGCTACACCTGGCACGTATACGGTTACAATCTATGTCTGGAGTGACATAACGGCACCCACAGCTTTAGCTCCGACAACGACGTTCACCATCACGGTATCATAAACCCCTGGGGGCAACGAAGATGGACCTGAAAAGGAATGCAGTCGCGTTGACGGCGCTGATGCTCCTGATGCTCCTACCGGTCACTGCATACGCCGTGACCGTGACGGTGACGACAGACAAGCCATCATACAAGCCCGGACAGCCCCTCGTCGTCAGGGGGGTCGTCTCACCAGTCCAGCCGGGGCAGGATGTCAGCATAATAGTATACAGCCCATTAAATGAGCCTAAAGCATTCGGGCAGGCCACCCCAGCCGCCGATGGGACATACTCCACAACAGTTATGGTGTTCAAGGACACCGACCCATCTGGAGTATGGACTGTTAAGGCCACCTACATGGGAACAACCAGTGAGGCGACCTTCGGGTTTGAGGGAGCCCCAGTGGTTCCACCCAAAACCACGATAACCCTAACGGTATCGGTAGATGTTGGGGCGGTCTACTACCTCGGCGACACGGCTGAACTTTATGCTCTGACATCATACCAGGGGAAGGCCATAGATGCGAACCTAACCTCCACCGCTTATGGGCCCACAACCCTCACCCCAACGGTGAGCAAGGTTGGGACAGGCCTATACAAGATAACCCTCTCCATACCATCGACAGCTAAACTTGGAACATATGCCCTAGTGGTCAGCGCAAGCCACGTCTCAGAGCAGTATGAGGGCTCTGGGGCATCACTTAAGACCTTCACCGTGAGTTCCAAGCCCCTAACCGCAGACGACGTATCGAAGGCCTTAGAACCTTTGAAGTCGGATATTGGGGCCCTTAAGAACGAAACCAGCGCCCTCAAGAGCGACTTGGCAGCTGCAAAGAAGAGCGCCTCCGACGCCGCTACAGCTGCAGCCGGAGCCAAGTCAGCCGTCGAGGCCATGTCAGGAACCCTCTACGCAGCGGTTATACTGGCCCTAATAGCTGCAATCGCGGCCATAGTTGGCGTAATCCAGATAACCAGGAAGATAGCAGGCTGAGAGCCCCAGAAAGGGGTAAACCCCCATTTTTTTTACATTTTGATGAGAAGTACAATAAAAAATTTTAGATATATCTAATAACACTAAACTGAAGCTAAATATTTAATTCCTTTTAATATCCCTAGTATTTCCTCCCAATCTCTATACCACTTTCTTTTCTCACTTTCCATCGCATGCACAAATTCTACCATGATATAATCTTTTATAAATTATGCTTAAAATTAAATAGCATCTATATAATAAATCAAGCCTTTTTTTTATATAACAGTGACGGAAATCCTAAGAGATAAACTGTATAATGGAAGTCAGATATTTTAGGGGATGAGAGATTGAAGGCCATATAAGAAAAGCTTAAAGAAATCACTTGACAGGAAGTCTCCCCTTCTAAATTATGAACTAAATTGATGGTATTGAAGAATGTGGCTTTCAATTACGATATCTCATCATATAGTACTAACTAAGAGATCTATTCTTCAATATTTTTAAAATTTCTTCTTCAATCTCCCTTTCACTTTCTCTTCCAATCTCACTAATTATACTCATTGCAATTTTTGTATCAAATGATATGTTGAATTTGCTGGCAACTTCTAGAGGATTGGATATTTTTACCACGAGTAGGCTGTTACCCTCAATTATATATTTAACCATGTCCCCCTCTTTTAGCTCTAGCTCCTCCCTTAATTTTTTAGGTGGATAGAGGGCCCCCTTCCTGCCAACTCTGCCATATGCATGCATATGGATTTATACCTTATACCAGCAAAATTTAAAATTGGCAGACTATTAAATATTTTGCTGGTGAAGGCTTAAGGTCTTCCTCGACTCCATGTTAATAGTTTTCTTAACCTTTCCCCAGGGGAGTGAGGAGAAAGATCTTTCCGAAAGGATAATGGAGGAGGCTAAGCTGGAGCGTTTCATGAGCATCCTCTCAATCCAGGAATACATCGGTTCTATTCACAGAATAGCTAAGATTGTACTAGAACCTGAAATATACCTCCGGATGGCCGATGAGCTCCTTAGAGGCTTGCTGATGCATGAAGAAACGCCTGTAAAGTTTGTTTCTCTTGACTCACCATCCATCCTCCTAAGGTCGAGGGAGCTGCGAGAGATGGGATTAAGCTTAAATGATTCCCTAATTGTGTCGACAGCAGAGAAAATGGGCACAGGACTTATAACAACAGATGAGGAAATTCTGGAAAAGGCTGATAGGATAAAGGTAGAGTTATATACGCCACAAAAAATCCTAAAGCTGTTTTGACTTAAGTTATATAATTTTATATACAGTTAAAATATCTCAACTAAATATTATAAAATAAGAAGATAAAAAATTAAAAAAGAACGACAAGAATTTTGGGAGAATAATTTCAAGAGAGAATAGATATAAATCTACAGTTAAATTCATAAATCTACTGTTAAAATCAAATTGCTTAAAAAGATAATAAATATTAGAGGAATTGATACGCTTATATACCTTAATCTCAACTGACCTCGAGAAAATATTTTAAGAGATAGATTTATATGCCGATTGTGGTCATGGAATTGGCTGATGCTTTCGAGAAGAGGTCTAGAGGCTCTTGTCCTCCTCGCCATGTTATTGTGGCTCCAGCTCCAGCCCGTGGAGTCTCAGCAGGCCAGCTACTTCAATCTGCTCAGGGTTTACTGGGGGGAGGAGCTCCCTCGGGAGGTCTCCCCGGGGGATACGGCCATCCTAAGCGTGGTCCTCAGATACGAGCATCAGTATGCTGTCAAGAACCTGGTCGCTGAGCTCTCCCTTCCCTATGGCTTCATCCCGGTGGGCGGGGGGAGCAAGGCCCAGGCCTACTACAGCGGGGTGGTCTCCACAGGATCGATTGTGAGGTTGGCCTTCCCCATCACCATATCCAGGGAGGCCTCATTGGGAGCCTACCCGACCCGCCTCGAGCTCGACTACTATATCGACGCCTTATCCCGTTGGAGGAGGGAGGTCCTGGAGCTATACATAGAGGTCTCAGGGAAGCCTAGGATAGAGGTTAAGGCTCAGGGGTCTCCTCTAACAGAGGGGAGCCAGCTGGTCACCCTCACTCTGACCAACATGGGGGATGGGGCCGCCGAGAATGTGAAGGTGGTTGAGGCCTACTCTAATGTGATCTCAGCGGAGCTTCCCGGGGAGATCCGCCTAGGCAGGATGGAGCCTGGGGAGGCGAGGCCCCTGAACCTCAGCGTATATGTGCCCCCTGAGCTGAGGAGCAGCCTGGCCCCCCTCATCCTTGTGGTAACATGTGTTGGGCCTAGAAACACGCCCTACAACTTCACAAGGAACATTATGCTCAACCTGAGACCCGCAGCCTCTACGCCACCCCTTAGATTGAAGGTGGAGCCATTGGAGCTACAGGCAGGGGAGAGCACCTCGGTCAACCTGACGATGATCCACAAAGGAAAGAGTAGGCTCTCGGAGGTTAGGGTGGACCTATCGCCGGACGCGACCCTGAGATTATTCGGGGAGACCCACTTCTACGCCGAGGGGCTTGAGCCTGGGGAGGCTTGGTCGGTCGGAACCGAGGTCTATGTCCCCTCGACTGCGACATCGACAACTGCGACGCTGACAGCTGTCCTGAGATACTATGATGAGGGGTTAAGGGTCTACAGGAGCGAGGAGGAGAGGCTCAACCTTAGGCTTAGGAGCCAGATCCAGACGCCTTCCATATCCTACACAGTGAAGCCTGAGGAGCTCACCGCGGGTAGGGAGACAACCCTCAATATCACGATGCTTAACGTGAAGGCGCACAATCTGAGGGATGTGAGGCTTGAGCTCTCATCGGAGGCTCCTGTTAAGATCCTGGGGACGAGCATACTCCAACTCGGAAGCCTTGAGCCGGAGGGGAACAGCAGCATAATGGTCAGAGTATATGCCCCCCTAACAGCCCCATCCACCGCGACCCTAATCCTGACTTCCACATTCTACGACGAGGGTCTCAGAGCTGTCCAGAGCGAGGCTCAAAGGGTGAACCTGCTCATCAAAGGGGTGGTCCCCATACCTCCACTATCCATCTCTGTGGAGCCCGAGGAGCTGACCATAGGGAAGAGCGGAGATCTCCACCTGAGGGTGAGAGCCTCAGGGGATAGAGGCCTAAACGACATCAGGATAGACCTCTCGCCAGATGTTACGCTGAAGGTCTTCGGGGAGTCTAGGTTCAAGATAGACCACCTTGGCCAAGGGGAGGAGAAGACTCTGAGGGCCAAGATCTATGTCCCGGCCACCGCGACGGCTGCGACCACCACCCTGACCGTCACGGCCACATATCTCAAGGAGGGGTCTGAGGTGGTGGAGAGTGAGAGCTGGAGGCTTAACATGCTCTTGAGGGGTCTCATAGAGATATCCCTGACCGATATGGCTGTGATCCCATCCAACCCTAGGCCGGGCTCCGCCTTCTCCATAACCCTCACCGTCACCAACACCGGGACCTCAACCGCCTACGCCGCATACGCGGTTCCCTCCATCCAAGGCCTCCCCTTGAGAGCCTTCGGGCCTAGGTCGGTGTATATAGGTAACATAGAGGCCAACCTTCCCACGACCTTCACCGTCAACCTCCAGATGGAGAACACCACCGAGAAGGCCTTCGAGCTCCCCATCCATCTGAGCTATCTCGACAACCTCAGAACCCCCTACACCATCACCCTGACCATTCCTATACAGGTCGGGACTCCAGCCACCCAAGTCCAGACCACCCAGAGGAGGCCGGGGATCCTAGAGCACCCCCTATTCATCTTGGGAGCGGTCGGGCTGTCGGCCATCCTAGTGGGCATACTCTTTTTGAGAAGGAGGAGAAGGGCCTAACCTGGAGGAGGCCTCGAGAAGACCCGCTAGGAAGGTGAGGAGGGATCTAGAAGTTATGGAGGAGATCTCATCAAGGTAATGGCCTAAGCCAAAATCAACAGGGAGTTCAGAGATTGAGGGGCTGAGCGTGCCCCAGCTCACCTCCCTCTTAACCTGAAGCCTAGGCGAAAATCATCTTTTTTTGGGGAAGAAGCTCTTCACGAAAAATAATTATATTATAGAGGGTTCCCCCACCGATTCGTGGTTGAGCCGAGTTGGTCATGTTTAGGTGAAGGCCACTTTCTATAACCCTGCTGATTGAGTATCTCCAAGGGAAGCTCGAGCTCGAAGGGTCAGGAAGCTTGAGCAAGAGGCAGTAGTCGATACGGGCGCCACCTTCCCAGCACTGCCCGAAGAGAAGGTTGAGGAGCTAGCCCTACCATTCATAGGTGAGCCTGAGCCTTCCCTTTCCCTCGGCCACTTCGGCTTCATGCTCACCTACGCGGTGACAGGGGTGGAGGATAGAACCGCCTTGAGCTACGTCATAATTAGGCCTAGAGGCACAACCCCCATAATCGGCGTCGTGGCCCTAGAGCAGATGGGATATAGAGTCGACCCAGTAATGGGCAGGCTCATTAAGGGGCTTCCCCTCATGCTTAGAGTAACAATCATTCAGGCCGAAGGGTAGGGACTCGCAAGAGGGTTGCAAGGCTTAAACTCCGGGGATAGGGGCAACTCCGAATCATCAGGCATTAGAATATAATAGAGAAAAGACTTAGTAACAGGTAAAAGGCTTCCAGCCAGGTGAAGCTCCTTTAAATTCCACTTAGGCGCTGAGGGGATTGGGGTAGGAGCCTGGTTTGCTTCAGAGCATAGCTGCAACTTCCGGTTCTGCTCCATTAAAGAGGGGATGCAGCCCCTCAGGTTTGAGGCAAGTGGAAGGGGTGGAGGAGTTAATTATTTAACCATTAATCTCATTATCTGTTAGATTGATTAAGGGGCTGTGCTGCATTGTTCGATATTGCCCTCCCCCTAATTCATTTCCTCCTTTCCCTCCTTCTATTGCCCCATGGATACAACTGTTTCCTCCTCCTCTACGGCGCTTTGAGGTATAGGGTTGGGGAAAGTAGGCCGATAATAAACCATCCTACGGTAACAGTTCAGCTCCCCATCTACAACGAGAGATATGTGGTATCTAGACTTCTTAGGTCTGTTGCCGGTCTCAACTGGCCTAGGGACAAGCTTGAGGTCCTGGTCCTGGATGACAGCACCGATGAGACCTCGAGCATAATAGACTCGGAGGTGGCACGGCTCAGGTCTGAGGGCCTGAACATCCATGTCCTGAGGAGGGGGGACAGGAAGGGCTTCAAGGCTGGGGCCCTCCAGAACGCCCTCAAATACACCCATGGAAAGTACATAGCCATATTCGACGCCGACTTCGTGCCTCCTCCAGACTTCCTCGAGAGGGTTGTCTCCCACCTCGAGGAGGATCCTAAGCTGGGCTTCGTCCAGGCCAGGCTGGGCCACCTCAACAGGGGCTATAACGGGGTGACGGAGATGATCTCCCTGGCCATAGACGGCCACTTCATGGTGGAGCAGGCTGGGAGGGAGGCCATGTCCATGGTGATAAACTTCAACGGGTCGGGAGGGGTCCTGAGGACTGAGGCCATCCTCGACGTGGGGGGTTGGCGCCCAGAGATGCTCACCGAGGACCTGGACATGAGCTATAGGATGAGGATAAGGGGTTGGGGGTCGAGGTATCTAAGGGACGTGGTCGTGCCGGGGGAGGTCCCCATCAACATAGTGGACTTCAAGAACCAGCAGTCGAGATGGGCTGTGGGGAGCCTCCAGTGCGCCAGGAGGCTTCTGGGGGATGTCTGGAGGTCGGCGCATCTAACCCTATATCAGAAGCTTGAAGCCACACTGCACCTGACAAACTACCTGATCTTCCCCATCATGATGATAACCATCATCCTACTCGTCCTTCTCCTCACCCTGAACAGGGCCCCAAGCCCCCTCTTCCAGACGCCCTTCAGCATCCTCTTCTCCATAGGGGCCCTAGGAGCCTCAACCCTATACTCCTCAACAGTCATCCTCCAAGATATGAGCCTTAGGGAGAAGCTCCCCTACCTGGGCCTGCTGGCCGCCGTCGGCGTGGGCCTATCAGCCCACCTCACCATATCGATGTTGAAGGGCCTCCTCTCGAAGAGGCTAGAGTTCAAGACAACACCCAAATACAACATAGATGGGGGGAGGGAGAGGAAATCAAAGATATCCAAACCCATCGGGAGGTTCCCCCTCCCGGAGATGCTGATGCTTATGGTCACAGTTATAGGGATAATCCTAGCGGTGAAGAACCAGATCCTGCCCATGCTATCAACCCTATTCATTTACCTAATAGGATACTCCACAGTAATTTACTACTCAACATCAAAACAGAAACTATTATAGAAAATCGAGGTTTATCATCAATTCACGAATTCTCGACAAGTCTATGAGTGATGCTCGGCGAGCCCAGCAGCGTCTTCCCGACATAGCAGCTTCGAGCGGCCTCAAGAACCACCTTCCTCTCCTCCTCAGTCAGGGGTCTACCCATGTTTATCTCCACATCGAAGGCCACAGCCCTCCCAACCGCCTTATCCGTCTTGGCGGCCACGACAACCTTAAGGCCATCGGCCCTTATCCCCCTCTTCTCACAGTAGCCTGCTATGGTCATAGCCGTGCAGAGCCCTAGGGAGGCCGTCAATAGCCTCCCGGGGGCCATCCCCTCTAGGGGGGCATCCTCCCTAACCCTCCCAGAGACCACCTCGAGACCGTCTGCCTCAGCCTTAAACTTCATCCCTTCCAGCCTAGTGACAACGACGCTCATATAGATCAAGGGTAAGGCCCCAGCTCCAAAAAATAAACATTGCTATAGAACAACCCGAAACTCAAACCACAGAGTAGAAGAGATCCAAAATACTTGAACCAAAATCGGCTTTGCGCCTCAGAAACCAAAATATACAGGAAAGCGGATCCAAGAGATAGATGCCTCGGTAGCTCAGCCTGGGAGAGCGGCAGCCTTGTAAGCTGTTGGCCGCGGGTTCGAATCCCGCCCGAGGCTCTCCTAACTCCCATTTTCTATCTCTTTTTGGAAACTGGCCGATTCCAGGGCCGTTATCGCCCTTCGGAGGCATTCGACCCTCTCCAAGCAATACGAGTGCCTGCGATTCTACTTCCCAGGGAATCCTGAGCATACCCAACTCAAGGCCCCCAGAAAATTATATCGCCGTCAAGGCTTGGAATCCACGAAGGCCGAGGAAAGAGTCGAGCAAGTTCCGCCCGTTTCTTAGGATCATAGGGTTAGGCCTCCTCCGAGGCATTTCTTCATACTTATCTTCAAAAGAAAGTAAAACTTGAGGATCCGATGAGGGCTCACCCCATGATCCTTACGGCGGGGAGAGAGGAGAAAAATTTTTGAAGTACCCAACTGTTGGGACGGCCAATCGGCCTGAGAAAATATCCCAATTTTAAAAAAAATAGGCTAAAAATAGACCCTTTCAGCGTCCCAGCAGCTGGGACGAGGAGATTGAGAAGCCCCATATTCACGGAGAGGGATCGCCTCAAACGGCTTGAACCGAGGCCGTTTGAGCTATTATGGCATCGGGGATAAGATTCAAACGAGTAATTGACCTGCAGCCCGCTGGGCGTCGGTTAGGTTATAAGTTAGGGGGGTAACTATGCCATACTTCAGCCCTGAACCAAAATCCACTATAGAAGACTTCTTCGACATGGAGGAGGAGCTCCAGCTCTTCCTCGAGGCATTAAAATAATGTAGGCTTATCGTGGTCTCGGGCCTGAGGAGGTATGGGAAGACCTCCCTCATCCTCACAGGGCTGAGTAAGGCCAGGCAGGCTTATATATTCATAGACTGCAGGCTCCTCCCACAGGGCAAGATATCCATTAACTCCTTTCATGGAGCTGCTTGAAGAGGAGCTTTCCAGGAGATCCTGGGCCAGGGGTGTGCTCAGAGGTGTGGAGGGGGTAAGCATTGGAGGCCTCGGCGTGAGATTCAGGGAGAGGGGTAAGGGGTGCCTCCTGAGCCTCTTGGAGAATTTGGATGGAAGGGTTTTGGTTCTGGATGAGGCTCAGGAGCTTAGGAGGATGGGTCACAGGCTTGACAGCGTTCTGGCCCATGTGTATGATCACCAGAGGCTTAAGGTTGTAGTCTCAGGGTCTCAAGTAGGCCTTCTACACCGTTTTCTCAGGCTCCACGAGCCCGATGCACCCTCTTCGGCAGGCCATACATAGAGGTCGGATTGAAGAAGCTCGAGTTGGATAAGGCGAGGGAGTTCCTGATGAAGGGATTTGAACAGGAGGGGGTCGAGATGCCCCAGGAGGTGATAGAGGACGCCTTAAAGAGGTTTGACGGGATAATAGGCTGGCTTACCTACTTCGGATACGCCTCCACAAGGACCCATGAACCCATAGAAAGGATCTTCGAGAGGGCCTCGAGGCTAGC
>CALIUM010000019.1 GCA_938048735.1 uncultured archaeon
GCCCTCGACCCTCTTGACCTCTGCGTATGTTATGAGCTCGATATTCGGGTGCTGAGCCACATCAACCATCTTAGGGCCGAGAATACAGATGGAGCAGTCCAGCGTCGGGAAGGTCTTATCAAGCTGGGCCATATGACCTCCGATGGATGGTGTCTTTTCCACGAGGTAGACTTTAAACCCCATATTCGCCAGATCTAGGGCAGCCTGAATCCCCGCTATTCCCCCACCTATAACAAGCGCCGCGGGTGTTACCTTGAACTTCATGGGTGTTAGAGGCTCGAGGAGCCTAGCCTTAGCTACAGCCGCGGAGATGAGAGCTTCAGCTTTTTTCGTAGCTTCCTCTGGTTCGTTTAGATGAACCCAGCTGCACTGTTCTCGGATGTTTGCGATCTCGAGCAGATAGGGGTTTAAGCCAGCGGCCTCGACGGCTTTTTTGAAGGTTTGCTCATGCATCCTCGGAGAGCATGCCCCGATAACGACCCTGTTGAGATTATACTTCTTTATATTGTCCCTTATCCTAGCCTGGCCGGTCTCAGAGCATAAGTATCTATCATCTACTGCAAAGACGACGCTCGGCAGCTTAGATGCAAACCTAACTACGCTTTCCACATCGACAACCCCAGCTATGTTGGTTCCGCAATGACAGATAAAAACGCCCGTACGTACCTCTTCTACGTTTAAGAGCCTACACCTCTCCATTGTGTGCCTGGATAACCAATTTTTATATCTTTCCGTCTCTTACTCCATGTATATTAAGGACTTCTATAATAAAGAAATCAGGCCTCCAAGAGTCCTCGACCATGTGGTAAGCGTCAATTTCTCAAAATATTCAGCGAGCCTCTTAGGGGCTAGGTGAGTTGAAGTGTCGAGTCTTAGGGTCCTTAAGACTCTTAAACCTAAATAGCTTGACATTTATTATGAATTATTCTGAATTTGCCTGATTGCAGCCACTCACCTTTTTCTCATCTCCTGAAGTCTATTAATAGGAAGAAGCCTGATTTCAGAGGGCTTGTTAGGTAATCCTTTAAGCATCTAAGAGAATGATAAACCGGTTGGGAATTTAAAAGGAATAAATTTTATTTATAATTCACGCCACTTTTTAATTACTAGGCTGGCGACAGCCGAGTCTTGTATTGCTAGACCTACACTCTTGAATATTGTCAATCTGTCCTCCTCTGTTCTCCCCTTCTTTTTTCCTATTATTATCTCTCCGAGTTCTGCATAGATGTGTTCCGCCCCTATAGCCCCCTCCCTCATCGGTATTATCAGATCCCCTGCCTCCGCTAGGGCCGCCTCCCTGCTGTCCACCACAACCTTCGCCTCCCTCACAGTCTCCGAGTCCAGCTCCCTGTGGTCTGGGTAGAAGCTTCCTATAGCGCTTATGTGCACCCTATCCCCAAGCCAGCTTCTATGCAATACGGGCTCCTTCGAGGTTGTAGCCGTTACCACTACATCGGCCCCCCTGACGGCCTCCTCGCCCTTCTCACATGGGATGATCTCCCCTCTAAGCCTCTGTTCCATCTCCATGGCGAAACGGCTCATACGTTCTTTAGAGAGGTCGTAAATCCTGAGGGATTCGAGTTTTATCGTCTCGTCTAGGGCGAGGGCTTGGGTCCTCCCCTGAGCCCCGCAGCCTATGAGGGCGGCCACTCTGCTATCCTTTGGTGCTAGGTAGCGGGCTGCGACCCCTGTCACGGCCCCCGTCCTAAGGGCTGTTAGGTAGGTGGCGTCCATCAGGGCCTCCATCACACCAGTCTCGGGTTCATTGCATACCAACCAGGCAGCCGTTGTGGGGAGCCCCTTCTGAGGGTTTGAGGGGTATATGGATATTATCTTGGCCGCCACGATCCCGGCCCCTCTCAGGTAGGAGGGCATGAAGGAGATGCTCCCTCCAAAGCTATCCAGCATGATAGTTGATCTGGGAGGCATTATGGCTGTCCCATTGGCGTATTCCCTGAAGGCCTCCTCAACGGCGTCTATCGCCTCTTTCATCGATACAAGCCTCTCAATCTCGGCGTCGGAGATGTATAACATACTCCCCCTCACCAAGGCTTATTATCAACATAAAAAGGTGTTAATCGGATTGGGGGCTGCCGGCCTAGGCTAGAAGAGGAACCCTTCCTTCAGGGGATCCCTCGGGTCGATGACTATATGGTTGAAGGCTGTTATATAGGCTGTGGCGGAGACCTCTGGGAGTATGCCCTTATACTTTCCTATGTTAACCTCCCCCATGATGCGGCCATGGTGTAGGGTTCCTATGGTGCTCTCAGCGATGAAGGTCTCTCCAGGCTTCAACAGCCCTTTACCATAGAGGGCCGCCATCCTCGCGTTGGTGCAGGTTCCGGCCGGTGATCTACATGACTGCTTCGGTCCGAAGACGTTCCAATGACGGGCGCTATACTCCTTCTTGGAGGGCTCCGTGTAGAATGTGACTAGGTCGAGGATGTTCAGCTCTGGATACTCCGGGTGTTCGAGCTTTACCCTCTCCGCGAGGTGGTTCCTGATCCTCCATCCCAGGGGTATCCAGTAATCTTTGTTTTCTAGACTCGGCTTCAGGCCTATGCTCTCAGCCTCTATGAAGGCGTACCATAGGCCTCCATAGGCTATGTCAGCCCTCACCCTTCCTACCTCCGGAACCTCCTCCTCAACTGTTCCCCAGTAGAAGGATGGAACCCCCATCATCGCAATCTCCCTGGCCTCTCCATTCTCAACCCTCACCTTTGTCCTAACCAATCCAGCGACGGTGTCGAGGGTTATCTCTGTTACAGGCTCTTTTACCTCAACCATTCCAAGGTTGACTAGGGCTGCTGAGATGCTGTAGGTGCTATCTCCACACGCGCTGAAGTATCCATCCGTCCACATATAGATGACCCCAACATCGGCCTCGGGGACCGTGGGCTCGGTGATCACAGCTCCCAGTAAACCCTCGAACCCCCTCGGCTCCTTCAGTATAGTTGTCCTGAGATGATCGTAGTGCTTCTGGAAGTATGACTGCTTCTCCTTCATCGTAGAACCCTTTATCTTCGGTACCCCTCCAAAGATGATTCGGGTAGCCTCCCCTGAGGAGTGGGTATCAACGCAGAATATGCTCCTTGTGAACTTCATAACTCGATCACCATTAATTGAGGAGAATTAATTATCTATTTACCTTTTTGGTCTCCCCCGCGGGCTCCTCTATAATATGCTAGGGATGCCACCAGTGCCGGGATGTGAAATATGCAGACCTCGAATATGGGGTCTATGAATGAATATATGAACCTCTGAGTAATGAAGATGATGAAAGATAAGATCACCATTAGATATGCCGTTATACGCCAAGAGGTAAGCTCGGATGATTCAATACTCATCAAAGGCTCACGTTGGGATCCATGGAGTGTTGCAGCTAGCTCCTCCTCGCCGATCTAGGCTTTATGAGGTCTATCAGTGGTATATCTTGGAAGGTTCCATCTGGGAGGGTTCTCCTGATGGTTATTGGGAGGACACCCTCCTCCAGCTCCCTTCTCGCTATCTCTATGGGATCTGTGACATCTGGGGGAAGCTCGATGAGGATGGGTGCCCCTAGCGATATCTGGAGGGCTCTAGCTCCAATTATCCTCGCCTTCTCGAACCTTGTGAGTTTAGGTGGGCCGATGAATATCCTATCGGCCAACTCCTCACTTAGCAGGGAGATCATCTATATCTACTCTGGGGGGCCGCCTTCCTCACCGGGAGGAGTTTTAGGAGGCTTCATCTTGGCAGCGGCTACGACCTCATCTATCTTCAGGAGCATCGATGCAGCCTCCGAAGCCGACTTGATGACCTGACTCTTCACCCTGAGAGGCTCGTAGACATTCCTCAGATCCATGGATGCTACCTCCCTCTGGAATGGGTCAAACCCTGCCCAAATCTCCCCCCTCTCGTGTCTGGACTTCATCTCTGATAGTATGTTTATCGGGTCCATCCCAGTGTTCTCAGCCAGGGCTGCGGGGATAACCTCGAGGGCGTCTGCAAATGCCATCACCGCGAGCCTTTCCTTACCGGTTAAGGTCTCGGCGAACCTCCTGATAGCCCTCGCAGCCTCTATCTCAGGAGCTCCCCCTCCAGCCACTATCTTGGGTTCTAGGACGACATCCCTGACGACTGAGAGGGCGTCGTGGATCGACCTCTCGGCCTCATCGACGATCCTCTCAGAGCCACCCCTTATGAGGATGGAGACAGCCTTCGGGTCTTTACATCCCTCGACGAAGACCATCTTGTCGTCACCTATCTTCCTCTCCTCCACC
>CALIUM010000020.1 GCA_938048735.1 uncultured archaeon
CTGCTCTCGGGAGCCTCATTGGCGGCCAAAACAACGCCCTCGGGTGAGGCGACGCCGGCGATCGGAGCCCCCCTCTTCACAAGCTCCAACGCATACTCAACCTGATACAGGCGGCCCTCAGGCGAGAAGATCGTAATAGCCTCATCATAGTCCCTTGGGGAGAGCATCCTATTCAGCCCCTTGGTCTAATATCGATGATGTGAGCCTATATAAACCTCTTTAAGGATAGTCATTGGGGCCAAGATCCCTAGGGAGCCTCCATCTCTGAGGGTCATTTCTTGAGGGCTTGTATGGCTTCCTTTGTGGCGGCCCATCTCCCATCCATCGGCTTAACTGCCTTCCTCTCCTCTAGGATGGCGAGGTGCTCGGCTGCGAGCACGTGAGCCAGGTCGCGTTCAATTCCAGCCCTTTCAGCTAGGTGATCCACTATCTCCTGGAAAGTCCTAGGCTCTATGCAGAATCGGATTATGGTCCTCCTATAATAGTGTTGAAGCAGCTCCCTAAGCTCCTTTGAACCCATCGATTTGAATTATTATCTTTATAGAAAAATCTTCTCCAAAAGCCTGTTTCAATCTTAAGGCTCCCGATATCATTAGGGCCAGTGCCAAGGCTGGTGAAGCTTTATGGGTTGGTTGGGTCTCTTCTCCCTTCCATATCTCTGGAGGGGTTTTGTGAGGTGCCTCATAGCTCTCGGGGGTGGAAGGTAAACCCCTGGTTTTAGATCTCTCTCCAATCTAACAGCCCTTTTTCTCAGGCCTCGATCCTTGAAATCGCATCTCCTGCATCTGAATCCTTTCCCTCTTCCCATGGACTCCATGCTACCCCCGCATACTGGGCAGGCGGGGTTGAGGAGGAGTATCAAATCCTTCAGCCTCAGGATCTCGAGTTTCTCTAGGTTTATGGTCAAACCTGTTATGCCATCCCCCTCCCTCACCCCTCCGGAGGCCCTCACCTCGTCTCCTGGGATAAGGCTTCTAACGACCTCCCTGAACCTCCCCGTTGGCTCATAGGCTGCGCACTCGACCCTGCCAGTTCCATCCTCCAAGGTGAAGATCATATGGCCTCCTGGTATCACCCTCGGAGGGCTGGAGACCACTCCAGATACCACCACCGGGGTGTGGGGCCTTAGATCCGAGATCCTCGAAACACCTCCTAGGTGGGCGTCGGTTCCCTGATTTGTCCTGAAGATGACCCACCTCTCGATGGGCTCCTCCGCCTCTATCATCATCCCAGCCCTGTGAACAGCCTCAGGGGACTCCCCCCTAACCCCGAATAGAACCGGATCCGGGCCGTGGGGGGCTATCAATGGGCGGAGGGTCTCCGGGTCGAGATTGTTGAAGGTCTCCGAGCCCATCACATGGTCCATCTCGAGGATGGAGGATAGGCTGAGCCTCCTGGGTCTCCCACGGTTCTCGGGCCTCCTGTAAGCCAGGAGCTCGTAGGTGTGGTCCCCCTCGAGTTGGTTTCCAACAGCAGCGAGGGCCCCTATCAGCCCCCTCATCCCCTTATATCCCAAGGCCATGGCGCAGTGCCTCTCGATCAGGGATTTCGCGTATTCCAGTGAGACAAGGCCATGGACCGCCTCCTCGGCGAAGAGCTTCAGGGCCTCGGGGACATCCCCTATGTGGAAGACTATGCCCGGCTCCGTCTTCACATCCTCGAACCACCCATTCTCCTCCACCACATCCATGACGCATCCCACTATCAAATCCTCCATCG
Organism: uncultured archaeon; assembly: GCA_938048735.1. Classification (GTDB taxonomy): domain Archaea; phylum Thermoproteota; class Bathyarchaeia; order TCS64; family TCS64; genus JAGTRB01. The sequence goes on from CALIUM010000020.1 coordinate 1,720, forward strand.
ACTGGTCAGCCTCAACCCTAAGGCAGACAGCCCCATTCCCCCTCGTCTTCCAAGGGACATTCGGGTTAAGCCTCACGAGGTTGGGATAGTCGATGAACCTTACACCCAGGTTTATGAGCCTCTCGACCAGTAATGCCGCGATGTAGGTGGTGCAGCCGCCCTCCAAGGAGTCGGTGTCATCTATCCCTATATGAAGGATCAAAGGGGACCAAACTAAAGGAGGGCGGGGAAGCATAAATAATATTAAATGGATGTGAGCCCCTCCCAGCTGGCCCCCTTCGATACCCTCCATGGAGATTCTCAGTGGATGCGAAAAGGAATATTAATTCATAAATTTCATTCCGAAAGGAATATCTCTAGCCACAACTCCCTGGTAATAATGCTACCTGAGCTCGACGCCATAGCCGCTAGGAGGAAGAGGCTCGGCCTCACCCAGTCTAAGCTCGCCGAGCTCACGGGGGTGAGCCAGTCATACATAGCCAAGCTGGAGTCGAGGAGGATCGAGCCCTCATATAGGAGGATCAAGGCCATCTTGGAGGTGCTGGAGAGCCTTGAACAGAGGAGCGAGATGAGGGCCTCCGAGGTCATGACCCAAGATGTTGTCAGCGTCCAGGTCAACGACCCGGTCCAGAAGGCGGTCGACCTCATGAGATCCCATGGATTCTCCCAGCTCCCAGTTCTAGACGGGGATAAGCCCGTAGGCAGCATATCCGAGAGGACCATAATAGAGAGGATGATATATGGAGAGGATAGGGGAACCATCCCAAGGAGGCCCGTATCCGAGGTCATGGATGAGGCCTTCCCCCAGGTAGGTGAGGACGCACCCATATCGCTACTAACAAGCCTCTTAAGGGTCTACCCAGCCATCCTGGTCTCAAGGAGGGGGAAGATGATCGGGATTGTCACCAAGGCAGATCTTTTAAAGACCCTAGGATGACAGTGGAAAGGCCCTTAGATTATCCCTCCCCCTCAATTCTTGAAAACTAATTCGATAAACTTAAGTTTAATTACGATTGTTTAAATTACGATTTAAAGAAAATCTATAGCCTCACTTAATCGTATTTAGACATTTATGTAAATATGTTTGTGATTCATGATTCTAAGTCATTTAAGCCTTGATGGATTCTATTCGTCGATCTCACACGACGATCATAGTTAATGTGGATCGAACCTTATCAAGCCGCCTGATCTTCCAGCTTATAACATCCTTGAGCTCCTGCATGGTCTCGGTCTCAACCCGGGCTATGATGTCGTAGACGCCGTAGACCATGTGGGCCTCCTTGACCTCGGGTATCTCCTTCAACTCCTTCAAGACATCGCTCTCAGCTCCAATCTCGGCATTTATTAGGACGAAGGCTGTGGCCAATCTCAACCCACCCCCACTTAATTTGATTAACCAGATACTTAAAATTTGTCTCTTTCAGCCCCTTCAAGCCTCCACCGGTGTTGGTTTATGATCCCGCGAGAGGCTTAATATCCAGTTTCCCCCTAGGATAGTGATCGATATTGCTCCTCGACGGAGAGCTCACCTCCAGGGAATTCAGGGCCTTGGACATGAACGCGGAGTACCTCGGGGTCTCCCCCCTCCAGTTGATGGAGAACGCGGGCAGGGCGGTGGCCGATGCCGTCATGGAGAGGTTCAAACCAGGATGCCGGGTCATAGTCGTATGTGGACCTGGGGGGAACGGGGGGGATGGACTCGTGGCTGCGAGGCATCTCGCGGGGGCCGGCTATAAGGTCGAGGTCCTATTGGTATTGACCCCAGGAGGGATAAGAAGCGAGGAGGCCCGGGCAAACCTGGAATCTATCAGGAGGATGAGGTCTACAGTGAGGGTAAGGGAGGTTTACAGCTCATCCCAGCTCGGGGAGCTAGAAGGGGACGTGATCTTGGACGCCTTACTTGGAACGGGGGTTAGGGGTCCCCTCTCATCCCCCTTTCTGGAGGCTGTCCAGGCCATGAACAGGTCCAATGGGTATAAGGTCGCCGTCGACGTCCCATCAGGGATGGACTCGGACACCGGAGCAGCCCTGGGAGAGGCGCTCAGGGCCGACCTGACGGTGACATTCCATAAACCCAAGAAGGGATTCAAGAAGGGGAAGGAGTTCCTAGGGGAGCTGAGGGTCAGCCCCATCGGGATCCCCCCTGAGGCAGAGCTCTTCGCCGGGCCGGGGGATGTCTACCTAGCCACCAGGAGCCGGCCCCCCGAGTCCAAGAAGGGGGACTTCGGATATCTCCTGGTTGTGGGGGGGAGCGAGACATACTCTGGGGCCCCAGCCCTCACAGCCCTAGGGGCGTACTCCGTGGGGGTCGACCTGGTATACGTCGCAGCCCCTGAGACGGCCGCCTCTATAATAGCGGGCTTCTCCCCCGCCCTGGTCACCATCAAGCTGAGGGGGAGCCACCTCTCACCGAGGGGTCTCGAGGAGTTCAGGCCTCTCCTCGAGAGGGTTGAAGCCGTCGCCGTCGGGCCCGGCTTGGGCCTCCATGAGGATACCTTGAGGGCCGTAGAGACCCTGCTCGGATGGGCTGAGGAGCTTGGGCTGCCCCTCCTACTGGACGCCGATGCGATAAAGGCATACTCCAAGATGGAGCGGAGGATCAGGACGCCCACGGTGTTAACCCCCCACTCCGGGGAGTTCAAGACCCTAACCGGCAGGGAGGCGCCAGCGGATATATGGGAGAGGGGGAGGATCGTGGAGGAGGAGGCTAGGAGGCTTGGGGTGGTCCTCCTCCTCAAGGGGAACATCGACGTGATCAGCGATGGCCTTCACACACGCTACAACCTAACCGGAAACCCGGGGATGACCGTCGGAGGGACCGGCGATGTCCTCTCGGGCGTCGTCTCAGGCCTGATGGCCATGGGGTGCGACCCCTATGAGGCGGCGGTAGCAGGGGCGTTCATAAACGGGGCTGCTGGAGATAAAGTATACGAGGAGAAGGGGTTCCACATACTGCCAACAGACCTGTTGGGGAAGATCCCGATGGTCATGGAGGAGGCCCTCGCCGGGAAACTCAAGGCCAAGTGAACAGCGTATATCGCATCTAGAAGGGGCATGGAAGGCATAGAAATGGGGCTGTCACCTACCAGAAGAGAGGTCCAGATGGGGGAAAACTTATCAGCTAGTGGGACTGATCAAGTTGAGCCCTCGAAGAAAGAGGGAAATATGGATTGATAGAGGTTAGGTTCCACGGGATGGGCGGCCAGGGCGCCGTGATGGGGGCCCTAGCGCTCGCGGAGGCCGCCTTGGCCGAGGGGAAGTATGCCCAGAAGATCCCAATATATGGCGCCATGAGGAGGGGGGGCGATGTCACTGTCTTCCTCAGGCTCGATGATAAACCCATAAGGAGGACCTGCGGAATCTACGAGCCGGATGCCATAGTGGTTCTAGACCCAGCCCTCACAGACCTCCCAGAGATCAGGAAGGGGCTGAAGAAAGGGGGGATCGCCATATTAAACGATGTTAGAGACCCGGATCAGGTGGACCTTGGGGTTGAGCTCTCGAAGGTGGCGACCGTAGACGCGACAGCCATCTCAGCCGAGATCTTCGGGAGGAGGCCCATACCCATAACCAACACGATCATGCTGGGAGCCATAAGCAGAGCCACGGGCTGGGTTGGGCTCAAGTCCCTCGAGGAGCCCATCAAGAGGATGTTTCCTGGAAGAACAGGAGAGCTTAACATAGAGGCGTGCAGGAGGGGATATGAGAGGGTGAGGGTGCACAGCCATGAGCCAGGTGGTTAGAGCATTCAGACCCGTCGTGGACAACGACAAATGCATCAGGTGCGGGAACTGCCAGACCTTCTGCCCAGAGGGAACAGTCCTTCTCACAGGAGAAGGGGTCATCCACGACTACAGGTACTGCACGGGATGCGGGATATGCGCCAACGAGTGCCCGGTGGGGGCCATAGAGATGGTCAGGGAGGGAACTGGTTGAGCTTCACAAGGATGATGGAGGGGAACGAAGCAGCAGCTTGGGGGGTGAAGCTGAGCCGCGTCGAGGTGATACCAGTATACCCCATCACCCCCCAGACAGAGCTCATCAGCGCCATAGCCTCTATGATAGCGAGCGGGGAGATGAAGGCCCAGTACATAAAGGTCGAGGGGGAGCACACGGCCATGGCAGCCGCGATAGGGGCATCAGCGGCGGGAGCGAGGGTCTTCACATCCTCCGCCGCCCAGGGGATCGTCTACATGGAGGAGGCATTATGGATGCCTCCTGGGATGAGGCTCCCCATCGTGATGTGCATAGTCAACAGGGCCCTGGCTCCCCTCGGGGGGCTCCGCCCAGACCACAACGACTCCCTCCTCCAGAGGGACACGGGATGGATACAACTCTACTGCGAGAACAGCCAGGAGGTCCTAGACACCATAATCCAGGCCTACAGGATAGGGGAGGACAAGAGGGTCTACCTACCCGTCGCGGTCTGCTACGACGGCTACTTCGTCTCTGCCACCGCCACGCCAGTCACAGTTCCAGATCAGGAGGAGGTAGACCGCTTCCTACCCCCATACAAGCATGAGCTTTACTCCCTCATGCCCGAGGATTACAGGCGCCCCCAGTGGGGGACTAACATAGCCAAGGCCAGATACGAGGTTCAAAAGGCGATGGAGAGGGCAAAGTGGGTGATAGAGGAGGTGGACAGCGGCTATAAGGCGAGTTTCGGCAGGGGATACGACGGCCTCCTAGAAGAGTACTCATGCGAGGATGCTGAGGCCGTCCTCATAACTATGGGGTCAATGACGGGAACCGCCAGAGATGTCATAGACGAGATGAGGGGGGAGGGAAAGAGGATAGGGCTTGTCAAGATGAGGTGCTTCAGGCCCTTCCCCTCAGAGGAGCTGAGGGAGATGGCCAAGAGGTACCACGCGATAGGGGTGGTGGACAGGAACACGAGCTACGGCTCTGCGGGGGGAGGGATCATAGCTGTGGAGGCAGCCAGGGCCCTATACCCCTTGGATGACAGGCCTCTCCTCCTGGACTTCCACGTCGGCCTTGGAGGGAGCGACGTGACGATGCGCCAGATAAGGTACATGGCGGATAGGGTGCTCGAAGCCCTGGATAGGGGGAGGATTGAGGAGGAGGTAGAGTGGGTGGAGCTCATCGACCTCGGAGAGGTGATGTAAAATGGATAAGGAGAAGATCTTCGAGGAGCACTATAAGAGGAGCCTGATAAGGGCTGGAACGGCCTGCTGCCCAGGCTGCGGCGGTCCCCTCTTCTGGAGGATGGCCCTAGAGGCGTTGGGGCCTAGGACCATCGTATATGGAGATGGGCCGTGCGCATACTGCGCCATCAGGAACATCCTCGTCCCCACCTTCGGGATCCACTTCTCCTTCGTGGCGGATGGGGCCACGGGCATAGCAGCTGCCCTAGCTGCGAAGGGGAGGAATGACATCACCGTAGTATCCTCGGCCGGGGACGGGGCCACCGCCGATATAAGCTTCAATAAGGTCTCAGCAGCCGCCGAGAGGAATGAGAACATCATCCAGATCTGCATCGATAACGAGGCCTACATGAACACGGGGATCCAGAAGAGCGGTTTAACCCCCTTCGGCGCCTGGACCACCACAACCCCGAGGGGGAAGGAGACGCCGAAGAAGAGGATCCCCATGATCCTAGCCCAGCACAGGATCCCCTATGTCGCGACAGTCTCTGTGGCATATCCAGCTGACCTGAAGGCTAAGATCGCGAAGGCAAAGGGGATTAGGGGGTTCAAGTACATCCACTCGGTCATACCCTGCCCGACGGGGTGGAGATTCGACCCCGCCAAGAGCGTTGAGGTGGTCCGCCTGGGGGTTCAGACCTGGGCCTGGCCCCTCTATGAGGTTGAGAACGGCATCATGAGGCTGACGGTGAAGCCGAAGGCTAGGCCCATAGAGGAGTATCTCATGGCCCAGGGGCGCTTCAGACACCTCACGAGGGAGGAGATAGAGCTCATCCAGAGGGAGGTGGACGAGGAGCGCCAGAGGCTCCTGGAATACGATGGGAAGAGCATAATCCATTAAGCCCTCCCAGGGTCGCGGAGGATCAACCTCAATATCCTCGACCTCGAAGGCAGGCCAGGCTGTCTGGATGAAGCCTGAATTCGCCGTCCTAGGGCATATAGCCATAGACCATGTGCTCACATCCGAAGGATGTAGAGTGCAGCTTGGAGGCCCCCCGACATATGCCTCCCTGGCCGCTCAGAAGCTTGACGTTGCCATGAGGGCCGTAACGAGGATAGGGGAGGATATGCCCAAAGACTTGGAGGATCAGCTCAGAGGGCTGGGGATCGACCCCGAGAGGCACATATCAAAGGGTTCTAGGACCACAAGGTTTATCCTCGACTACAGAAAGTCGGAAAGGCGCCTCTCGGTTATCAGCATATGTGACGAGATAGGGAGGGTGGAAGACCCCAACCTGCCCACGACCGTCCTCATAGCCCCGGTGATAGGTGAGATCCAAAAAGAGGCCCTGGGAGACCTGATGGGCAGAAGCCTCGCCCTCGACCCCCAGGGGTTCACCAGAAGGGTAGGCCCTAATGGGTTAATCCTACCCAAGAGCTGGTGCGATGAGGAGATCTTGAGGCACGTCAAGATATACAAGTCCTCCCTAGAGGAGCTGAGGCTCGTCACTGGGGTGGAGGATCCCTGGCTAGGGCTCGGGAGGATCCATGAGCTGGGGGTTGAGGTCGTTATAGCCACGATGGGCGAGAGGGGAAGCCTCCTCCTAGCAGGGGGGAGGCGCTACCTCGTTCCAGCCTATAAGGTGGAGAGGGTAGTGGACCCCACAGGGGCGGGGGATGCCTTCATCTCCGGATACCTATCCGAGCACCTGAAGGGCGAAGATCCCTTATGGTGCTCCTCGATGGCCTCATCCATAGCCTCAGCCGTCATAGAGACGAAAGGGGCCAGCATCGAGGCCTCCAAAAACCAGCTCCTTGAAAGGGCTGAAGAGGTCTACAACAAAATACTCAAGCTCTAGCCCCTCCAGCCCCTAGCCAAGAAATATACGCCTAGGGATAGGAGAAGGCCCAGGGTCCAAAGCCCGAGGAGGGCCATCCAGCCACTAGAATCCACGACAGGTGGCTGAGGGACACCCGTTAAGGGTTCCTCCATCCCCTTAGCCCTCTCGGTTGAGTCCAACTTGGCCATCGATTCCCCCCTGGAGATACCTCCAGCAATATACTCAACTCCCGATGGGATGGAGGAGATGGCGGCGAACCCGAGAAAGGATGCTATGAGTATGTAGAGGAAGACCTTAGCCCCCAGCTTAGAAACCCCTTTAGACGTATCACCCTCCCCCACGCCGGAGCCATGCACACCATGAGGTCTTACTCCACACTATAAAAGACTAGAGATTCGAACGATCCCATATACGCCGGACCGGTTCTCACAATCCCATCGAACTCGTGGATTCCAGCTCCGCTTGGTGATAGGAGGACGCTTGGATAATAACCTCGAAGGTCCGCCCTCAAAACGGGGATAGACATCGCTTGAGATACTGTCAAGTTATTGTTATACATCGATAATCGAAAAACGGAGCATGAAAAGAATTATATCATCATTCATCAAAATGATCTCGGTTTTCGAGTGATGGGTCCAAGGGTGAAGGAGAATTGGGTCTGCAGGGGCATCCTATCCGCCTGTGAGTGTTTCAGCTGTGAGAACAAGGTCAGATATAGGCTGAGAGGAGACAGGGTATATGTGCTTTGTAAGAACCCCTGCAACTTCAAGCCCATAACGGGAGAGGCCAGACCCCCATTAAGAGAACTCCCAGATATCGAGAAGGCCCCGGCCCCCTTGGAGACACGAGCCAGGAGGAGAAGGGAAACCGGGTTCTCCATCTAGTGGACAGGGTAATATGAGCGCCACGTCACCCTTCTTATTCGAGTCTCCAATATCCTAAGCCTTATCTAAGGGTTCTAGGTCGGCCTCTGCCTCCAGGTTCTGAGGGTCTCATACCAGAGAATTATAGTTGGGATGATTCCCATCATGAGGGCTGCAGCCGTGTAGCGGGTAGGGGTTAAGGGGAACTGGGTTATGTAGGTGATGAGCATGGATGTCATGAGAGCCGCGTAGAAGAGGTATCTGGGGAGCATCAACCCCCTCAGGGTGACGAAGTGGCGTAGAACCCCCACCTTAACCTCCCTCACGAGCCTGTATTCACCTCTAACACCCTCCACGAGGCCCAGCTCCTCTAGCTTGTTCAGGTGGTAGGCTGCGACGCTCGGGCTGCTGAACCTAAGGGCCCTTTGCACCTCCCTAACCCCTATGAAGGGCCTATTGGTCTTAAGGAGGTACATATAGACGAGGAGGGTCTTCCCCTTGAGCTCAGCCTCTATCTGGAGGTCGTCCCTCTTCAATCAAATCCAGCCCCTAGACCCTCTCATGGTCAAGGAGGTTGAGGATGGCCAGGGTTGCATATATGGCCTCCTCGGTCCTGATGGTCTCACATCCCTGACCAGGCATCGTATTGACGTTGAACTGGAAGAGCTCATCTAATTTTCTTCCTTCCCTTGATATTATCTCCTCTATCCCCTCTCTCGGGGAGCCGAAGGCGACTAGAGCGCTCTTAGACCTGATCCATCGATCCCTCAGCTCTCCAGATATCTCTGGATAGGGGTCACCATTCTTGGAGGTCGCTATGGTCAGGTCGAAGCCCCCCTCTTTAGCCAGCAATCCCAGCCCCCTCTTGGATATGTGAACCTCGTATCCCCAATACTCCTCCACCTCCCCCCTGCCTATGAAGACCCCCCGGGGCTCAGGCCTGGTCTCAGTTATCCTTATGGTCGCCCTGCTACCCCTCGACGGAGCCCTTCCGGTCACCTTCACAGGCTTCTCCACACCTATATATACCAAGGAGGCCTCTCCATCCATATCCTGGACCACCCCCTCCCTTATCTCCCCAACCCTGAGCATCGAGGCCTTATCCTCCAGGGGGTGATGGGGGGTTCTTAGGGGTGGGAGCAACCCCACATACCTCAGCTCCGGCCTCTTCTTGAATAGGTGCCTCCTCAGGTATTGAGGCGTCTCCATGTAGTTTAGGATGAGGCGTATGAGGTGTGCCTCGTCGGGCTGGTCTGGATAGATGTATATATCTTCAACTCTGAATATGGCTGAAGCCCTCGCCACCATGCCTATAACCCTAGTCTTCTCCCTGAGGTGTTGGAGTTCTGAGACGAGGGATGCGGGTATGGCTATCGAGAGCCTGGGAGATGTGCGCCTAAGGGCTAAGGCCAGCTCCCTCCTTCAGCCTCGGCCATGAAGGCCACCCCGTCTTGACATATATCTCCCTCCTCTCAGGATCCTCCAAGACCCATCCCAGGAAACCCTTGAAGCTCCTCATCCTCCGGACCTCCTCCTCATCCCCCACCCCTAGCCTGACAAGGCTCCTTATGAACTCCCTCTCAGCCATCTCCTGGGTCTCCCCCACGATCCTCACAGTCTCGACCCTGAACCCCCTCTCCACGAGCACCCTCTTCGCCTTGGACAGGATGTAGCCTTGGCAGATTCGGATCGGCTCCTCAGACGCTCCGAGGCTCGACAGGCCCCTGAGGACTATCTCCGAGGCCTCCTCGAGGTAGAGCTTCAGCCTGAAGGCGTCGCACCTGAAGAGCTGGATTGGGACCTCGCCTACAAAGTGCTCCCCCGTCTCACACCTCCTCAAGACGATGACGGCCCCGCCCACGAGGTCGCCCCATCCTGCTTAACGCCCGCGCCCCGCGGGTATCGTCCACTTCGACGACCATCGTGCCCACCTAGATTGAATGAGGAGGAAGGCTATAAGGGTGAGGGGCCCACCCAAAAATGGTGTTTCGTAATCCTATTGGAAAGGCTATTAACGGTAAGCCAATGATCCTATGATGAGCGGACTTGAGGCTTGGGTTGATAGTCCCATCCTCCAATACGACGATGGAGCCAGAGTTCCACAGGATGCTCCCCCAAGGCTTCTCGGTCCATACAGCCCGCCTAAAGCTAGGGGAGGTGACCGTGGAGGGCTTATCGAGGATGGAGGAGAGGGTTGAGGAGGAGGCTGAGAAGCTGGCGGATGCCTCGGTTGAAATAATAGGTTACGGATGCACCAGCGGAAGCCTACTTAGGGGAAAGGGACACGAGGAGTTGATAGAGGAGAGGATCAGGAGAGCCTCAGGGGTGCCCGCTGTCGCCACAGCAGGGGCCGTAGTGAGGGCGCTGAGGGCCCTAGGGGTGAGGAGGGTGGCAGTCGCAACCCCCTACATAGATGATATAAACATCTTGGAGGAGAGGTTCCTAGCCCAGCACGGATTCGAGGTGGTGGATATGGTGGGACTAGGCCTCAAGGACAACCTGATGATAGGAAGGCTGAGGAGGGATGATGTCGAGAGGCTTGTGGAGAGGCTGAGGCTCGAGGATGCCGATGGGATATTCATAAGCTGCACAAACCTCCCCACCGCCGAGTTCATAGGGGAGCTTGAGAGGAGGCATAAAAGACCCGTTATCTCAAGCAATACAGCCACATTGTGGGCGATGCTCAGGGAATGTAGCCACAGGGTCGAGATAAGGGGCTACGGCACTCTCCTAGAAAACCCACCTTGATCCCTCTCGTGATGGCCCAAAGCTCAAATGGAGGATGGCATCTTAATCGATAGTTTTAAGATGGATATCTAGGTAATTAGTTGCGGAGAATGGGCTTGGATAATAAGATTAGAGTCATCATCTATGGGATAGGAGCCATCGGGAGCAGCATAGCCAGAGCCGCTCTGGGGAAGAAGGGCCTCGAGTTGGTTGGCGCCTTGGACATATCCAAGGATAAGGTTGGGAAGGATCTCGGGGAGGTATTGGGGCTCAATAGAACCCTAGGCGTCACCGTGACCGATGACCCAGAGGGTCTCTTCTCGAGGATAAGGGCAGATGTGGTCTTACACGCCACATCCTCCTACCTTAAGGATGTATACCCACAGCTTGAGGCCTGCATAAAGGCTGAGATGAATGTGGTCTCTACATGTGAGGAGCTCTCCTACCCCTACTACAAGTATCCAGAGCTCTCAAGGATGCTGGATGAGATGGCCAAGGAGTACGGAGTCGCGGTCCTAGGAACAGGCATAAACCCAGGCTACTTGATGGACACCCTGCCCATAGTCCTCACCGCCCCCTGCCTAGAGGTGAGGAGGATAAAGGTGACAAGGATGATGGACTCCTCGAAGAGGAGGATCCCATACCAGAAGAAGATTGGGACAGGGCTGACTGTGGAGGAGTTCAGCAGGATGATAGAGAAGAGGAAGATAACGGGACATGTGGGTCTGGTTGAGTCGATAGCCATGATCGCAGACGCGTTGGGCTGGAGGCTGGACGAGATAAATGAACTCCCACCAGAGGCGGTGATAGCCGAAAGGGAGATCGTAACCTCCTACACCACCGTGAGGCCAGGCCAGGTGGCGGGCCTCAAAACCGTCGCCCACGGAGTGAGGGGAGGGGAGAACCTGATAACCCTCGAATTCATATCCCACGCAGATGTGAAGGAGGAGTACGACGCCGTCACCATAGAGGGGACCCCCAACATAAACCAGAAGATCTCAGGAGGGGTACACGGGGACCTAGGGACCGTGGCAATGGTCCTCAACTCTATCCCGAAGGTGCTGAACGCCCAGCCGGGACTATGGACCATGAAGGATCTAACCCTCCCATCATCAACCCCGGAGGACATGAGGACCTACATCCAGTGGAGGGAGGAATAGCCAAAACCAGAGATATGCCTCGGGAAGATCCAAAGCGGTTTTGAGTATTTGAAGGGCGGTTGACCCCCACAGATGGCCTCGATCCCCCAATTAAATTCTACATTTGAAGGTCCCCTTCCAACTTCTTCTGGTCGATACACTTCCCTATGGCCTCGACAACCGGCCTCAGAACCTCATCCTTGAAGAACAGAAGCCTGCCCAGGAATATTCCGATCGCATCCTCGATCTCCCTAATCCCAGCCTCGATATAACTCCTCGTTAAGAGGTATAACCCACTTCACCATTAGAAGAGATAACCCTCTAACATCAAAGATCATCGAAACACTCGTAGTCTTACTACGCAATGGGGCTATTCATAAATGTTTATTGAATGCTTAATTTGCATTAAGATTTGATGCAAATTAAATAAGAAATCCAAATGATCTAAATTTATTGATAAGGAGATAAATCTTATTAATGAGTTAGATAAGGCATGATGATTTCTGAAAATTAAGGAAGACCATCATAGAGTTAGTCATCATTTCTTAATAACTCCAGCTGGGCATGCTGAACATCGACACCTCAAACGTTTTAAGCCCCGAGGCCTAAGTATACCCTAGGAAAGTTGATGGATAGGATAGATGTCGCGGAGACCGTGGAGGGGTTCCTCGGGGAGAGGGATTGGCGCTCAAGGGAGAACAGCAACCTGGGCTACAGCTTCGGCTCGGTGTTTCTACGAATAGGTGGAGAGGTGATAGAGAGGTACACCTTGAGCAGGATATATTCGAGGGAGGTGGCCGAGGCCCATATTCGCGGGGACATGCACATCCACAACCTCCCCATGGGAATAATTGGATACTGCTGTGGTTGGAGCATAGAGGACATCTTGAGAGAGGGATTCAACGGAATACCGGGAAAAACGGAGTCCTCCCCCCCTCGCCACCTCTCCACGGCCCTCCTCCAGCTCGCCAACTTCTTAGGAACCGTGCAGAACGAGTGGGCCGGAGCCCAAGCCATAAACTCCCTCGACACCTATCTGGCCCCATACATACGTGTCGATGGGCTGAGCTACAGGCAGGTGAAGCAGGAGGTCCAGCAGTTCATCTACAACCTAAACGTCTCGAGCAGGTGGGGGGGACAAACCCCATTCACAAATATAACCTTGGACCTAAAACCTCCAGCGGACCTAGCTGAGAGGCATGCGATATACGCTGGAGGGGAGCTGCCCCAGACATACTCTGAGTTCAAGCCTGAGATGGAGATGATCGACAAGGCCATCTTCGAGGTCATGATGGAGGGGGATATGAGGCAACGCATCTTCACCTTCCCCATCCCAACCATAAACATAACGAGAGACTTCGAGTGGGACAGCGACGTGGCGGACGTACTCTTCAGGATGACAGCGAAGTATGGGAACCCATACTTCCAGAACTTCATAAACAGCGATATGGAACCCAGTGAGGTGAGGGCGATGTGCTGTAGACTTCGGATCGACCTTCGCGAGCTGTATCGCAGGGTTGGGGGGACCTTCGGATACGCTGATAAGACTGGGAGTGTGGGGGTTGTCACCATTAACATGCCCAGATTGGGATACCTATCTAAGAACGAGGGCGAGTTCCTCGAGAGGCTGGATAGGATGATGGAGCTGGCGAAGGAGAGCCTGGAGATAAAGAGGAGGGTTGTGGCCGAGAACATGGAGCGGGGATTACTACCCTTCTCAAAGCGTTATCTCGGAACCCTAGACTGGCACTTCTCAACCATAGGCCTGATAGGCATGAATGAGGCCTGCCTCAACCATCTTGGAGTGGACATCGGAAGCCCGGAGGGGAAGAGGTTCGCCCTCAAAATCCTAGACCACATGCTGGGGAGGCTGAGGGAGTTCCAGGAGGAGACCGGCAACCTCTACAACCTCGAGGCGACCCCCGCGGAGGGGGCGAGCTACAGGCTGGCCGTCCTCGACAAGACGAGGTATCCGGACATCATAACAGCCGGAGTTGAAGAACCATACTACACGAACTCAACCCATCTCCCGGTCGAGTACACCGACGACCTATACGCGGCGCTGGAGCACCAGGAGGAGCTCCAGACCAAGTACACAGGTGGGACGGTCTTCCACGTCTTCCTTGGAGAGAGGATCCCAGACCCAGAGGCCTGCAAGCTCCTGGTCAGGAGGATAGCTGAGCGCTTCCGCATCCCATACTACACCATCACGCCTACCTTCAGCATATGCAGGAACCACGGATACCTCCCAGGGGAGAACTTCAAGTGTCCAAGATGTGGGGAGGAGGCGGAGGTTTACAGTAGGGTGGTGGGATACTACCGCCCTGTCCAGAACTGGCATAGGGGGAAGCGGGAGGAGTATAGGAGGAGGAGAACATACGCCGTGATAGGGGGAGGATGAAAAGAAGGCTCCCAATAGTAGGCCTCCAGAGGCTCTCCCTGGTGGACTATCCAGGGAGGCTCTGCACCACGATATTCACGGCTGGATGCAACTTCAGATGCCCATACTGCTTCAACGTCGAGATAGTCCTAGAGCCCAACAAGCTGGAGAACATATCCGAGGAAGAGGTCCTCAACCTCCTGAAGGATAGGAGGGGATTCATAGACGGGGTATGCATAGGGGGAGGGGAGCCGACCATCCACGGGGCCCTCCCAACCTTCATCAGGAGGGTCAAGCTCCTGGGGCTCAAGGTCAAGCTAGACACGAATGGGTCGAGGCCGAGGATGCTCAGGAGGCTGGTGGAGGACGGTCTTCTGGACTATGTGGCCATGGATGTTAAGGCCCCCCTCGACCGATACCAGGAGGTCGTATGTGCGAAGGTTGATGTCGAGGCCATAAAGGAGAGCATAAGGATCCTAAGGAGGGGGAGAGTGGACCACGAGTTCAGAACCACAGTAGTCCCAGGGCTCATAGGCGAGGAGGATGTTAAGGAGATCGCGAGAACCCTAACTGGCTCGAAGCGTTATGTCCTACAGCAGTTCAAGCCGGGTAAAACCCTAAACCCAAAGCTGAGAGATTTAGAGCCCTATCCCGAGGAGGTGCTGATGAGGCTCAGGGATATGGTAGCCCCCTGCTTCTCAGAGTGTAAGCTGAGGCTATGAGCATTCCAATAGACCCTTGAAAAATTAGGAAAGGAAGAAACACTTGGAATATGCAGACCCTAGAGATGTTGCAGGTAGAGGCCTCTTCAGGGGATATACCCTCCTCATCCAGGGAGGAGGCTATGCAAGCCCCAGCAGATAGACGACGAGGGGGGTGAATAGAACCTCTATCAGGGCTGCTAGGAGGAGGAGGGGAACTATCCTCCTTATAAACAGCTTTAAAGCCCCTTTAACCTCTGCCCCAACCCTACCCCTACCCCTTAACCGGTTTATAAACTGGTATCCGATCCCCAGACCCGCAGCCATGCTGAGGAGGATGGTCGGGATCTCCACCACCCCATGGGGGAGCAGGGCCGCCAGGGTGAACATCACACCCTTCTCCCTGCTTATACTGTAGGAGAACCATCCCAGGAAGAAGCCGTTGAAGGCGGTGAATATCAGGGGCGGGATGCCAAAGAGGATGCCCAAAACCATCCAGACTAGGCTCTTCAGAACGTTATTGGCGAGAATGAAGAGGAAGATTGATGGGAGGCTCATCCCCTTCAGCTCGGGGAAGGGCTGGATGAGCTCCTCTAGAAGGCCTCCGGGCATGCTCTCACCCAGGTAGAAGCCCGAAGCAAGGGAGAAGATGAAGAGGAGGGAGCAGATGGCGAAGGGACCCCTAAGGCTCCTGACATACTCCGCATCCCTCCCGAATAGGGATGATAGGGCTCCGGTCAGATCTCCTCCACCCCCTCAATCACCCTCCAAGCCGCCCTCACATCCCTGGCGAGGACGGTCCTCCGATTCTCCCTCAAGGCCATCTCCACGGCCATCCTCGCCAGCCTAGATCCGTATTCGCCTATCGCCCTCCTCATCTCCTCCCCGGCCTCCTCACTGACCTTGAGGTCGCCGTACTTCTTAATCAGCCTCCTCATAGGGGCGAGGGTGAACTCCTCAGCCAATGCAACCCCCAGCCATATTTAAAGCCAGCCCATTGTTTATATCTTCCGCGGCAGATGCTGAACATAGTCTTCGTCGAGACCGCCCTTGAGACGGTTCCCCGACCCATCCAGGATCATCCATCCGTCAGGAGGGATGCTGAGAGAAGGGGGAAGAAGCCCTCAGAGGTCCTGCTCGACAGGAGCCTCCATCACTCAGCCATGAAGGGTCTACCAAAGGCCCAAAAGAGGGGCAGACCGGACATAATCCACTTCTGCCTCCTAGAAGCCCTGGGATCCCCCCTGAACCTCGAGGGGAACCTGAAGGTCTGGATACACACCCTTGGAGGCTACGCCATAATGGTCGCGCCTGAGACGAGGCTACCGAGAGACTGCCTGAGGTTCAAGAGCCT
The DNA here is from genome assembly GCA_938048735.1 of uncultured archaeon. GTDB lineage: Archaea > Thermoproteota > Bathyarchaeia > TCS64 > TCS64 > JAGTRB01. The sequence goes on from CALIUM010000020.1 coordinate 17,830, forward strand.
CATGGAGCAGCTCTTCGCCCTGGGAAAGGTTCCACCGACAGGGGAATACCCCCTCCTAACCCTGAAGAGGATGAACCTATCGGAACTGCTGGAGAGGGTCGAACCCACAAGGATAGTAGCCCTAACCAGTCATGGAGCCCCCCGAAGCCTGGAGGAGATATGTAGGGGTCTCGCGGAGGAAAATAATCCCACAGTCCTCATAGGAGCATACCCATCAGGGGCGATGGAGGAGGAGACCCTATCCCAGGCCCATGAGGCCTTCAGCATATACCCCAAGGTTCTGGATGCCTGGGTTGTAACCTCTCGCCTAATATACGCCTACGAGAGGGTTAGGGCCTAAAAACCCATTAGCCCTCAAAGAATATAAAAATATCTTCATGTTCGATGAGCATCTCGATGTCAATAATAGAAAAATAAAAATTGGAGGAGGTGTCTTCTTTCGATAAATCTCTATTTCAACGTCCCCTTCCCTTACCCCTCTGGGGAGGCTGCCCGCCCTTTACCCCTAGCCCCCTTGGGCGAGTAATTCCTTTGAGGATCTCCTCAGCCTCATTGATAAGCTCCTCAGCCTCTTTTAGGTTCTCTCCAGCTTCTCCTCCAATTTCCATTGAGCTCGCCGCGCTGTTCAGAAGCCTCTCAGCCTCATCCAGCTTCTTCTCAGCTTCTGTGACGTTTAATCCCCTCCTCTTTAACGCATCAATGGAGTTTCTTAGGCTTCTTATCCTAGCCTCAAGCCTATTGATCTCCCCTAGGAACAGGTTCAGTTCTCTCCTCTCAATGTTTCCTATTCCTCTCTCAACAAGTTCAACGGCCTCTTCAAGCTCATCCGAGGCACCCTCGACATCTCCCCGTGCCAGCCTCTCCCTAATCCTAGCCAGCTTGGCCTCCACATTCCTCAGGGCCTCGATGCAGGCCCCCATCTCCCTCTCCGTGAGGCGCAGCCTGAACCTGAATACCTTCTCCTCAAGGCTCCTGACCTGCTCCTCCATCCTCTCCATAAATCTCAAAGCCTTCATCGCCTTCAAGCGACCAGCCGCCGAGTTCAAGAGCCCAGTCAGCCTCCCGATCATCCCCCGAGCTATAGCCAGCTCTTGAGCCGCATCTGTGACATTACCAGCATACAGCTGCACTGTAGCGTTGATCAAGTGCTCCTCAGCCTCTGAGATCATAGAATTAAGGGTGTTAATGACATCGGTTAGAACGGTGCTTAGTGAGGTTAGAGTGCTGTTGATCCTGTTAAGGGTTGCGTTCGCCCTCTCTATGGCAACCCTTAGCCCTTGGGCCCTCTCCAGCTCCTCTAACTCCTCGTATAGCGGTGATGGGGGCGCTATTCTATGGGCCCTCTGGAGCGCTATCATGAATCTCTGAAGGGCCTCAAAGGCCAGGTTCATGGCTGCTCTGTATTGGCCCCCATCAAATAGGCTTTGGGCATCCTCTAAACGTCTGACCCCTTGATTATAGCTCTCCCTAGCATCCGTGGGTATCGTTATATTTCTTTCCTCAAGTTCATTAAAGGCTATCTCCACGTGATTTCTGCTAGTTTGTGCCATGCTTATTAGGTTCTGGGCTAGTTCTTTCAGCTCTGTGAGGACTACGATGAAGCTCGTCTCAGCAGTTTCATCGCCCGCGATGGCATATATGTTGTACCTTCCCGGAATAATGTCCTCAGGTAACTGGAAATTGTATATATAGGTGCCATCTTCATTTGCCGTTATGGTGATATTTAGAATAGTCCCCCTTGTACTGTTTATTAGGATGGTTACATTAACCCCTTGTCTTACCGTTCCATTTATTATAACCTCTTCCCCTGGGAGGTAGTAGCTCTTAATTGTCTGTATGGTTAAGGGGGCAGCTGTTACCCATCCTGGGATTATCATACTTGGCAGGGTTATCAGGGCAAGCATCACCAGGACAGTTGCTCTTCTCTCCATATTCATCTTGTTCTCTATGATGTTATTTCCAGTATTAGAGGAATCCCATGGAACGGATTGGAACACCTGTTTCATCCTCTCCCCCCACGCCTCCTCAGCCTCACGAGGGTCTGGCCTCCCACCTCCTCCACCTCCACGAGCCCCTCCTTCCTCAATCTCCTTATCAGCCTCCAGGCGCTGGTTCTGGGCATATTAAACCTCTCCCTTATCTCGCTGGCGAAGGCCTCACCCCCAGACTCGGCCAGAAACCTCAAAACCTCCCTATCCTCGAACCTGAGGTCCGGCCTCCTCTCCAAAAACTCCTCGAGGGATACATCCTCAGGCTTCTCAGGCCTCTTCGGCCGCCTCCTCCTGAGGATGTATAGGATGGCTCCTATGATGATCGCTGAGGCTACTCCTATGGATAGGAGGAAGGGGCCTAAGAGGGCCCGAGCCATCGCTGCGGCGGCCTCGGCCTGTCTGGCCGAGGCCTCAGCCTTCCCATAATCTCCAATCCGATAGGCCTCCTCCGCCTGCTTCAGGAGGCTCTCAGCCCCCTCTAGTCCGATGGTCCTCCCCTCCCTTCTAGCGGCCTCGATCTTACTGGAGGCATCCTGAATCGCCTTGAAGGCTGCTGAAGCCGCCTTCTCGGCCTCTAAGGCTGAGGCCTTCGCCCTCTCCGAGAGCCTCTCAGCCCCTGAGTAGTCGCCGACCTTGAAGGCTGCCTGGGCCTCCCTTAATAGGGCCTCAGCCTCCTTTGCGACCACCCCCTTTGCCTCCACAGCCTCGATGGTTGACTTGGCTTCCTCGATGGCGAGGAGGCCTCGCTCCCTAGCCCCCTCAAGGCTGATTATATAGGAGACCTCAATATGCCCCTCCGGCATCGTGAGAACAGGGCCCCCATCCAGGCTGCCTATGGAGAGGGGGATGGCTCCTATGCCCACAACCGTGGAGTTCCGTGGTAAAACCACCACCGCGGGTGTGGGGGCCTGCACCGATAAAGTCCAGATCCTACCGGTCTTGTTAGTGAGGTCGAAGGTCAAGTATGATATTGTAACCGTAGTGGAGCCGAGGGTATCCACCGTCAAGCCCCCCTCAATGGACGAATAGAATAGGGGAAGACCCTCTTGGTCCTCAACGGTCAATTCCTGGAACTCGGTTCCGAAGAGGGTTATATTCACCCTAACCTTGGTCGCGTCGACGGAGACGGTATATTCTACCGAGACCCCTCCATCCACATAAGCCCTGAATATAAGACTCCTGGGAGAATAGCCTAGCTGGCCCTCAACGGTCCAGGCCGAGATGAACATCAGGAATACCGTTATTGCGAGTAGCCTCCTCGACAAGGGCAACCCGACCAAATAGATCAAGCTATCAGAGCATTAAAGTGTGACGCAGAGCTAAATGACTTACCAGGGCTTTTCTTCAACTGGAAAGATGAGCCTGCTTCAGTGTAGGATCAACAAGGGGTCTATCCATATTCCAGCTATCGGTCCAGCCGCCTTCCAGACTTGAGCATGAGGATGCCGGAGGTCGCCTGGAATCCCGAGCAGATAATGAAGAGGGACTCGAACCCCAGTCTGCTCACTATGAAGGCTGCTAGAAGGGCCGCGAGGGCCTCTGCAACGTCGTAGGATGACTCGAAGAGGCCGAAGAGGGTGCCCCTCTTCCCTTCCCCTCCGGCATCGGCCATCAGGCTTAGGAGGGAGGGCCTCTGGAATGCGGCTGAGAGGCCGAAGGTGAACTCTATGATGTAGAGATGTGAGATCTCTGAGGCGAAGATGTAGGAGAGGGAGGCTAGGGCTGAGAGGAGAACGCCTACGAAGAATATCCTGGTCTTCCCGTACTTGTCTACGAGCCTGCCCGCCGGCACCTTGAAGAGGGCGACGGTTAGGCAGAGGATGGTATAGAGGGTTCCCAGATCTATGAGGGAGGCTGAGAAGCGGTCAACCACGAATATGGGGTATATGGGGCCGAGTAAACCTACTCCGAAGGAGCTCAGCGTCCCTAACAGGATTAGGGACACTACTTGCCTGGCCCTCATATACCCATCCCCCTACCATGCTCATTGGGGTGCTAGGGTCCTCGAACTCTATTCTAGACATCTGAGACTACTGGCCCCAACTCAAGGCAGAATCTCCAAAATATAAAGCTTTCTCAACCCCCTGATGGAGCTTTAACAGGTCTGAAGGAGGCTTCTCCTATGCTGAGATATGACCTGTCTGGGGGTCGTAAGGGAGGCTTAAAGAGAGGCTGGAACAGGATGCGATTTTTGGAGGATTATACTGTGAAGCTCTCCCCCTGGTTAGGCGCCACCGACTTCAGGCCGAGTTCATCCCTCGCAAACTGGGCTAGGGCCTCGCAGTTCTGTGGCTCCCCGTGGATCACGTAGACATCTGGCTTCCCCTCCAACCCCTTAAGGAAATCCTCGAGCTGAGTCTTCCCAGCGTGGGATGAGAAGTCGAACCTCTTAACCTTAGCCCTCACCGCCTCATCCCTCCCCTTTATGGTGAACATCCCGGTCTCCAGTAGCTTGGCCCCTCCACTCCCAGGGATCTGGAAGCTCACAAGGAATATGGCGTTCTCCTCCCCCAAGGCTAGGTGCTCCATATAGAAGAGGGCGTTACCGCCCTCGAGCATACCTGACGGGGAGACGATTATTCCGTTCCTCCTGAGGGCCTCCCTCCTATCCCTCCATCCCCTAACCTCCTTAATCTCGTTGACCACCTTAATGAAGGTCTTCGGATCCCTGAGATAGTCAGGGTGGTTTATGAGGGCCTCATTCACCAGCCTCGCCATCCCGTCCACTATGGCCTTGGAGCCGAGCCCATACGCGTTAAGGATACTCATCACCTCCTGGGATCTCCCGACTGCGAAGGCTGGGATGAGGACCTTCCCCTCATTGTCGAGCACGCTCCTGATCTCCCTTACGAACTCCTCCTCCAGGCTCCTCCTCTCGGGGTGGTCTGTAGTTGCATACGTGCTCTCGATTATGACGGCGTCATAGGATCTCCTCGGGATCTTGGCCTCATGAACCAGCCTGGTCTTTATCGTGTTGAAATCTCCCGTGTACAGTATCCTCTTCCCGTCAGCCTCCAACTCGACCATTGCGCTCCCTGGGATGTGACCTGCGTTGAGGAACCTGAAGTTGACATCTTTGAACTTCACCTCCATTCCATACCCTAAGTCGTTCCTCTGCCTCATCATCTTCTCCAGCTCAAGGTATTCGAACGGGAGGAAGTAGCTGCTGAGTTTAAGGAAGTCCTTTATCAGGATCTTCGTGAGCTCGGTCGTCAGCGGTGTAGCGAAGAATGGCTTCCTCTCGGAGAGGTAGAATATGGGAACTCCGCCTGAGTGGTCTAGGTGGCAGTGGGCTATTATTATGCCATCTATATCCGTAGCCCTAATATGGGCTGGGAACTCTGGGGCGTCGTTCAGCTTGACGCCGTAATCCAGGAGGAGGCGGGCCCTATCGGACTCTAGGAGGATCGCGTTCCTCCCAACCTCTCGGGCTCCCCCTAGGAAATGCAGCCTCACCATCCTCTAATCTTCACCGATCCATCAACACCTGAGATAGGCTCCGGGTCTCAGATCCTTCTCCAAATCTCTCCTCTGAACCCCTTTCCATCGAATATGAAATCCTTAAACTTAACACTTTCCAATCCAACCCTCAGATCTAGATTCGGCGATCCTAGCGGGTCTATTCCATCTGCAGACCTCCCAGCGGCCTCTCCTTCAACATCCCCTTTAAAGCCTCCAACCGCCCACTATCCCAGGGATCCCTACACTTTATGGTCGAGAGGGGGATCCCAAGCCTCCTGCAGGCCTCTTCGCATACCCTCTCCACAAGGGCATCGAACTCCTCAACACCCGCTAAAAGGAGGACTTGGGAGTACCCCCTCCCCTCCAAGTACCTCGCAACCTGGGTTGAGGCGAACTCAAGGGTCTCCCGGTCCAGGGGCTGGGTGGCCTCGAACTGGGACAGGGGATAGGTCTCAGAGAGCTCCTCTGGGATAACCCCGAAGGGTGCGTTGTAGAAGCAGACATGTATCGAGGAGGTCTCACTTAGTTCCTCCAGGGCCTTCAGGAGCCTCCGGTACTGGGGGCTCCTCCCATAGGGTTTAGTCCTAGGAGCCTTCACGAGAAGGAGCCTATGAGCCTCAGGGGGCCTCCCATAGTTCTCCGTCAGCCTCCTTAGATGCCTTGTGACCTGAGGCCTTGAGAGGGATGCAGAGTCGAAGATGAATATCCCCTTCCCCTTGGGGGTGGGGCTCCCCCTCTCAATGAGATCCCTGTACCTATAGAGCCTCTTAAGCGCTGAGAAGAGGGCGGGGTGGGACCTGCTCCTGGCCTCTAAGAGTTCCCAGAGGCTTCCCTCGGATATGGCCTGCTTCACCGCGTCAACCTCCGCCATCGAGATGTAGAGGTTGTGCTCCGTCAGGAGCCTTACCCTCTCCCCTCTGGTCATCTCCCTCAGCTCCTCGGCCGTGAGTCTCCTGCATATAGGGCATGAGCAGGGCAAATAGCTCAGATCCTTAAGCCTGGAGGTCCCATATGGGAGGAGGTATCTCTCGTCTCTGGCGTATATCGCGTAGGCGGCTGAGTCGAACATATCGCACCCTAAGGCGACCGCCAGTGAGAACATCATTGGATGGCCGGCTCCGAAGAGGTGGAAGGGCCTATCGGGTGGGAGGTTGGTCTTCGCCGCGACTATCATGTCTACGAGGATGGTGAACATGTAGCGCTCCATAACCTCCGTTGGGCTTCCTAGGGCGAAGATGTCGAAAGGCATCCTAGCCATCTCCTTGGCTGAGCGCTCGACAAGGTCTATGTATTTCCCCCCCTGGATGGGGCCAACCCACATGGCCTTATCCCCCTCGATAAGGGGTAGAGCTGCCTCAGCCCTCCTCAGGGTCTCCTCCACCGTCCACTCAGCCCTCCTCCTGGAAGCCCTCCACCCTGTTGGATGGTCCAGTATAACAGCGATATCCGAGCCGATCCTCCTCTGATAGGCCAGTATCTCATCCGGGGTGGTCTCAACCCCACCGTAGACGAGTATCTGGTAAGCTCCTGAGTCCGTGGCAACCACCCCCTCATAGTCTAGGAGCTTGTGAACATCCAGCGTGGGCTCATCCCCATAGTGCCTCTTTATGATGTATGCGTTCGTTATCAGCGCCCTGCACTTGAACTCCTCCATCATCCTCCTCGGAGGGATCCTCTGATAAAGGGGATTCACAACGGGGAGGAACACCGGCGTCTCAATGGTTCCACTCTTGGTCCTCAACCTCCCGAGCCTACCCATCAAGTCGCGGTCTCTAACCTCAAAGGCCATCTAGACCCACCGGGAAGACGAGCAAGCTGACCATTCCAGAAATATCGGGATTAGAGCAATTTATCGATGAGCCCATCATAGAAATAAAATCGTGATGTGGAGATCCAGGTTTCCCTGACCCCTAAGCTGCCTCGCTTATGAACCTCTCGTATATGTCTTTGACCCTCTCGGCCGCTGGGCCGCTGCCCTCCACCACCCCCCTCTCTGTGACCCTTATCTTGTCCATCACAACTATAACCCCGGCCTCAGGGTATAGCCTAACCATGTTTGGGAAAACCCTCTCAAGGCGCTCCGCCAATCCCTCTAGGTTGAAGGGGCGCTCAGAGGCGGCTATCCTCGCGATAGCTGAGCCGTAGATGAAGACCCTGTGGATCCGGGCTCCCCCCATCCCCTTTACATCTCCTAGGCAGAGGCTGAGGGTGTTCGGATCGTAGCCCAAGAGGGTCCCCTCCACCAGGTTACCATCAGAGTCTACCACCTGAACAGACTTGTTAACTAGCTGGGCCAGCTCCTCGAAGAACCTCCTGCCAGCGGTAGATGCCATCCTCTCCACCCACAGATATGATACTACAGCTATATAAAAAGAAAAATGGGTCTCAGGGGTCAGCTTTTCCCCTAGAAGGCCCCGAATAAGAAGGTGGGCCTACTTCATCATGTTTCTAGCGAGATCCGATGTGAAGTATTTGCCATCGTTGAACTCGAGGGCTCCCACTAGCTTGAGATCCCTCATTATCTGGAATAGCTTGCTCTCCTTGATCTTAGACCCCTTATTCAACTGGCGTATATCGTTCCAGGACTTGGGTTCAAGGCAGAAGCTCAGAACCTTGCAGTAGTCCTCATCCTTCAAATATTTCTGGAGCTCCGCTAGAGCCTTCTCATCGGCCATCTGAGACACTAACAAATGATACTATAATAAGTAATATATAAATTTTTGACGGTTGACCCGTCTAGTCGGTTCTCCGCCCCTCCCCCCTCATCTCCCCCTCCTTCAGCATCCTTATGAGGGCCACAGCCTGCTCGGGGGTCTCAGCCCTGCCCAGGAACCTGAGCTCCCCAATCCTAGCTCTATAGCCGCAGTGGGGGCAGGATCTAGTCTTGTGGATGACCTTAGTCAGTATAATCCTCCCGCACCTTGGACAGCGCACAGCCGCATACATCTACAGCTCCCCCAGAATCACCTTGGATATGGGATGCCCAAGCCAGTCTATGAACCCCCTCCGGCATGGGATCCTCCCCTCCATAACAGAGATGATCTCCTCAGCCACCTCCTCGAGGGCTAGATCTGTTGTGTCGATCTCGCATACAATTCCCTCTTCATAGGCCTCTAGGGCCTCCACGAGGCTCAAGTCGAGGAGTTCAGCCTCAATGTTCTCCCTGATCTTCGCCTTCGCATAGCCCCTTCTCTCAAACTCCGGCTTAAGCCTCCATGGAGCCCTCCTCAAGACGAAGACCCTTGAGGCCATCTCAGCTGGGACTACATCATGGGCGAAGTGCCCCTCCACTATCATCGGCCCCTCGGAAGAATCATACAGCTCTTTAAGCCTCTCCCTGATCCTCTCTAAGTCTGCTACTTGGACTCCCCTTTCCTCGTCGAATCCGAGGGTTAAATTCTCCTTTAGGGCTAATTCAGTTAGGTCGATGTGGGTTCCCTTCAGGCGCTTTGAGAGGATCCTCGCGACCGAGGACTTGCCCACCCCTGGAACCCCGGTCAAGACTAGGACAATCCTGTCTGAGAATCCCCTTTTTCCCATAAGCCCTTCAGCCCTTCTGCCTCTTCCAAAACCGCCTTTTTCACCTTCTAGTCTTTAACCCCGCTCCTCCTCGGTATCCTCAGCGCCCTCCTCCTTAATCTTTATGAGGTCTCCGAGCCTCCTCCCCTCCAAGGGTTTAGAGGATGATATCTTGAATCCCTCCTCCTCCCTGATTAGGAGTTCGACCTTCAATATCCTCCTTAGTTTCTGGACAAGGGCCTCGCTTGGGACAAGCTCCTCCCTCTCCAGTTTCTTTACCACAGACTCCTTCTCCCCTATCCTCCTCGCCAACTCCTCAACCGTCATGTTCATCCTCTCCCTAGCCTCCCTGATCCTCCTCCCATAATCCTCGACGAGGGTTATATCCTCAAGCCTAGACAGGTCTCCAGTTGAGCCCCTCACCTTCGTGGGAGGCTTCGGCGGAGTGGGGGTCCACTCCTCATCCCCGAATCGGGCGCACTGGGAACAGACCGTTAGCCTGCTCCCCTCGATGATCCTCCGGAAAGGTTGGCCTCTTATCTCCCTTCCACAGACCTCGCAGCGCAACCTAACATCTAATTGTAAAACCCCTTATAAATTATAAATTATCGGATCCCTAAACGAGGCGGATTTGAGCGGCGAGCTTAGAATGGTAAGGGGGATAGCTGATTACCAGTTTGGAAGGGGCTGCGGCCAGGCTCTATTCCCCGAAGGGGTCACCTTCACCCACTCAGAGAGGACGGGGAGGATCAGGCACATATATCTGAACCGGGCCCTCCTAGCCTCCATAAGACCCAACGATGGCCTCATAACCCTCACAATAGCAGGCGCCGAGAGGATAAGGCCCCTCCTCAAGGCCCTAGGCCTATACGTGAAGGTGGGGGATGAGGCTGCGGAGTTCATCTCAAGGGGGAGGAGTGTCTTCGCCAAGCATGTTTTGGAGGCTGGAGATAGGATAAGGCCGGGGGATGAGGTCATAGTCGTGAATGGAGGGGGGAACATCCTGGCCGTTGGGACAGCGTTACTCAACGGGGATGAGATGCTCTCCTTCAAGGTCGGCGTTGCCGTGAAGGTCAGGAGGGGGAGGGGAGAGAAGGCTTGCTCAAATCCTCAAAGAGCTTGACCTTACCCCTCAAGGCCCCGCTCCTGAGATGAACCACCCTTGAGACCGAGTCGTTCGCCTTCTCCACTTCCCTCGCCTCGTCGGCAAGCCTCGCCGCCACCCTCATAAGCTCATGGGCGGCTGCGAGTATTGGGAGATACCTCTCCCTCTCCTCAACCCTGTAGCAGCCCTCAGTTGATAGGGAGGCAACCCTCCTGGCGGCCTCGAAGCAAGCCATGGCCTTGGCGTAGGCGTAGGGGTTGGATAACCCGCTGTAGGCTAGGGCGGCTTCCTTATCTACCAGCACCTTTGGGAGGGTTGGAGCCTCGCCCCTCCTCAGCTGTCTAATCACCTTGTCTATCTCGGTGTGGATGAGGCGGAGGACCCCGGTTACGGCTAGAACCCTTATGATATCGCTGTTGTATAGGGCCATCTCAACGGGGTCTAGGAACTCCCGTCGCGCCCCGATCATGGAGTCCGCGTATACGAGGATGTAGCCCACACCCTCGTCTGAGAGCTGCTTTGCGATCTTCTTGGAAGGCTCATCCGAGACGACGATGATTGGCTTACCCGTGGCCGTAAGGGATTTCCTGGCTGCTGAGGGGCCTGGCAGCTCGGCGTTGGGCGATACGAGGATATAGAGGTCTGTTGGGATAGTCAAGGCTAGCTTAGCAACATCATAGGCCTCCTCTTCATCCATCTTACAGCCGGAGGATACAACCCTCACCGATATATCCCTCCTAGAGGCCCTCTCATCGAGCAGGGCATCTATGAGGGTCGTGACCCCCAGATATCCTATTTTTAAAAACGTGATCCTTACTACGCGGTCCATAGTAACATATCTTTCATAAGGTTAATAAGGTTATTAAATGGACTGCTGATCTCACCGGGAAGAGATCTTGGAGATCCCAAGCGATTTTGAGATAGCGAGGAGGGCAAGCCTGAAACCCATAGTTGAGGTTGCTGAAGGGCTGGGCATCGAGGAGGATGAGCTTGAGCTCTATGGCAGGTACAAGGCCAAGGTGAGCCCAAGGGTCCTAGAGAGGAGCAGCGAGAGGCCCGATGGGAGGCTCATAGCAATAACTGCCATAACGCCTACGAGGTTTGGAGAGGGGAAGACGACCATGGCGATCGGTTTGGGCCAAGCCCTCAGCAGGCTAGGGGCTAGGAACATCGTGGTTCTCAGGCAGCCCTCTCTTGCCCCAGTGTTCGGGATCAAAGGGGGAGCCTGCGGAGGGGGGTACTCCCAGGTCCTCCCAATGGAGGATATAAACATACATTTCACGGGAGACCTCCATGCGATAGCGGCCGCCCACAATCTCCTAACATCCATGATGGAGAATCACATATTCAGGAGTAACAAATTGAACATCGACATCCACAGGATGGTCTGGAAGAGGGTGATCGACATAGAGAGCCGAGACCTGAGGAGGATAGTGGCTGGCCTGGGGGGAGAGATGGGAGGCATCCCCCACGAGAGCGGGTTCGAGGTGACAGCGGCCTCGGAGATAGCCGCGATCCACGCCCTATCCATGAGCCTCACGGAGATGAAGAGGAGGATGGGAGAGATAACCGTCGCATACACCAAGGAGGGGGATCCGGTGAAGGCTAGGCAGCTCAAGGCCGAGGGGGCCATGGCCATACTCATGAAGGACACATTGAAGCCCAACCTGGTCCAGACCCTCGAGAACACCCCGGCCTTCATCCACGGAGGCCCCTTCGCCAACATAGCCCACGGATGCCCAAGCCTCATAGCCATAAAGATGGCCCTGAAGCTTGCTGACTATGTCATAGTGGAGCCTGGATTCGGGGCCGACCTAGGGCTTGAGAAGTTCTGCGACATCGCCTCGAGGGTTGGAGGCCTCAAGCCCGACCTAGCGGTCTTGGTAGTGACCGTTAGGGCCCTTAAGAGCCATGGAGGAGCAAACTCCAAGGGACTTAAGGAGCCTAACGTGGAGATCCTGAGGAGGGGTCTCCCCCTCCTGAAGAAGGAGGTGGAAAACGTCAGGGCCTTCGGCCTACCCGCAGTCATATGTATAAACCACTTTCCATCGGATGGAGAGGAGGAGATAGAAGCCATACTGGACTGGTGTAGGGCCGAGGGGGTTCCCGCAGCTGTTTCAGATGCCTTCCTCAGAGGGGGAGAGGGGAGCCTAGAGTTCGCTAGGCTGGTGGTGAGGGGGCTGGAGGAGGGGAAGGCTGATTTTAGATATCTCTACCCGCTTGATATGCCGATAGAGGAGAAGATGAGGACCATCGCAAGGAAGATGTACGGCGTCTCGGATATAAGGCTCCTAGAGGAGGCCAGAAGGTCCCTCAGGAGGATAGAGAGGCTCGGCCTCAGCGGGCTCCCCATATGCATGGCCAAGACCCCCCTATCCCTAACAGACGACGAGAATATAAAGGGCCTACCTCCCGAGGGGTATGTGCTCCCAATAACAGACCTGAAGCCCTCCACAGGGGCGGGCTTCATAGTTGCCTATTGTGGGGAGATAAACACCATGCCGGCCCTCCCCACAACCCCAGCCGCCGAGGTGATGGACATAGATGAGGAGGGAAACATAAAGGGTTTAGGCTGAGGGGCATCATATGACGATAATACTCAACGGTGGTGAGATAGCTTCCAAGGTGAATGAGGAGCTCAGGGCTTGGGCCTCAAGCCTCAGGGGTAGGGGGATCACCCCAACCCTAGCCATGATCCTCGTCGGAGAGGATATGGCCTCTAGGAGGTATGTGGAGCTTAAGGCGAGACGTTGCAGGGATGTTGGAGTTGAGGCCCAGATCCATAGCCTCCCCGGAGACATCTATGCAGGCGGGGTGGCGGAGTTCGTGAGGAGGCTGGGCGAGGACCCTTCGATCCACGGAGTGATGGTTCAGCTCCCCCTGCCCGAGGGGGTAGACATGCTTCCGGTGGTCGAAGCCATCCCTCCAGATAAGGATGTAGATGGGCTGAGCCCCATAACCCTCGGGAGGATCCTTATGGGAGGGGAGGGATTCATCCCAGCCGGGGTTGAGGCGATAATGGAGCTGCTTAGGAGATATGAGATCAAGACAGAGTGGAGGCACTGGGTAATAGCCGGGAGGAGCAGTATACTCGGAAAGCCCCTAGCAGCCCTCCTCATAAATAAGGACTGTGCAGTCACGATCTGCGATCGCGAAGACCCCAACCTAGTCGATCAAATGAGGGAGGCGGATATCTTAATTGTGGACTTGGGGAGGAAGTGGTTTGTGAAGGAGGAGATGATCAAGGAGTTGGCTGTTGTAGTGGATATGGGGAATAACTATGAGGCTGGAAGGGTGTACGGGGATGTCGATTTCGAGGAGGTGAAGGGGAGGGCATCAGCCATCACCCCGGTCCCGGGAGGTGTCGGCCCCCTCCTCATCTCGATGCTCATAAGGAACACGTTGAAGGCGGCTGAGAGGTTGAGGATTTAAATCTCCGAGTAGCCCAACTTAATCGGTGGGGGAGTTGGCCAGGATAGACTCGAGGAAGGCCAGGCGCATGATGGCCCAGATGGGGCTGAAGATGGATGAACTGAGCGACATAAACAGGGTCATCCTGCAGGGAGATGAGAGGGAGATCATAATAGAGCAGCCCGTCGTCACCGTCATAGACCTAAAGGGCCAGAGGATGTTCCAGGTCGCTGGAGGAAGCCTCAAGGAGAGAAGCTTGAAGAGGGAGCCCAGCATATCCGAGGAGGATGTCCTCCTAGTCGCGGAGCAGGCAGGGGTCAGCGCCGAGATGGCTAGAAGAGCCCTCCTCGAGTCTGAGGGGGACCTGGCCAAGGCCATCCTCAGCCTAAAGAAGGGCTGAGCGCCTAAAGCCTCCTAGGCTTCGACCCCCCGAGCTGTTTTCTATGGCTCTCTCAGTCAGAAGGCAGGGGGGAGTGGTGGTCGAGTACGCGGGGGGAGGGGTCGTCCTAGATCCCACCTCAGATGAGTTCCCCTATCCATCCATCGTTACCCATGCCCACTCCGACCACGCCTCAGCCTTCAGATTCCCAGGGCTCCAGAAGTACTCCACCCCCCAGACCTACAGGCTGCTTGAGAGGCTGGGTTGGAGAAGAGCAGGGGATTGGCACCCGATCTCGATGGGGGAGAGGTTTAAGGTTGGGGATATGGAGATCCGCATCCACAACGCGGGCCACATATTAGGCTCCATAACAGTTGAGATAACATCACCAGAGGGCACCGTCCTGTACACGGGGGACTTCAACGTCGAGGAGTCCTACACGATGGAGCCCGCGAAGCCCGTAAGCTGCGACATCCTAGTGATAGAGACCACCTTCGGCTCCCCAGCCTTCTCCTTCCCCAAGCGGAACGAGGTCGCCATCGAGATGGTGGAGTGGGCCGTCCTAGACGTGATACCAAGTGGAAGGGTGCCGGTATTCAAGACGGACTCCATCGGGAACGCCCAGGAGATAATCTCCATATTCAACAGGCTCACGAAGCTACCGGTGGTCGCCTCCCCCACCGTCGCGAGGGCCAGCGATGTCTACAGGGAGTACGGCCACAGGCTGGACTACATCGAGGCAGACTCCAAAGAGGGGAGAGAGCTCCTGGAGTCAGGCAGATGCGTATATGTTACCCCCAAGGGCTCAAGGCCGAGCGGTAAGAGACTGGAACCATCACTGGCCTCAGGCTGGGCAGCCCTATTCAGGGGGAGGGGCCGCTCCTTCGCCCTCAGCGACCACACAGACTTCAAGGGCCTCCTCTCCTTCATAAAGGGCTGCAGCCCGAAGAGGGTTCTAACCTTCCACGGTGGACCCATAACTAAGGGGTTCACAGACTATGTGAGGAGGAGGCTCGGACTGGATGCTAAGCCATTAACCAACATGGAGGAGACGATATCTGGAACAGTGTTAGGAGGGGAGGGGAGGCTAAAGGCCTGCAGATCCCAGCTCCTATCCCTGATCCGAATCCCAGGCTTCACCTACTCCATGCCCTGGCTGATGAAGGAGATGGCGAGAAGGGGCTTCACCCGAAAAGAGACAGAAGAGGCCATGAGGAGACTCGTGGAAGAGGGTATCCTAGAACCAGAGGGGTCAGAGATGAAGCTCTCAGAACCCGGAGGCCAATAGCGGCCTAATCGAGGCCTCCGACCTATACGCTCTCCTAACTAGCTATGCTCCACAGATGTCTCCAACTGCCTTGAGAGCCTATATCTCCTCTTATTATCGGGGTCCTTATAGCAGTCTATCTCCCCGCTCTCGAATAGGAATCTGAGGATCTCGAAGGCCTTCTTCTCCTTTATCTCCATCCTCTCAGCCAGCTCCTTAAGGGTGAGGGGCCCCTCAGCCAGGATCCTCAGCGCCTGCCTCCTCAGCTTCTCGGACATCTCCCCATAAGAGAGAAATAGAAATTTAAATGCCTAATTCCCCCTCCTTTTCAGATCTCAAATATAAAGGTTTAAATGATGATATAGAAATAAAGCAACTCTAATATGACAAAAATTTTAAGGATCTCATAACTATTTAAAGAATTAAGATTCCCTTTTTACATGTAGATGTATTGTTGGAGGCAACTACTATCATATAAGAATCCTTAAGTCTTATGCCCACCTGTTTAAGGTTTACGACCTTTGAGAAGAACATGGCTCCGGAGCAAGTTATATTCTCTAGATGATCCTCTCATCTTTAAAACTCCATCCTAGAGTTAATCTAGATGAAGGATTTAAATGGATGGTGGGGTGAAGGCAGGGCTCTTCCTCTAAGCTCTTCTCCCGATTAATCCATTCACCCCATTAAGTGGGCTGATTCCCTAAACATCTTATCTAAGTTGTTTCAAAATTCTCTCAGCATCACCATATACTTTATCGTCTTATCTATTCTCCACACTCAAGCCCTCGGCCTTGAGGATGAGGGCATTCCTAGCTTAACTATTGCATTCTAGGCCCTATCAGGCATCCCTAATGGCTATGACATCCCCCCTCTCAACTCCTTCTCTGAACTCTAGGGCTCTAGCATATAGCTCACGAGCCTCGATTAAGAGTTCTAAATCCTTTCATCCACCCATTCATCTTAAAAGGATGTGCAGGGCCATCTTTTAATACTCTTGTCTTAAATGAAGTGTAGAGGATGGAGAGGGCCTTGGGGACCTACTTCGAGGACTTGATTATTCTTCGCAGAGGCTTAGGATGTGAGGAGGGCTGACGAGGCGTTTAAGGAGGGGGATTACCCCGAGGCTGTATTCCATGCCCAGCAGGCCGTCGAGAAGGCCGTCAAGGCCATGATAGAGGCTGAGAGGGAGTATGTCATGAACCATGGCCCAGCTCTAGCCTCTCAGTTCTCGAGGCTCTTCATAGAAGAACTGGGGGAGGATCTCGACACCGTGGTGGAATCCCTAGGATGGTTCATGGAGTATTACACACGCTCTAGATATCCATTCATAATGAGGGGGGAAGTTATCTCACCTGAAAGATACATAGACGAATTCACCGCCGATGAGGCTTTAAAGAGGTGTAGGAGGGTTGTATCGATCGCTGAGGAGTATCTTAGGGCTAAGGGCCTCCTACGATAGGCTCCAGGAGGCCTTGAGAGGAGCCCCTGGGGCTAAACCTCTCGGGGTAATACTCTTCGGAAGCATGGTCTATATGGGGAGAGGAAGGGATCTAGATCTGCTCGTCAGAGTAGAGAGAATGGAGGGCCCACCCGTGAAAAGGTTAGAGGACGAGAACTCAGTCTCAAGGGAGATCTTTAAGGGTTTAGGGATCTGGGCCGATGTCCATATCTTCGACCTGGAGGAGTTTAAGGAGAACCTAGCCTCTGGAACTTTCCTCTCAGGCCTAGCTCTGGGCTATGAGCTGATCAGTGGCGGGGCAGATGTGGAGGAGCCCATTCTAGCCTTCCTAGAGAGGCTGGCCGGGGAGAGATATGTACTCTACAACCGCTATGGGACTTGGGATCTGTCGATGCACGCGAGGCTGACGATTAGGAGGAGCCTCACCAGGAAAGCCACTGAGAAGAGCATCAGGATCAAGGCCTCCTAGATGTCCAATTCTGAGTGTGGCGCAAAGCTGGCTATATCGGGGGTTATGGATGGGAAGATCAAAAGGGGTGAAGGGGCCCTCCTTATCATCTTAGAGGGGGGTTGGGGGTGGGGTCCAGGGGAGGATGAGCCTCCCCTGCCTGTCAGACTCGAGCCATAGCTTCCACTGCTCCTCTATCATCCTGTCCAGCCTCTCTATATCCTCGTCGCTCAGGTGGGTGAACCTTCCCTGCATCCTCATGTAATCCCTCAGGCCTCTCCTCTTTGGGGGCTTGTATGTGAGGCTGAAGGTTCCCTCCTCGTACTCCCAGAGGGCCCAGGCCCCTGTCTCAACGGCCAGCCTGCTTAGGGTTATGGTGTGCTTGGGGTCGAAGAACCACCCCTTCGGGCACGGCGTCAAGACCTGTATGAAGGCTGGTCCTCCGGAGTTCAGGGCCTTCCTCACCTTGTTAGCGAGGTCCATTGGCGGGTATAGGGCTGAGGTGGCGACATATCTAACCCCGGGATGGGCTGCGATGGTCAGCGCCACGTTCTTCTTCATCCTCTCGTTCCCGATCCTCTTCACCTTCCCCGTGGGGGTGAAGGTGGTGGTGGCGCCCCAGGGGGTTGTGCTCGAGGCCTGGATGCCCGTGTTGGCGTAGGACTCGTTGTCGTAGAGTATGTAGAGGAGGCGTTGATAGTCATAGGTCAATGCCATCGAGAGGCCAGCGTAACCGATGTCGGCAAAGCCCCCGTCGCCCCCGTATACGAGAACATTGACCTCCTCCCTCCTCCTCTTCCCCTTCGAGATCAGGGCCCTGAAGGCCGCTGCGGTCCCTATCCCGGCGGCCCCACCTCCCCCGAGCTGGGTGTGAAACCATGGCACCGCGTATGGGGATGTGAGGAACTGGTGGCCGTTGGCGACATACATGCAACCCGTTGGCCCCAGGAGAACGGTCTTGGGCCCGGCGGCCTTTGTCGCCAGCCTATAACCTATGGCTGGGCCGCAACCAGCGCATGTCCTATGGCCTGACGTGTAGTAGTCTACAGATCCAAGCTCTTTTGGGGCTCTGATCGGCTGGAGGCTCATATATCCTCCCCCCTCAAGGTTAGCCAGTATACAAGCCTATCCGGCCTCCCCCTCTTCACAGCCCTCTTGGTTATCTCCACAGCCTTCTCGAAGTGCCCCACGTTCGGCTCCCTTCCACCAGCAAATAGGAAATCCAGGATCAGAGGCTTCTGGGAGGCCTCACATAGGGCTGCCCTGAGTTCGTTGTAGAAGGCTCCTCCCATGTCTGGGGATCCAAAGGAGTATGAGAAATCAAGGACGGCTATCCCCTTCACATCTTCCAGGGACTCCCTGAGCTCCTGGGCAGGGTATGGCCTCCAGTACCTCAACCTGACCACCCCAACCCGTTCCCCCCTCCCCCTGAGCTTTTTGGCTACATATACGGCGTCCTTCGTGTAGGCCCCCATCGTCACGATGGCAAGCTCCGCGTCATCCATATATGCCGACTCTAGGAAGGGTGGGTAGCTTCTCTCAACACGCCTGCTGAAGTCTCTCCAGGCCTCCTCTATCACCTCCCTAGACCTCTTCATGGAGGCGTCGACGACCTTCCTCTGCTCGGGTCCGATGAGGGAGGGGGCGATATGCTGGGCCTTCGTCACGGGTCCGTACTCGGGATCTAGTGGATAGGGAGGCTTGTACGGGGGGAGGAAGCCCTCTATCCGTTCATCTGGGGGTGTGACCGGGGAGGCTATGTGGGTTATGGCGGCTCCATCCACAGCCACGAAGTGGGGGAGCAGGACCCTCCTATCCTCCGACACCCTGTATGCGACGAGGGTCATGTCCAGGGCCTCCTGGGCATCCTTGGCCCATGAGACGAGCCAGCCGAAGTCTCGGAATACCAGCGTATCATTCCACTCCATCCCGAAGTTGCCGGGGTCGTCCAGGGCCCTGCACCCCGCCAGGGCTACAACGGGCAACTGGGCGAGGGCTGTGACCGTGATGGCCTCCGCGGCGTAGAGGAGGCCAACCCCCGAGCTCCCGACGAAGGTCCGGGCCCCAACGGCTGATGCGTGCTTGGCTATCTCGAACTGGGAGTGCTCCGAGTCTGCGACGATTATCTCCGCGCTGAACTCCCCGTCAGAGATCATCCTGGCAAGCTCATTCATCACCCCTGTGTAGGGTCTTATGGGATAGGCGGCTATCACGTCCACATCGGCGATCTTCACGGCCTCCGCTATGGCCCTGGTTCCAGTCCATATCTTCGTCTTTGGGATGAGCGTTTGAACAGGCCTGGCTGTTACCGCGCTCATATTACAACCCCTCCACCTCAGTACATGTACTCCCTTAGGGCCTCCTCTATGGTCAGAAGCTCCTCCTCCCTCAGCCCCTTCTCAGCCTCCCATTCTCCCACCATGGTTATGGCCTTGACGGGGCAGACCTCGGCGCAGATCCCGCAGCCCGTGCAGTAGTTCAGATCCACAATGGCCTCAAAGCCCATCGCCCCGTCGGGGCAGTAGTGGTAGCAGAGCTTGCAGTCAGTGCATTTCCCCTTATCCACCTTTGGCCTTAGATACCTCTCGAAGGATGTTGTGAATCCTATGTTCTTCTCCCCTGGAGTGGGCCCGAACTCTATCAAACCCGGGGCCAGCACCTCCCACCTCGGCATCGCCATCATCCTCTCCTCATAGGTTCTAGCCCCAGCAGCCGCAGCCTGATAGGCCCTGTAGGTCTCCAAGTCCCACCATCCCCTGGCCTCAGGGAGCTCCAACCTCCCAAGGGCCCTCTCCCCAGCCCTGAGGAACACCCTTATGGGCTCAGCATCCCTATAAGCCTCCTCGACCACCGATGCCTTCTCCCCCTTCCCCAGCAGCTCGAGGGCCCCTATGATATCCTCGATCCTAATCCCATTCCATGCCTTGGCTAGGGCTCCGAGAAGCGGGTAGGCTATCTCAGGGTCGTATGTCCTAGCCCTGATGTTGACGAGGCTTCCCCTCCAATCATGGGCCAGCTGCCTCTCCCCCACAATCTCCAAGACCCTCTCCGGTGGGAGGGAGGTGTTGACCACGAGCACAGCATCCTCCTTCGTCCCGTCGAGGATGAGGGCCCTCTGGGAGGTCCTGTGGAGAAGCAAGGAGGAGTCCATCACAACCACGGCGTCGAAGAGCTTGCCGACGGGCTCAACCTCCTCATGTAGAACTACATCGACCTTGGGATCCCCCATCACAGCGTAGAATATCATCGGCACATTATCCCTCTCGGGGGAGTCATCATACCTCATGTAGTAGTAGGACTCTTTACCCGCGACCATCCCAGCCGTCGCCAGGGTCCTCACAAGATTGGCGCCATGAGCGGTGTGGAGAACACCCCTGCAATGAACAACAGCCCATGTCAACCTCTCATACTCGGGAATGGCCATGTTTCATCGCAAACCACTCAATGATGGATTTTTAAAGCCTTTCGGTGAAGTTAAAATGGTGTAAAGGCATTTAACACCTATATTTCTAATTTTGGAAAACTTAATATGATAGTTACCTTATATGTGATAGGGGATCTTCTCTTATTAAAATCTCGTATTGATGATAATAGTTATTTTAATGACGAACATGAGTAGATCCTCGGCGGATTTAAATAGGGTAGGTCAGCTTTAGCTTGAATTTTATATACTCATGATTTTAGTAAGGAATAGGTGGTTTAATATTAGACTTTACCTGAGATATCCCTTTTTATTATAAGGTGATATAGATATTGTTAGTCGGAGGTAGGTATTGATAAATCTTTAAGCTATAGAGGAAGTTGCTATAGTTTGTAGAGGGTTTGGGTTCATCTATGTTATCCTAGACTAGGCTATATATGGGTTCTCTCAGCTCACGCACATAATGAATATCCAAAAATTTTAAATATGTTATATTATTTTAAGATCGATGAAATCCCTAAGTGGATTCATAACTCTGTTAATACTCTGCGGCTCGGTTCTATACATGATTTATAGGGCTAGAAAGGGTGTCAAACCTGAGATTAGGAGGGTACCTGGACTCGACGTCATAGATGAGGCCATTGGGAGGGCTACAGAGATGGGGAGGCCGGTCCACTTCACGAAGGGTTTAGCATCGCTATACTCTTCTGAGGCTCCTCAGACCATCGCGGGCTTATCAATCCTTAGTTATGTGGCTAGGAAGTGCGCCCAGAATGGTATACCTCTGATAACTACCATCTATGTGGCTGAGACGATACCCCTGGTGATTCAAATGTATAGGGAGGCCGCTGCTGTGGCTGGAGTTCCAGAGTGGGTTAACGAGTATAATATTCGGTACATGTCAAGCCACAGGTTCACATACGCGACGGGAGTTCAAGGTGTGCTCCAGAGGGAGAGGCCCGCAGCCAGCTTCCTCATGGGGTACTTCATGGCTGAGGCCCTAATATTCGCCGAGTCTGGATTCTTGGCAGGGGCCATGCAGGTTGCGGGAACCGCCTCAACGAGCCAGACACCCTTCTTCGTGGCCGTCTGCGACTACACCCTCCTAGGAGATGAGCTCTTCGCAGCAGGCGCATATCTATCTGGAGAACCTGTTCAGGTCGCTAGTATAGCGGGACAGGATGTGGGCAAGTACTGGGCCATGATCCTGCTCGTGGTGGGGCTGATCCTCTCCGCGGTGGGGAGTAACTGGTTGATCAACCTATTGAAGTTATAGGAGGCGGATGAGAAATGTCGTTTCTGAGGCAGAGGGAGATCCCCATAGGGATCACGTTGATAGCGGGATTCCTGATGCTCATTGATTATTATTTCAGAGCTGAGATCCCGCAGGTAGCGGGGATCTCAACTACCGTGCAGAGATGGGCCGTCATAATAGCAGCATTCGCCCTCCTCATGGGGCTGATCAACATCACACGAATACATTTGAACCATCTTATGAAGAGGACGAGGGGCCAATGGATCTTCAGCATATGGTGTCTATTCATAATGTACTTAATGATAATAGTTGGCCTATTCGGAACTGTGAGGCACCCCATTTATCAGTGGCTCTACACCAACATCTTTCTCCCCATAGACGCGGCGATGTACTCCATACTCGCCCTCTTCATCTCCTCAGCTGCCTACAGGGCCTTCAGGGCTAGGAATTTCGAGGCCTTCCTCATGTTAGCCAGTGGGATAATCACCATGATGATGAATGCCCCGATAGGGGAGATCATCTGGAAGGGCTTCCCAGTGGTCGGAGACTGGATAATGATGGTTCCTAACGTAGCCGCTCAGAGGGCCTTCCTAATCTGCGTCGTCGTAGGAACCGTATCATTAGGGATAAGAACGCTCCTAGGAATGGAGAGGGGTTACCTGGGGAGGGAGGAATAGAGGTGGAGAGGAAGGGGTTCTGGGATAGACTTCAGAGTATCGATCACAGGATCCTCTACGCTGCCGTGATAGTGGTCATAATAATACCTCTCCTCCGCCCCTTGGGCCTTCCCATCACCGTCACAGATGCCACCCTGAAGGCCTACAAGGCTGTTGACGAGATTGCTAAGCCGGGCTCCGTCGTCATCATAGCCTTCGAGTTCATAGCTGGGAACTGGCCAGAGATGGGTCCGATAGCCGTGGCCATGACCCAGCATGTCTTCAATAAGCCTGATGTGAGGATCATCATCT
Source organism: uncultured archaeon (assembly GCA_938048735.1). Classification (GTDB taxonomy): domain Archaea; phylum Thermoproteota; class Bathyarchaeia; order TCS64; family TCS64; genus JAGTRB01. The sequence continues at coordinate 40,515 of CALIUM010000020.1, forward strand.
TGGCGATGGGGAGGGATGAGGGTCCTATCCTAGCGGAAAGGACGCTGAGATATGTCGATAAGAAGGGGAAGGAGTATGGGAGGGACTATGTGAACTTAGGCTTCTTCGCGGGGGGAGAGGCCGCCATGGCAGCCTTCGCCAGGGATATCCCGGGGCTCGTGAAGAAGGACTACTATGGAACGCCGATAGAGAACCTTCCCGTCATGAGCGGCCTAAAAAGCCTAAACGACATAGACCTATTCATATGTCTCTGGTCAGGGACCCCAGGCTGGGTTGAATACCTCCGCCAGTGGCAGACACCATATGGAATCGCATGTGTTGGAGGAACCCTGGGGATAGTCGGCCCCGGGGCTCAGCCATATGTGGCAGCAGGCCAACTCAAGGGCCTCGTCGTTGGCCTGAGGGGTGGGGGAGAGTATGAGAAGTTGATCAACAGGCCTGGGGAGGCAACCGCCGGGTTGGACGCGATCTCTACAACCCACATCCTGATCTTCGTATGCGTAATCCTAGGGAACATAGGGTACTTCGCAGCTAGGGGGGCTAGAAGGAGGGAGGGCTAATGGCCGATGTGATGACGGAACTCGGGGTCTGGGTAGCCGCCGCCTATATGCTAATGATATACAGCTACCCATTCAAGGATACTCCGCTGTTCAAGTTCGCGGAGCACACCATGCTAGGCCTAGGAGTAGCCATAACCACCGTGATGGGCATTAGAAACATACTGGACATCGCCATCGGAGGTTTAATAACAAAGGGGGAGACCACCTGGATAGTACCGATAATCCTCGGAGTTCTTCTGTTCACAAGATTCTTCAGGCAGGTTGCGTGGCTGAGCCGATGGCCCCTAGCCCTCCTCGTCGGAATAGGCATAGGAATCTCCTTAGGTAGCGGAATAGACGCAAACTTCATCACACAGATCCGATCCACCATAACGGGTGTAAAAGACATAAACCAAGCACTCCTCGGAGTAATGGTAATATTAACCATCACATACTTCATCTTCTCCATAGGTAAAGCCCAGAGGGAAAAAGGGGTCCTAAAATACACCGCGCAGCTCGGAAGGTACATAATGATGATATGCTTCGGGGCATTATTCGGGAACACCGTGATGACAAGGATGGCCCTATTCATAGGCCAGATGAGATTCCTACTATTTGACTGGCTTAAATTAGGCTAGAATCAAACCTCCTTTTTTTTTATATATAATTGTTAATATACTATGTTTTTATGAGAAAAGTTTAGACGAAAATTTGATTTTGGATCTATTTTAAAATGATGAATTAAGTGGAAGGAGATAGCATAACTAACAAGGTCTTCATGCCCTTCATGTCATGGACCGAGGTTAAAGAGGCCATTAGATGAGGGTAAAGAACTGGTCATAATTCCCTTTGGTTCAAATGAGCAGCGCGGTCCTCATAGACCCACCGAAGACGGCCGGATCTCCGC
>CALIUM010000021.1 GCA_938048735.1 uncultured archaeon
GATCGACCTCTCGGCCTCATCGACGATCCTCTCAGAGCCACCCCTTATGAGGATGGAGACAGCCTTCGGGTCTTTACATCCCTCGACGAAGACCATCTTGTCGTCACCTATCTTCCTCTCCTCCACCAGCTCGGCGTATCCCAGGTCCTCCGGCCTAAGGTCATCATAGCTTGTGACCACCCTCCCCTCTGTGGCCTTTGCGAGCTTCTCCATGTCTGACTCCTTCACCTGCTTCACAGCCATTATCCCGCTCCTAGCTAGGAAATGCTGGGCGACGTCGTCTATACCCTTCTGACAGAAGAGGACATTGGCCCCTGATGCCTTCACCTTCTCTACCATAGACCTTAGCATCTCCTCCTCCTGCATAAGGAAGGCCTCTATCTCCTCAGGGGACTCTATGTTTATCTTGGCGTCGAACTCGGTCTTCTTGACCTCCAAGGCCCTGTTCACCAGTGCTATCCTGGCCTTTTCAATCCTCTTGGGCATCCTCGGGTGGACAACCTCCTTGTCTATGATGACACCGTCCACCAGCCTCGTGTCGGTTATAGATTCTCCAGCCTTCTTAACCACCGCGACGTCGTTGAGATCCGCCTTCAGACGCCCCTCCTCCTCCCTCGAGACCTTGAGGATGGCCTCCACCGCTATGTCGGCGAGCTGCTCCTTGTTCCCGGCCACAAGCTTGCTCGCCATGGAGGTCATCGCAACTTTCCTGAGGTACTCCTTATCCCTCGGATCCACTGGTATCGCGATATCCTCAAGCCTCTGGAGGGCCTTCTCGGAAGCCTTCCTGTAGCCGTCTAGGATGACTGTGGGGTGGACCTGCTTATCCATGAGCATCTGTGCCCTGTTCAGAAGCTCTCCGGCTAGAACCACTACGCTCGTGGTTCCATCACCCACCTCCTGGTCTTGGGCCTTAGCCACCTCGACCATCATCTTCGCAGCCGGGTGCTGGACATCCATCTCATCTAGTATTGTCCTCCCATCGCTCGTTATCGTCACATCCCCGAAACTGTCCACAAGCATCTTATCCATCCCCTTCGGCCCCAAAGAGCTCTTCAGGGCCTCGGCGATGGCCATGGCCGCCGCGATATTATTCCTCTGGGCTCCCCTGCCCCTCTCTCTGGTCGAGCCCTCCTTAAGGATGAGGACGGGCGTTCCAGTCATCTGAGGTGCTGCAGACAATTTTCACACCATCCAATCCCCATAAGGGGCTATTTTTAAATCTTTCCCGGCAACCCCCAGGATCATAGGGGATCTGCGCAATAAAACCTAAGCTCCTATGACTTCATGGAATGATATGTGGGTGAGCCTATTGGTTTTGAGGAGGGTTCATATATTTGTCTCCGGAAGGGTTCAGGGGGTCTTCTACAGGAGCAACACCCGGAGAAAGGCCCTAGAGCTGGGGCTGAAGGGATGGGTTAGAAACCTCAGGGATGGAAGGGTCGAGGTAGTCGCTGAGGGGGATGAGGAGCAGTTGGGGAGGCTTATCGAGTGGTGTAGGAGGGGGCCCCCAATGGCTAGGGTGATGGGGCTAGAGGTGAGGTGGGAGGATCCGACTGGTGAGTACGATAATTTCGAGGTGAGATACTGAGAAAGGCCCCTTAAGCATAAAGGGTTGTCACATCTCAGTTCATCGTCCCTCCCATGGTGGCTTACGAGCGATAATGATAAAGGGCGCCTGTTGCCCTTTATTGGATGATGGGGGAGAAACTTGTGGAGGACGAGGCCGTAGGCTTCGTCCTATCGGTTCTGAAGAGGGCTGGGAGGCCACTCACCACCAGGGAGGTTCAGGAGGAAGCTGATAGAAGGCTCATCCGCTGCCCCGATTCAACCCCCGTCTTCCTCAATAAGCTTCGACTAAACGGAGTGATAAAGGGGGAATACTCAAAAGAGAGAAAAGCCTGGATCTGGTGGGTGGAGAGCTAGACCCAGGAGACAACCCTCTCACAGGACTCCATCATCTCCACCAACTCATGAGGGCTGATGGTCTTCGCAGATATCCCCCCACAGTATTCCTTCCCATCCTTAAGGATGTAGATCCCATCTGAGAAGCCCGTCTCCTCCCTGAAGGAGGGGTGATCTATAAATCGAGCCCCCTCCCCTCTGAAGACTAGGATCACCTTGCTGCCCCTCTCCTTGATCCTCCTAGCTATTTGAAAGACCGTCTCCAACTCCGAGGTGCTACCTATGATGAAGAGGGTTCCCAATCCCCTTGATCCCCCTAAAGAGCGATGACCGATTCGCATTCAAGGATCAGGTCGATCAACCTGTCCATATCGATGGCCTCGACCTCAAGCTCCTGGTTTAGATCCATACTCCCAAGCGAATCCTTTAAGGCTTTAACTCCCGCGAGGCTGGATATAGCCTTAAGATAATCTAGGGGATCCCCTTCGACTCCTCCAGGTAGAAGAAGATCTACTCCCCGGTCAAGAAATACGAGGGTTGGGAGCATGTCCATCCCAAACATGGCAGCGGCTAGGCGCAGCCCCTCAGCCGCTTGTGACCCATCCCCCAAGCCGCTCTTGATAATGATCAATACCCTTCCCAACGGGTCATCGCCTCACAGGAATAGAGCCCTGTCGCAGGTCTCCAGGAGTTCGACGAGCATGCTTAGGCTGCTCATCTCAACCACTTTTTGGTGAACTCCTTCGAGGGCCATCTTCCTCTCCTTGGCACTGGTTCTGCAGGCCATGAGCCTGACACCCATTGAGGAGAGCTCGGTCAGCAGCTCCTCCTCCCTTAAATGGTTTACACCATCTCCTGTAAAGAAGATGATCACTGAATGTCCCCTCTTAACCGACGCCGAGGATATGCCGCTGAGATGCTTGACCGCATCACCGTGGCCGGAGATGGAGACTATTAGGATCAGCATCGAGCCCACTTGAGCCAATCCATGTTAAAATTTCTGGTGTCTTCTTGGACCTGGCCCGTTATGAGATATGGTTTAATGGGCTTGGAAGTATTTCCTCGCCCTCTCCAGGTTCTTGGGGTCTGCGAGTAGGTCCACCGCCGTCATGGCCAGGGCCTTCGCGCCTATTATCATGGCCTCGAGCCCTGTCGGGGTGATGGATGCCTGGGCGAACTCCCTGCTGTGCCCTGGTATGCCCTCCTCGGCTATCTTTATATAGCCCTCTGCTGCGGGGGTCCTCCTAGAGACGTCTCCGAAGTCCGTCGAGGCTAGGGGTATCCCCCTCATGGATTCCTTGAGGTCCTCAACCTCCACGCCTAGGATCCTCAGATTGCCCCATAACAGCTCTGATAGGGGCTCGTTCAACTTCTTGGCGCTGTAGAGCCTCCTCTTGGTCACCTTAACCTTCGCCCCCATGGCTAATGCTGCCCCCTCAGCGCATCTCTCCACCTTTCCGACCATCTCCTCGAGGTACTCCTCGTCGCTGCTCCTCACCCCGAACTCGCATACAGCCCGTTCCGGTATGATGTTCGATGCCAATCCCCTCTCCGAGATTATCCCATGGATGACCAAGTTTGCGTCCCTCCTAGCCTCCTGCCTCAGCATGTGGGTGGCTATATAGGCAAGGGTGGCCGCGTTTAATGCGTTGATCCCCTCGTGGGGGCTGGCGGCTGCGTGGGAGGGTCTGCCCTCGAACTCCATCCTGACCGTCCATATGCCTAGGGATGGGTTTCCGACGCTCCACCTCGTCGATGGATGGACCATCAGGGCTGCGTCCACGGAGTCCCAGAGGCCCTTCTCAGCCATTATCACCTTGCTCCCAGCGCTTGGGCCGTGCCCCTCCTCCGCCGGCGTCCCAACCACGAGGATCTCGCCATCAAGTCTATCCATTACCCTGCTAACGGCGATCCCAGCTCCTAGGGCCGAGGCGGCTATGAGGTTGTGGCCGCATCCATGTCCTACTCCTGGAAGGGCATCATACTCGGCCAGGATGGCGACTCTTCCCCCCTCTCCCCTACCTCTATACGAGGCGAGGAAGGCGGTGGGCATGCCCATAAATTCCCTCTCAACCCTGAAACCCCTATCCTCAAGCTCCCTTGTCAGAAGCTCGGCCGCCTTGAACTCCTCGCTTCCGAGCTCAGGGTTCTCATATAGCCAGAGGCTTATCTCACAGAGCCTCTCCCTCTCCGACTCGACAGCCTCTTGGACTAGGCGCTTCAAATCCTCTTTCACACTCAGGCTCATCGGTTTAGGATTAGCTAGTTCAGGATATGACATTTTCCCCCCTCTTTAGAAGGCCTTTGAGGGTTCACCTCCCTTGCATTTAGGGATGCTCTCGCTAGTAGATGGAGACCTTGGCGACGCCCTTCACCCTTAGGAACTCCGGGATGAGCTCTCCTGGTATCTTTCTATCAGCGATTAGGGTCAGCTTAGGCTCAGGTGAGAGTTCTGGGTCGTCGGTGATCGCCTGCCTTATGCTTATCCCCCTTTCCGCTAGGATCATAGCTGAATTCGCCAGTATGCCGGGGAGCCTTGCGTCGATGGGTGTTATCTCGACAACCCCCAGGCCGAGGTGTCTGGCTATCTCCTTCAGGGAGTGTCCAGCTGATCTTAACCCCTCGAATATGTTTCGAAGCTCTCTGTTCGCCTCTATTGATGCTATAGTCTCACCCACCGTTCTTCTATCTACTCCCACGGCCCTCGCTATCCTCGCGGAGGGGATCTCTATCTCGTTGAGGTAGATCTTGCCATTCTTCACGGTTAACCCCTTTTCCACCAGGATCCTGGCAACCTTCAACCTCTCTGGGTAGTCCTCAAGGTGCTTCCTTATGGACTCCCACAAGCCCTACCCTCACGTACCTTTTTGCGCAGTAAAGCTTAAATATGTTCATGGATCATTCTGCTCCTAAAAGCACTAAAATATACGGAAGTGGATTTAAATGAGCATTAAGGCATCTATGAAGGAGTCCTTCACCTACCTCGACGCTGATGAGATCCCCACCTCATGGTATAACATCCAGGCGGATCTCCCCGAGCCTCTACCTCCACCCCTGGACCCGACAACCCTCAAGCCGGTCGAGCCAAGGGTGCTGGAGAGGATATTCGCCAAGGAGCTAATAAGGCAGGAGGTCTCGACGGATAGGTATTTGAGGATACCCGAGGAGGTCCTCGAGGCTTATCTAAGGCTACCTAGGCCCACGCCCCTCTATAGGGCTAGGAGGCTGGAGAGGTTTCTGAAGACCCCAGCGAAGATATTCCTCAAACTCGAGAACTTCAGCCCAACTGGGAGCCATAAGACAAACACGGCCCTGGCCCAAGCCTACTATAACAGGGAGCAGGGGGTAAGGAGGCTCGTCACCGAGACCGGAGCCGGGCAGTGGGGGACCGCCCTGGCATTCGCCTGCTCGATATTCGGTTTGAGGTGTAGGATCTACATGGTCAGGGTGAGCTACCACCAGAAGCCTGGGAGGAGGACCATAGCACAGCTTTATGGAGCGGAGATATTCCCATCCCCAAGTGACCAGACAGATTTCGGGAGGAGGCTGCTTATGGAGAACCCAGAGCATCCCGGAACATTGGGTATAGCCATAAGCGAGGCTATAGAGGACACGTTGAAGAACGAGGATACGAGATACTCCCTAGGCTCCGTCCTGAACCACGTCCTCCTGCACCAGACCATTGTGGGCCTTGAGGCGAAGAGGCAGTTCGAGAAGATAGGCTTGTACCCAGACGTGATCTGCGGCTGCATTGGAGGGGGCTCCAACTACGCCGGCTTCTCATACCCCTTCATGATGGATAGGCTGAGGGGTGAGGCTGAGACGGAGTTCGTGGCATGCGAGTCGAAGGCCGTCCCCCACACCACAAGGGGGATCTACACCTATGATTATGGGGACACCGCGAAGATGACGCCGCTCCTTAAGATGCTCACAATAGGACATCGATACTCATGCCCCCCGATCCACGCGGGAGGCCTCAGATACCACGGGATGGCCCCATCGATATCATACCTGATCAAGAAGGGATATATGCGCTCAGTAGCCTACCATCAGAACGAGGTCTTCGAGGCGGCGAGGATCCTAGCACAGACTGAGGGGCTGATAATAGCCCCAGAGACAGCCCACAGCCTGAGGTTCGTCATAGATGAGGCCCTGAGATGCAGGAAGACCGGGGAGGGGAAGGTCATCGCGATGAACTACAGCGGCCACGGATTACTCGACCTCGGAGCCTACGAACAGTTCCTAATGGGAAAGTTGTTAGACTATGAACCTGAAAAGATAGAGGTCTCTTCACCTATATAGAGACATAACCGGAGGTCGGTAATTGAAGTGAACCTAGAAGAAAAGGGTGAGCCAGGATACAAGATAACACTAATGCCGATAGAGGAACTTAAGCCCCATGAGAAGGGTTCCCCCCTATACCTAGAACTCCTGAGACGGGAACTCATCAAGGATGGCGTTTTGAAATACCCTATAATAGCCGACGAGGAGACCCGTGTCATATTGGATGGGATGCACCGCTGGCTCGCCCTACTGAGCCTAGGATACAACGAGATACCAGTCCTGCTATTGAACGCTCAAAAAAACCCAGGATTAAGGGTTGGATGTAGGAGGATAGACCGATACGTGGAAGAGCCAGAGAGGAAAATAAGCCCGAGAGAGGTGATCTCGGCCGGGCTTAGCGGGAACCTGATGGGGCCTCGAACCACGAGGCACTTCTTCCCCTTCACAAGACCGCCGAGAATAGACCAACCATTAAACACCCTTGAGAAGGGCCCACCAAGGGATGTCTCGCGATACATAGAGAAAGCAACAATAGAGGAATGCAAAATAAAAATAAAAGACTGGCTAGGTGAAATATCCGAAGAAATAGAATATCTAAGGAAAAGAATTCATGAAGTAGAAAAAGAAAGAGAAGAATTTCTCATTAGAATAAAAGAATTAGAATAAGTATTTATAACTTCTTGATTGAAAGTTTTTTTAAACCTCTAAAGACAGATAGTTGATGCGATGGATCTAGATTCCCTGAAGAGGTTAGTCTCCTCCGAGGTCGATAGACTGAGGGATAGGATAATATGGATGGCTGACACGATCCATGAGAACCCAGAGATAGGCCACCAGGAGTTCAGGGCCTCGGAGATATTGACATCCGCCCTGAGGGAGGGGGGATTCGAGGTGAGGTTGGGCGTGTCGGGCATGAAGACAGCCTTCACCGCCTCCAAGAGGGGCAGGGCTGAGAGGCCCGTTGTAGGCATCCTCTGCGAATACGACGCCCTGAAGGGTCTTGGGCACGCCTGCGGCCACAACCTGATCGGGACTGGGGGCGTGGGAGCCGCTCTGGCGTTGAGCAGTGTGTTGCAGGATATAGAGGGGTCATTGATGGTCTTCGGAACCCCCGCGGAGGAGGGAGGTGTGGAGAATGCCGGTGGCAAGGTGATAATGATCGAGGAGTTCAGGGCCGCGGATGCCTGCCTCATTTGGCACCCGGGCTCAAGGAATATGGCGAGCCGCCAGAGCTCCTATGCCAGGGAAGCGATCCAGTTCGAGTTCCATGGGAAGGCCGCCCATGCAGGTGCCGCCCCATGGGAGGGGGTGAACGCCCTGAACGCCCTCCTATTGATGTTCAGGGCCGTAGACGCCCTACGCCAGCACGTGAGGCCAGATGTCAGGATCCACGGGATAATAGAGAAGGGGGGAGAGGCCCCGAACATCGTCCCAGACTACGCCTCAGCGAAGTTCTATGTCAGGGCAGCGGACATAAACTACCTCCAAGAGGTCTCGGAGAAGGTGAAGAACTGCGCCCGAGGCGCAGCCCTGGCCACAGGGGCTGAGGTTAAGTTCTGGAACTACGCCAACACCTACGCCAATACCATAATAAACCTAACCCTCGCAGACGCCATAGAGGAGAACATGAGGGCCCTAGGGGTCGATGTCTACAATCCCCAGGAGGGGAGGATGCCCCCTGGCGGAGGCTCCACAGATGTTGGGAATGTGAGCCAGGTAACCCCCATCTGCAACTTCTACCTGGCGATAGGCCCGGAGACCATCGTCGGGCACACCCCGGAGTTCAGGGACGCTGCGAGGTCTGAGAAGGGTCATGAGGCCCTCATATTGGCCGCGAAGATCCTCGCCATGACGGCCCTAGACCTATACCTGAAGCCGGGGCTCCTAGAGAGGGTTAGGGAGGAGTGGATGAGGGCGAAAGGCCTTCTTTAAATCCGATTCGGGTGAATATTTTAATAGAACCCGAAATCGATGTTGATCTGATTAAATTGGGGTTTATAAGTTCAATAGCTCAGAAAGAGAAGCGTTTTCGCATAGAGATTGAGGAGGCTTTATGTAAGGGATGCCTGATCTGCGTATACGCCTGCAACAAGCTCGGTGGAAGGGTCTTGAGGAGGTCTGATAGGAGGGCGCTCCTAGGGGGCTTCTATCCCACCCTCGCCGGGGACTGCATAGGGTGCAGGTGGTGTGAACGCCTCTGCCCGGACCTATGCATAAGCGTTGAGGAGGAGTGAACATGCTGAGCCCTGGGAGGCACCTGGTCTTGGGTAATGTGGCCTGTGGGGAGGGCGCCATAAGGGCGGGGTGTAGGTTCTTCGCTGGGTATCCCATAACGCCTGCGAATGAGATCTCCCAGTACATGGCCTCTGAGCTCCCGAAGGTTGGGGGTTTCTTCCTCCAGATGGAGGATGAGATAGCCTCCATCGCCGCCGTGATAGGGGCCTCCTGGGCTGGGGCTAAGGCTATGACCGCCACCTCAGGCCCAGGCTTCAGCCTGATGCAGGAGAATATAGGATACGCCTACATGACGGAGACCCCATGCGTGATCGTCGATGTCCAGAGGAGCGGCCCCTCCACGGGCCAGCCCACCATGCCCTCCCAGCAGGATGTCTACCAGGCCAGGTATGGGGCCCACGGCGACTATGAGGCCATCGCCCTCTCGCCATGGTCTGTCCAGGAGATGTTCGATCTGACCGTTAGGGCCTTCAACCTGGCCGAGAGGTTCAGGGTCCCAGTCCTCCTCATGGCTGATGGGGCCATAGCCCACATAAAGGAGAGGCTTATTGTCCCGGAGAAGGTTGAGGTCTTGGAGAGGAGAAGGCCTGAGGGCCCTGAATGCACGCCCTTCGGCACCGAAGACCCCTCTGGGGTTCCCGAGATGCCCTTACTTGGGGAGGGGTACAGGCTCCTCATAACTGGCTCCTCCCACAGGCCTACTGGGAGGAGGGATGACAGCCCGAGATACATGCGGATGAAGGTTGAGAGGATAAATGAGAAGATAAGGAGGGCGAGGAGGGAGATCACGGATATCGCCGCCCATCACCTCGAGGACGCCGATTTAGCAGTTGTCTCATACGGGGCCTCGGCTAGGCCGAGCTACAGCGCCGTGAAGAGGGCCAGGTCCATGGGGATAAGGGTGGGCCTGCTCAGGCTGAGAACCCTCTGGCCCTTCCCAGAGGAGGAGGTCTCAGCCATCTCCGAGGAGGTTAGAGCCATCTTGGTGGTCGAGATGAATATCGGAAAGATGGTCAGAGAGGTGGAGAGGGCGGCGAGGGGCCGAGCCCAGGTGGTCTCCCTCCCCAAGGTTGGGGGGGTTCTCCACACCTCGGATGAGATACTTGAAGCTATTAGGAGGCTCCGACAATGAGTTTGAGAACTCTAAGGTACCTTAGGGAGAGGTATGTGAGGGAGCTCCCAACCCTATTCTGTCCCGGATGTGGGAACGGGATAATCCTCAACTCCTTCATCAGGGCTATAGACCAGCTAGGCATACCCCAGGATAGACTCCTCTGCGTCTCAGGGATTGGATGCTCAGCCTGGATTCCGAGCCCATACTTCAAGGGGGACACCCTCCACACGACTCATGGGAGGGCCCTGGCCTTCGCGACCGGGGCTAAGGTCTACAGGCAGGATCTGGTCACGGTGATCTTCACCGGGGATGGGGATGGGGCGGGGATCGGGGGTAACCACCTGATCCACGCGGCCCGCCGAAACATAGATATGACCACCATCCTCGTCAACAACATGAACTACGGGATGACTGGAGGCCAGCTAGCCCCTACAACCCCCTATGGGGGCCCAACGGACACCTCCCCATATGGGAACCCCGAGCACCCATTCGACCTCGTTGAGCTCGTCTCAGCTGCCGGAGCCAGTTATGTCGCCAGGTGGACGACCTACCACGCCGTTGAGCTCACTCGGAGCATAATGGAGGGCATCCAACATAAGGGCTTCTCCTTCATAGAGGTCCTAAGCCAGTGTCCAACAAATCAGAGGCACATATTCAGGATCAGGGCCCCCATCGAGGAGCTGCCAACCCGGATACTCGAGATGTTCGCGGAGAGCACATACATCCGCGGCAGGCCAGCCAGGACAGACTACTTCTACATCCTCCCCAACATCCCAGCCGAGGAGGCAATAAAGGAGGTGAACGAGGCGTTGGGAGGCCTAGAGGCTAGGGCTAGACTGGTCGACCACATATCCTATGGGAGGCTGATAAGGGTGGACTCGGAGGAGGTGGATAGAGCCAGAGGGATACTGGAGGGGCTGAAGGTCACCGAGAGGGTTTTAGGGCCTTTGGAGGGGAAGGTGGAGTTGGGGGTCTTCGTTAAGAGGGAGAGACCCGAGTTCACCGAATCCCTAATGAACATCATAAAGAGGGCCCAGGGGTGTTAGAGGTGGAGGTTAAGATCCTCCTCTCAGGAACCGGGGGCCAAGGGATAATCTCGGCGGGGGAGTTCCTATCTGAAGCCCTATTCAGGGCTGGCTACGAGGTCGTCAACACCAGGAGCTACGGGACGGAGGCCAGGGGAGGGAGCAGCAGATCCGAGATCCTGGTGTCAGACGGGGAGATCTATGAGATAGAGGTGGGTGAGACCGACATACTCGTGGCCATGTCCACCCCAGCCTACAGGAGATACATAAACAGGGCTAAGAAGGGGGGCCTGGTCCTCGTTGAGGAGGATATACTAGCAGAGATAGGGGATAAGGAGCTGAGAGGGGATGTTGAACTGGTCTCAATCCCAGCTAACAAGAAGGCATCCAGCCTGGGAAACCCCATCGTCGCCAACATGGTGATGCTCGGAGCCCTATCTAAGAGGACCAAGCTCATCACCCTCGAAGGCCTAAAAGAAGCAGTAAACACGCTTATGCGCCCCCACCTGAGAGAGATAAACATCAAGGCCTTAGAACTTGGATATCAAGAGGCCTAAACACCTATAATATCACTATGACCATGAGTGCTAAAAGTACTTCTTACATTTGTACGGCCTCGCTTAAAATCCCTTGGATTCCAACTCATCCGCACCGATAATAGAACCCCCCTTAAGATCCTTATCGAGTCTGTTACCATCAGCTCTTGGGTGTCATGCAGCCTTTGCTCCCATATGGTCCGTATAAGAGCTGAGGCTCTGGAGCATTAGGCCATCTACAAAAATGCCTCCCATCTACTCCCGCTCATAGAGCCTAAAGCCCCTCACCTCCAGGATTTTGCTCCTTTTCCAGCTCCATCTAGGGGATTCACAGCTCGATTCAAGGTGATAGGGATTGGCTGAATTTTGAATGCTGTGCTCTACAACTCTTTAAGGGCCTTGATGGAGTCTGTTGAGCTTGGATCTAGGCCGTAGAGGAGGCCGAGGTAGACCGATGCGTAGTCGCAGACATATAGGACCGAGAGGATTCGGGAGAGCTTCCCCCTCCCCGAGGCGGTTATCTCAACGATCCTACTCACCCTTCCCTCGAGGAGGCTCTTGAAGGCATCAATCTTCCTCTCCAACCTCCCCTCCCCCTCCGGGTCTCTGATCAATACGAGGCTTAAGGGCCTCCTCAGCTCCTCCACACCCTCGCGGATCATGACCGCGTTGTGGAACCCCTCGGGGAATGAGCCCGAGGAGGCTGGAACCTTGCTGTTCTCATTGAGCTGGGTTCTAAACCTATACGCGATCCCCTCGAAGATCCTCGGGCCGAAGATGAATGGTATCGTCCCTTTTAGGGCGAGGGCGACCTTCTTAGCCCTATTAAACCTCGTAGGGGTCTCGGGGGCGAGTTCATTCCTCAGGGTATCGATCACCCCCAGGGCCTCCTCCCACTCATCCTCCATGCTCTGGATTAGACCTATCCTCCAAGCCAGTTTTATAATCGCGGAGAGCTGCCATGGGAGGGAGGCCCTAGGCTGCATTCCCCGGAGGAGCTTGACCATGGGTATACCCCTCTCCACCGAAAGCCTCTCCATAACCCCTCCAGAAGTTATCGTCACGACCTGGCACCCCCTCCTAAACCCCTCCTCTAGGGCGGTGAGGGTCTCCTCCGTGTTGCCTGAGTAGCTCACGGCTATGAGGAGGATCCTCTCATCAACGAACTTGGGGAGGTGGTACCCCCTTGATACGTGGATTGGGATGGGGGAATCTTCTAGGAGCCAGTCGCCTAGGATCTGACCTCCAATCGCGGAACTCCCCATCCCTGCCACGACTAGTGCTCTGTAATCCCCTGTGAGATGTGCCTCGAGCCCCTCAGCGGCCTCAAACCCCTCCCTTAAACCCTGGTAGAATAGGCTGAGAGACCTCAACATCCCCCCCTTATCAAGGGCGTAGAGCTTCTCAGTCTCGTCGAGAACGGCCTCCATCAAAATAGATTTGATAGCTTAAAAAATAGGCCTTTCCGGAGGGCTGGCGTATACCGCTAAAAATGGGTCAATCATCAAATCAATGTAGAGCTCTCATACATCTAAATATAAGTATCCAAATAGAGGGGAGTTTAACATCATTTATTATCGAATAAATATGTGATTTAAGTTTCAACTATTTTTCTGAGTTCGATGAGTAATCTTTTGGAGTGTTCTAGTGCTTCTTCGACGAAACTGTATCCTCTGTAAGGGGCAGCCAAAGATTCTATTTTCGATAATTCTTCCATAACCTGCCTTATTCTATGCTTATCCATCTTGTTTAAGGCATCCTTCAGGTCTCTTAGGGCCGCCAACATCCTCTCGGCGTCATATGAGTAGTACATGTAGGGTGAGATGAGCCCCTCTATAGCCTCTATCTCATGCATAGCCCCACTAACACTCATAACTACAACCAAGATGAGGATCGGATTAGTTAAAATATAAAAATTATTTTTGAGTGGGCATCCCCTATAAGTTCATCAGATGGCCTCCAGGCCGGGATATTCAGAGGCTGAGGAGATTTTACCCTTTTGAGTTTCCATTATGGATTATGGGATCCTTCCTCATCTCCCTTTATTGCTCTCTATAGCCGCAGAATCTGCAGGCGAGGTAGGCGTAGGCCTTTATCGCTGTGAGGTAGTCTTGGATTCTTAAATGTTCAGTGTCTGTGTGGGCGAGCCTCTCCTCTCCAGGTCCGAGGCCTATGACGGGTATATCCAGCCAGGAGTAGAACCTTCCGTCCGTGGCGAACCTCCATGTGGTGAGTCTGGGCTGTCTGCCTAGGGCCTCAGCTAGGATCGATCTCGCCTCCTCAACCACTGGGTACCTCTCTGGATCCGTGTAGAATCCGGTGAACCCCTTTAGGCCCCTGACCATGCTTGATGGAATGATCAGGGCTTCTAGTTCTGGATCCTCCCCCCTCATATCTGATATCAACCCCTCCAGCATACTCTTTAGGGCCTCGGCGGGATAGTCGGGGCCATTCCTGCAGTCTATGTATATCTCACACTCCTCGGGGATCACATTTGAGACGTTCGGTTTAACCTCTAGCCTTGTCACCGCTATGGTGGTCCTCCCAAAGATCGGGTGTTCGGGGAGCCTGGGCTCGACCTCCTTTCTAATCCTCTCTATGAGGTTTACGGCCTTGTAGAGGGCGTTAACTCCCCTCTCAGGGGTGCTGGCGTGACAGCTCCTACCCTTTATGTGGATGCTTACCCCGGAGGTGCCTCTGTGGCCTAGGGCTATTTCGAGGTTTGTCGCCTCGCCGATGACTACCAGATCCCCCAGGAAGTGGCTCTGCTGGATGGTCGCTAGGGTTCCAGCCCCCCCGGTCTCCTCTTGGGCGACCGCTGCGACCTTGAAGTCCCCCTTCAACCTTATTGGGAGCCTCTTTATAACTGCCCCTGCCATGGCCATCGCGGCTACCGCCCCCTTCATGTCGGAGGCCCCCCTTCCATAAACCACCTCCCCCTCAACCCCTAGGGTGTGGCCGTCCATCACCCTCCCTGAGTAGGGTTCTATCATTCCCCCGGGTGGGACGTGGTCTAGGTGGCCGTTTAGGAGGATCTTTCTACCTCCACCTATCCCTCTTATAGTTGCCATCACGTCGTTTATCTCATCCACCACGATCGTGTCGAAGCCATGGCTCCACATCTCCTTCTCCAGGAGCCTCGAGGCCTCCTCCTCATGGCCGCTGGGGCTGGGTGTATTGATGAGCCTCCTGAGGAGGGTTAGGGCATCTCCCCTGATCTCATCGACTGCCTCGTCTATCTTCTTTAAAAGGCTGTGGGATTCTATTCTCTCCCCCTCCGATTTAATCTTGGGCTCATTCTTCGATCGTGATGGCCTCCACCGGGCACGCCGCCTCGCATGCCCTGCATACCAGGCATAGATCCACGTTTACTGGTGTGATCCTCCCCTCCTTGATCTCGTAGACCCCCATGGGGCAGAGGCTTATGCATGTCTGGCACAGGGTGCATATCTCGTGGTTCACCGTTATGCTCTTCATGGCCAATCGATCGCTCCTTAAAGTTCATAGCTCTATTAAACTATTTTTACGGAGTTCGGTTTATAGGGCGTTCACATCCCTCTCAAGCCTTATCCTCGCCTGCCTTATCCGCCTGACCAGCTCTTTCCTCCTCCTCTCGAACTCCCCGCGGCTTATCCTCCTGCTCCTGAAGTGGGCCTCTAGAGCCCTGAGGTCGGATTCCACCCTCCTCAGCTCCTCCTCGTCCATGTCTATTGCCTCAAGCTTCTTGGTGAGGCCTGGCTCCCCCTCCAGCCTAGACCTGAGTCTTCTCAGATCCCTAAGGAGTTCTCCCTGCCTCCTAGTTATCTCCCCAAATCTCCTGTCGTAGGTCTCCCTTCCCACCTCCTTCCTCTCGAACTTCTCCTGGAGCTCCTCAAGCTCTGCTAGGAGGGCTATTCTGTCGAGGTAGATTCCCCTGAAGCTCTCGAGCTCCCTGGGTTTCTCCTCCCTCCCCCTCTCCTCGACTCTTCTCCTCTTGGAGATGTATATGGGGGCTATCACGCACGCGGCTATGATGAGCCACTGAACCACCCTTAGGGCTGAGTAGAGGATGGGCCAGTCGTACTCGACCACCACCTCGAGCCCCTCTCCCGGTATTAAACCTCCCAGGTCGAAGCCTGCTTCCTGGGAGAGCATTGAGGTCGGCCTAATGAAGTCTGGTTCTGGAGAGGAACCTATCAGGTTCCCCCCCTCTGGTAGGATTATTCTCAGGGTGGCCCTCCTCAAATATCTGGGAGGGGTATCGACCCTGTATCTCAACGTATACCTCTCCCATCCCCCCTCCACCCTGCCCCCTGATGGGAGGGAGTACTTGACCCATAGGCTCATCCTCATCCCCTCGCCTATTGAGATCCTGGGGAAGACCTGAAGCTCCCTGTGGCCTTCATCATCCCTGTATGAGAGGGTGAGGGGTCCGGCTACATCCCTAGCCTCGATGTTCGTGGAGTCCCTTGGAATCCTTAGCTTGATGTGGTTTATGGTCGGACCCCTGTTGTTTATGATGTAGTTATCCTCGACCTCTAGATTCCACCTAGATATCCGGATGCTCCTCACAAGCTCGTAGTCGAGGATCTGCTCATCGCCTGGAGCTGGCTGATAGCTCACCATTGCTGTCTCGTTCCTCAAGGGGGCTAGGGACCCCCCTCTGTGGCTTAGGATCAAGGCTCCCCCCTCCGTGGAGTTGGTGATTTGGATGGGCGAGGATACCTCGACTAGGCTCGCGCCCCTTGGGAGGATCATGCTGAAGTTGAAGCTGGCTATGTTGAGGGGGAGCAGCGGGTAAACGGGGAGGAGCGCCCTGTGGAGGTTTCCTGAGGAGGTGACCCACCCATATGAGATGTAGTGAGCTCTTATGGTGAGGCTCGCCTCGCCCTCTATCGTGAATGGTCTGGGTAGCTTCAAAGATATCCATCTAGCATCCACGATGGGATCCCCCTTCCCCTCCTCATACTCCAGGGTTCTCCACTCCCCCTCCACCAATATGGAGAAGGAGAACCTCTCAAACTCGAATCCTCTGAGGGTTCCTATTTCAAATCGCTCGACTACGACCCTAGAGCCCTCCGGGGCCCTTAAGGTGAAGATGTCATTCAGGGTTATCAGGCCAGAGCCGATCACCTCAACCCTTCTATCGGCCTCTATGTAGAGAGAAGCCATCTCCTTAGAGCTGGCTGGCTGAACTATCTGTAGGATGATCAACATGAGGAGGAGGGTCGGCTTCCACCTCATCCCTTCCACCATGGGAGATTATAACTGCAGACCCCAAATTTAAATAATGAGGAGGACGACCTCCTCCTGTGCACTGGTGGGGTGGAGGCCTTGAGAGATGAGGGGGGAGGTGTTCTGAGTTGAGTAGGGCCAACCCATACCTTCCAAACTCCGTCCAGGAGATTAAGGAGAGGATGATGGAGAGGTTGGGGATCCGCTCGATAGATGAACTATACTCGGATATTCCTGAGGAGCTGAGGTTTAAGGGCGAGCTGAGGATCCCGGGGCCTCACTCAGAGGAGGAGGTCAGGAGAGTGGTCACTGCGCTTCTGGAGAGGAACTGGAGGTTCAGGTGCCCCCCCTTCCTCGGGGGAGGGGTCTACCCCCATTACGTACCCGCAGTTGTTGATGAGATAGTTAGGAGGGCCGAGTTCCTGACAAGTTATACGCCATATCAGCCAGAGGTCAGCCAGGGGATGCTCCAGGCGATCTTCGAATATCAGAGCCTCATCTGCGAGCTCGTCGGCCTCGATGTGGCCTGTGCCTCCCTCTACGACTGGTCCTCAGCCCTCGGAGAGGCTGCGAGGATGGCCAACAGGCTTAACCACAGGAGTACCATCCTCGTCCCACACCTCATGAGCCCGAGAAGGCTTACGGTTCTCAAGACCTACACCGAGCCCGTAGGCATGAAGGTACGTGGTGTTGATTACGACAGGGAGACTGGCCTTCTAGATCTGGATGACCTGCTGGTGAAGGTTGACGGAAGGGTCGCGGCCGTATACCTGGAGAACCCCTCCTACCTCGGGTTCGTGGAGGAGGAGGCTGAGGCCGTTGGGGAGATAGCCCACGAATCTGGCGCATTATTCATAGTCGGGGTGGATCCAATCTCACTGGGGCTCCTCAAGGCCCCAGGAGACTATGGGGCGGATATAGTGATAGGGGAGGGACAACCATTGGGGAATCACATGAACTATGGTGGACCCCTCCTAGGCATCTTCGCATGCAGAGATGATCCTCAGATGATCAGGCAGATCCCAGGGAGGCTGATAGGCATGACCGAGACCCTTGATGGATCAAGGAGGGGTTATGTCATGGCCCTTCAGGCGAGGGAGCAGCATATAAGGAGGGAGAAGGCCACCTCGAACATCTGCTCGAATGAGGCCCTCTGCGCATTGGCCGGCGCCGTCTACCTCTCCCTACTCGGGCCCACGGGCCTTAGGGAGCTCTGCGAGGTTCTTGTGAGCAGGGCTCGCTACGCCATGAGGAGGATCTGTGAACTCCCGGGGGTTCGCGCCCCCATCTTCAGCAGCTTCCACTTCAAGGAGTTCACGGTCTCCCTGCTGGATAAGCCGGTTTATGAGGTTCACAAGAGGCTCCTGGAGAGGGGGATCCACGGGGGGAAGCCCCTCGTCGGGGAGTTCCCTGAGCTGGGCGAGGTAGCCCTCTACTGCGTAACAGAGAGGCATACAAAGGAGGACATCGATCTCCTCGTCTCGGCCTTAGGGGAGGCGTTGGAGGGATGAGGATGAGGAGGTTCAGGCAGGCAGACTGGGATGAGCCGCTGATATTCGAGCTTGGATGGGAGGGGAGGGCTGGCTTCTCCGTCCCCGCGGTGGAGCCGGAGGTGAGGGATGAGGTGGGGGAGGTCGAGGAGCTTATCCCCATAAACATACTGAGGGAGGAGCCACCGAGGCTTCCAGAGGTCTCGGAGGTTGAGGTTCTCCGCCACTACATCCACCTCTCCCAGATGAACTATGGGGTCAACTCCAGCGGCATATATCCGCTGGGGAGCTGCACTATGAAGTATAATCCTGTGATCAACGAGGTCCTGGCCTCCAACCCGGCCCTGACCGAGATCCACCCAGACCAGGATGAGGCGACGATTCAAGGGATCCTGGAGCTGCTATATAGGTTGAAGATCTGGCTCCAGGAGCTGACGGGCATGGAGGACGGGAGCCTGGAGCCAGCTGCGGGGGCTCAGGGGGAGTTTCTGGGAAACCTGATCATGAGGGCCTATCACGCAGACAGGGGTGAGCTGGAGAGGAGGAGGGAGGTGATAATACCCGACTCGGCCCATGGGACAAACCCTGCCAGCGCCGCTATGGCAGGCTTCAAGGTCGTAGAGGTTCCCTCGGGGGAGGATGGATGCGTAGACCTCGAGGCCCTTAAGAGCGTGGTCGGGGAGGGGACGGCGGGTCTCATGCTGACCAACCCCAACACCCTTGGCATATTCGAGTCGAGGATCTCCGAGATCGCGGAGATAGTCCATAGGGCTGGGGGTTTGATGTACTATGATGGCGCAAACCTCAACGCCCTCATGGGGAGGTGCAGGCCTGGAGACATGGGCTTCGACATCGTCCACCTCAACCTCCACAAGACCTTCTCCACCCCACATGGTGGGGGAGGCCCCGGATCAGGCCCAGTCCTAGTGAAGGCCTTCTTATCCGACTATCTCCCCGTCCCGGTGGTGGTCTATAGGGATGGGCTCTACAGGCTGAGCTACGATAGGCCCAAGACAGTCGGCAAGGTCCACGGATATTATGGAAACATCTCCCCCATCCTAAAGGCCTACGCTTACATCCTCTCCATGGGTGGGGAAGGGCTGAGGGAGGCCTCGGAGATAGCAGTCCTCAACTCGAACTACCTAGCCCAAAGGCTGAAGGATGTCAGAGGCCTATCCCTTCCCTATGCCCCCGGTGTACCGAGGAAGCACGAGTTCGTGTTAAGCGCCTCCAAGATGGCTGAGGAGACTGGGGTTAGAGCCCTCCACATAGCCAAGAGGCTCCTCGATTACGGCATCCACGCCCCTACCATCTACTTCCCCCTTATAGTCCCTGAGGCCCTTATGATAGAGCCCACTGAGACGGAGCCCCTCGAGGCCCTAGATCGCCTGGTTGAGGCCTTTGAGGAGATCTCAAGCCTAGCCTACTCTAAGCCCGAGGAGGTCCAGTCATCTCCTAGGAACACCACGGTCGGCCGCCTAGATGATGTGAAAGCCAGTCATCCTAGAACCATGTGCCTGAGCTATAGGATGCTTAGAAAAACCCGCTGACCCGCGGGTAGCTCACATACTTTTTATACAACTCTTATTGAACTCGTCTAGGAGGAGCATTGCTGGAAGCCGCGCTTAGCCACCTGATAATGCAGGAGTTTAACTATCTCCAGAGGCCGCCCGTATCCACCCTCCTCATCCTCCTCATATCCGCCCTTATAAGCCTGGTCACAGCCCTCGCAAACAGGAAGGTGATGAACTTAGAGGAGTATAGGAGGCTGACGATCCAGTCCCATGAGGTGAGGAGGGAGCTCATGGAGGCTATGAGGAGCGGGAGCCAGAGGAGGATAGCTAAGGCCCAGAAGCAGCAGCAGGAGATGATGAAGGCCCAGCAGAAGATGATGATGGACAGGATGAAGATAACCCTCTTCTTCATAATCCCTTTCCTCCTCATATGGCAGGCCCTCGTCAACTTCTTCAAGGGGGTGGTGGCCTACATGCCCTTCGACGCCCCATTCATAGGTAGGGAGCTGACAGTCACCCACTGGTACATCATCTGCTCCATATCAACAAACATCATAATATCAAGGATACTTGGTTTGACCTTCGAGGTCGAATCCACGAGTTGAAGGGGGAGCTGAATGGCTGAGAAGAAGGCCCGAAGGAGAAACCTCGTGATAGCAATTGGGGGCCTCCACGGGACGGGGAAGTCAACCCAGGCCAGGAGGCTCGCAGCCTCCTTAGGCCTCAGGTATGTATCGGCGGGCTACCTTTTCAGGAAGTTGGCTGAGGAGGCGGGCGTCAGCCTCGAGGAGCTGTCGAAGAGGGCTGAAGAGGATCCAGAGATAGACCTGCTCATCGACGAGATGACCAAGAAGGAGGCGAAGAAGGGAGGTGTCGTTATAGATGGAGCCCTATCAGCCTGGATGGCTGAGAACGCAGACATAAAGATACTCCTCACATCGCCACTAGAGGCGAGGGTGGGGAGGATAGCAGCCAGAGACGGCCTCACCCTAGAGGAGGCGAGGAGGAGGACGCTGGAGAGGGAGGAGATGGAGAGAAACCGCTTCAAGAGGTACTACGGCATAGATATCACAGACACCTCAGTCTACGACATCATCATAAACACCGAGCTCTTCGACGCGAAGAGCACGGCGAGAATCCTTAAAAACATCGCCATGGAGTTCCTGGATTCCCTAAAATCTCGTAAGGGCTAAATTCCTCTCTCAACACCTCCCAACTTTAACTGGAGTTATCCCCTTACATTCATACTGATAGGCTACCAGGACGCTTTGCTATATACCGGCCAGCGCCAGGGCTCCGCCGATAACTCCTAATAGGAATCCTATGATGAAGCCTCCGCTTATCGGCAGGCTGAGGACGGAGAAGAGGATGACGAGCACTCCGCCCAAAACATTTCTCCCTTTATAGAGGCAGTAAGCACCTATAAGCACCATGAGCCCACATACAGCCCCTAAGACCGTTAGGAGGAGCAAGAACCATGCCGGTATCGTGAGCAGCCTATCCCATATCCATGGTGGCTGGCGTACAGTGAAGTAGAGCAGCGCGAAGATATGGGCTAGGCTCAGCAAGACCACGTTAAGGATTATGAAAATGCCTGAGATAAGCGAGAGGATAAACCCCGCGACAGGTCTTTTAGTCATAATTCAACACAGCCTCCTCCATAAACAAGTCTCCTCTATAAACTTAAGCTTGGTAAGCTTAACTTCCCAATGTTTCGGACTGGTTTTAAATGGTTCAGACACATATATACTATATTAATTATCAGGAGAGGTTGATACTTTATTTTGGCTCCCTCCTCAGGCTTACGGGCTGGAGATCTTAGCAACCTATATAATTCCGTTTTTGAATACTGCTCAAAAAGGTGAGTTAAGTTGGTAATGGAGCCGGGTAGGATCTGCGTCAAGCTGACGGGTAGGGAGAGGGGTAAGAGATGCGTTATAGTGGAGATCATTGACAGGAACTTCGCCCTCATAACGGGGCCTAAGGATGTCACTGGAGTCAGAAGGAGGAGGGTTAACATGAACCATCTCAAGCCCCTCAACCTGAAGATAGATATAGGAAGGGGAGCCTCAGACGAGGAGGTCAAGGCCGCGCTAGAAAAGGCCGGCTTAAGCCTTGAGAAACCCTTTGAGGAGTCGTTACAGATCACTAGGTCTAGCATGGGTAATTGAAGGGCCCCAAAGCGAAAGCCTGAAGCCGAAGATGAAGATGTTTATCGAAGTTCGTCAACCCTCCGCTCTGAAGAAACCATTGCCTATATCCCCGCCTTTTCCAGGCGATTTTCATAAAAAGGATCTAGGCCTCGGGGTGGGATCTGAGGCGGAATAGGATTATAGTTATTGCAAGGAATATGCATATGAAGAAGAGGAGGGCCAGCATGAGGGGGCTCTCAGGACCGGCCCCTATGATTATCGGTATGGGGCCTATGAGGATGAACCCCCCATAGGAGGCTGAGGTGGCCGGACCCCTCGAAGTAAGCCCTATTATGGTCGCAATTATGCCTATGAACATCAGTATGAAGCCTAATAGGAATATCTTCACTCCTAGGCTCACGCTGGCCTCCGGCATCCTTCTCACCCCAAGTGGAGTATAAGGGAGAAGATTATGAGGAAAAGTGCAATGACCAATGCTGGCAGGATCCACCTCGAACCCTTCCCGAAGATGAGAGGGATCGGCCCGATCATGATTATGCCCCCTCCCTCCACCTCCCCTCCTTCCCTCCTTATGGAGCCCAATATTGATATGATTATACCAAGGAATGCCACGATGAAACCCACGAAGATCAGGATGATGCCCCATGAAGCCGCGTCCATATCTCAGCAAAGGGATCCGAAGGAGGGAAGATATACCTTTTCCTGATCCCACCTTTTCCTGATCTCCGGCGTCTAAATGGAGAGATGAAAGCTTAGGTTAGGGTTTTAAAGATGGATTTGGGTTTTAAAGGGTTTAAGCCCGTATCTCAACCATTCGCTGGCTGCATTCTCTTCTAAACCTAGGATCCGGGAAATCGTTTGAGGAAGGATCGGATGCACCGCTCAAACTCAGCGGGCTTGTCCTGGGGCACCATGTGGGTCGCCCCCTCCACCACCGCCACCTCGAGGCTTGGGATGGCCTTCCTCATCCTCTCGACGGCCTCTCCTGAGACCAGGTCGCTCTCGCCCCCTATGATGAGGAGGGTGGGCACCTTTATCCTCTCAACATAAGGCCATAGATCTAATGTCAGGCTTGGCCGTATGGCATCTCCGGTCCCCTTCAGCCTCAGCCTTCCCCCTTCATCCCTGGTGAAGGCGTACTTCATCCTGTTCTCTAGGGCCTCTGGGGTGAACTTGGGGTACCGCTGGATGAGGTAGCTCCTCGCCTCCTCCTCATCCTTGAAGTATTCCGGTGGGGGAGGCCGGGGAGGCCTCTTCCCAGGCTCGAAGGGGGCTATGTCAACTAGCACCAGCCCCCTGATCTCGTCCGGGTGCTCAGCCGCTAGGATCATGCCCATCATCCCCCCTATGCTGTGGCCTATCAGTATGTTCGGGTAGAACCCCAGCTGCCTATAGCCCCCCCTCATCACCTCAGTGTGTTCCAGGAGGCCTATGGGCTCCTTAGGCTTCTCGGAGTCTCCGTGGTCGAGGATGTCGAAGGCTAGGAGTTGATATTCGTCCTTCAGGGCCTCTGATAGCTGGTCGAAGGCGTGGGCGTCCATCCCCATACTGTGGAGGAGAACCAGTTTTAAGCCTCTACCCCCCCATAGGAGGTAGTGGAGCTTGTAGCCCCCGCTCCTCAGATAATCTTCTCTAGGATACATATCACTCATTTGACTATGAGGCTCAGGCTTTAAGAGTATCGGGTCGACTCATGGTGTCGCGGATGAAACCCAAGCCATTAAATCTGGAGATCCCCATATCCCTATGGAACCCCTTCATCCTTGGCTTCTGCGCTCTCCCCGGCATCCACCCAGATATGGGATCACATCAAGTTAAGAGGCCAGGCCGGCAGAGCTGAAGGTTTAGGCCTCCCTGGAAGTTGAGGTAATCTTTAAATCCTCGAAACCAGCCTTCTCGGAGTTAAGCTCTGATGGGGGGTTGAGGTTGGAGAGGAAGGAGAGAAGGGCTTTCAACGCTATCTTCTCCGCCAACTTCATCTCCACCTTCGGGGAAGCCATCCCTCAGCCCTTCCTCTCGATCTTCCTCACAGGGCTGGGCATCCCTGCCCCGGTCGTTGGGCTGCTCTATAACGTTAGGAATGTGGTGCAGGCCCTTATCCGCATCCCCATTGGGGTTATGAGCGATAGGCTTGGGAGGAGGAGGTTGATGCTTCTAGGTTTAATCATCCTCTCCATGGTCCCCCTCCTCTACTATGCCAGCGATGGCCCTTCACTCCCTTTCATCGCTATGATGATGGGTGGATTGGGCGTCTCCCTTTACTATCCGCCCGCGGAGGCTTATGCCTCGAAGCTCTTCCCCCCTGAGAGGGTTGGGGAGGCCATGGGGAGGTTCCACCTAGGCTGGGCGGTGAGCTCCATCATAGGCCCATCGGTTGGGGGGTTACTCGCCCTCTACTTCCCCACATATAGGCCCATCTTCATAATTGCCTCCGCCGCCACTCTCATTAGCGTCCCCGTGCTATGGCTCAACACTGAGGATGACTCCACCAATCCAGAGTTGGAGGGGGAGCTGAGGTCCTCCCTTATGGGCCTCCCATCCCTCCTAGCCGGGTTCCTTAGGAACAAGAGGGTCTTGACGGCCTCCTTAACCACCTTTATCCACTCCTTCTGCAACTGGGTTGTTCCAGCCTTCTTCCCCCTCCTAGCCCATGGCCTCGGGTTCAGCGAGGTCATCATAGGATTCTCCCTGACGGCGAACGCCCTCGTGATGGCCCTCTCCCTACCCCTCATAGGGAGGCTCTCAGATAGGGTTGGCCGCTTCCTCCCCATAGCTTTAGGCCTTTCCCTCAGCGTGGTCGGGTTCGGGATCCTCCCAATGGCCCGCGAGGTTTGGGAGCTGCTGCTGTTGATGGCCCTTATAGGGCTCGGGGGATCCCTAGTATTTCCGGTATCCCAGGCAGCCATCATGGAGGCCCTCCCAGATGGGGAGAGGGGCGCAGGAGCGGGCCTCTGGGGGGCCACATTATCCTTTGGAGGGGCCTTGGGCCTCCTTACCACGAGCATTGTGGTCTCCATCTCCTCCCTCGAACTAGCTTTCCAATTCCTAGCCGCCTCAACCCTCGTAGGCGTGGCCGTCGTGGCCCTTATGAGGAGGCACCTCTGAAGGGATCCCTGCCAAGCCCATCTTTAACAAAAGGATCAAACCAATCTCCGGAGCTTCCATTAAACATCGCATTTAATCTACAACTTATATATCTAAAATCCCTTTTTACTGTTTGTTTAATATTTGTGTAAATAATTGGACTAAGTATATATTCAACCTTCACTCTCAAAAAAAAAGATAAAAATATCCTTGAGTTATATTCATAATCTCATCAAAAAACACTAAACATAAACCTGCCTTTACCCCTTGAAGCCACATGCCTCAAATAGATGGGGGTCCAAGCGGGTTCCTACGAACCCTTATATTTACCCATGCTGGATCTTGAGTGGCAATGTCTTTAAAAGAGGAGTTCTTGGAACTACTTGAGAGGGATAGAGTTTTTCGACGTACAGTTGCCGGTCTAATAGGTTATAGAGACATTATGGAGAGGTTTGAGGAGCATGATAAGAAGTTCAATGATATACTGGCTGAATTAAGTGGCCTAAGGAAGGATTTTGAGTTGTTGGTCGATAGGGTTGAGGTCACTACCGGTAGCATGGGGAGGAGATGGGGCATGGATCTTGAGAGGACGGTTCTGAAGATCTTTAAGGAGACCCTAGAGGCCAGGGGGATAGAGCTTGGAAAGGTTGAGAAGTTCAGGTTCAAGGATGTCGATGGCAAGGTTACAGGGTTCAAGGGGAAGATCATCGATGTTGATGTCCTCATCAGGGACGATAAGCTCTACATAGTCGAGGTGAAGTCCATGGCCGAGATTGAGCATGTCGAGAGCCTCCCAGAAAAGGCCGGCCATTTGGGGAAGATTCTAGGGAGACCAGTGGAAAAAACTCTTAGTCGCCGTAAACATAGATAGAGAAGCCTATGAAAGAGCTCGGGAGCTAAACATAGAAGTCATCTACAGCAATATAATATAATAGATGAAACTTCTGGAAATAATGTCTTAATCTTAACAATGTTCTCATCGTAACATCAGCATTTTAGCTATTTAAATTAGACCTCAGAACCCTTTTCCTTTACATATTTTTATCTCTTCAATCTTGTATTCAGATATATACGATTCCATGACCACCGCTCCTAACCTGGATCATATGGTACTAGGTGGGTTGACGAGGGCAGTTTTCAAGGAGGAGGGCAACCCACTCCAATCTTCAATTCCCTTTATCGATATCTTCTGGTTGTAACTCTCATGTACCTAAAACTCGGATGCCATGGAGGTCTCTCAATTCCCTTTGATGTCTAAGCAAAAACCCTCAAGATGGTAGTCTTTCACAGTCCCGGTATTCCTCTGTTTATATCGAGGAGGAGGCCGACGGTGAGGGGTTTAAACCCCATCCTCTTGTAGAAAAGCCCCCTCGTTTCTTAGAAGCGTCCCAGTCGTTATGTTCATCCCCTCAATCTTAGCCCTCTCAAGAAGGATGCTGAAGAGCATCTCCGCAATGCGAGCCCCTGAAATCTTCACGAACAACGAAGTGTTCCAGCTCATAGTGCTGGCCCGCCCATTCATCCCAGGCAGGTGAGAAGGAGATATAGCCAACGATGCCCAAATCGATGACCTCAGCGACATAAACCTTCCCCAGTTCATCTCTGCCCAAGTGCTCCTCCTCCAACTCCTCAGGCGAGAGCTCTAAGCCATACAGTCCTGCAAGATACATATGCAGCTCCTCGGTGAGATCGTTTACAGCCTTCAGATCTCCTTTAAGGGCCTTCCTTAAAACGATCCTGAAACCTAATAGACTCTCAAAATAGTCTACTCCATCCTGCCGATTTAAGGCTGCCTTGCAGGATCAGGACCGGGAAGAGCCTGAAGAATTCATCAGAGACGCTACTTATGAATATTGTATTTTCAGGTTTTGGAAGTTGGCGTCACCTGTAACTATTTTGGACTTTTTGATCATTCCTGTGGTGTGGGGGTCAGCTAGCCCCCAGCCTTCAGCCTTCCCTTTCATATCCACGCCTATCATTACGGCTTTGATTGCGGCTGCCTCGTCTAAGGGGGGATAATGCGCTCTTTCTTTAATGAATTTACTCTGTTTATCAGCCATCTCTTCCCCCAAGTAAAAAGGGTAAATCTGATATTAACTATAAAATCGAGACTTAGAAAAGTGGAGATTTTTATAGTGGGTTTATTGTGAGGGGGCTTTGAGGGGTTTTGATGGAATCCTCAAATCTTTCCTCTTGCTGCCTCCGCTGCCTCCCTTCCGAAGCTCCTGCAATTCTCCAAGGCCCTCTCAGGCCTGTATCTGACCGAATCTGCGGTCTCCACGCAGACCTTCTCGTAGACTTTATAGCCTATATTCTCCAGCATCCTCCTTATCCTCTCCTCCATCACCCATGCTCCGTCGAATCCGTAGCTGCCGAAGATCGCGGCCACCTTCCCCTTCACGCTCATCTTCCCATCCTCCACCAGCCTCTTCAGATGCTCAAGGAAGCTCCTAAACCCGTCAGTGACATCGGCGTATATTACTGGGGAGCCATAGAAGGCGAGGTTTACATCGGCCAGTATAGAGAGGGGAAACGCCTCCCCAATCCTCCTCACCTCAACGGAGACCCCCTCCACAGAGGATGCCCCCTCGGCTATCGCCCTGGCCATCTTCTCCGTGTTTCCAGACCTACTATCATAGATGACTAAGGCCTTCAATCCTCTTCAACCACCATGTGCTGGATTTAAAGGAGCCTCAGGATAAATAAACATATCCATAACATCTGACTTTGAGGGCTTCTCATATCAGATGTATAAAGAAGATCTGCAGGCCATACTGGAAGAAGCCTGAGAGGAACACCTTCTTACTGGTAAACCCAAGGAGAAGGTGGTTTGTCGGAGGAGACCTAATGCTCAACTTCCCATTCAGCATCACTCTCTCTGGAAGGAGCAAAAAGTCTAGGGTGCGTCTGGAATAACAGGTTTTAGATATTTAAAAGCAGCCCCTGAATGGCCTCATCCTTCGGCCTTTATCCTCTCAACTCTTCTCTCCAGGATCTCCATGAGCTTTTCCTCCTCTAGGGCCTGCCTCTCCTCTGGTGTGAGCTCCTTTGGGAGCCATTCCGACTGGGGTTTGTCCTTGTAGTAGGCCCTTACGGCTCTCCTCATGGCTCCTACGGCTAGGACTCCGCAGTGGAACTTGACTGAGGGGAGCCCGCCGAGATCCTCTGATATATCCCTCCAGGAGATTCTCCAGGCCTCCTCCAAGGTCTTGCCCTTCACCATCTCCGTGAGGGTGCTCGCCGCGGCTATGTTGGCGGCGCACCCGTAGCTCTCGAACTTGGCGTCGAGGATCCTCTCGGTCCCATCCTCGACCTTCAGGTATATGGCGATCATGTCTCCGCATGCTAGGCTTCCGGCCATGGCCTCCGCATTCGCCTCCTCCATCTTCCCCAGGTTCTTCGGGTTTCTGAAGAGCTCCAACACCTTCCTGCTATATGTTAAGGGTACACGGCTCGACATCTCCAATTCACCTCCTTACGGTTTGATGGGGCTCAGAGACCTTATCCTATCAACGGCGCCGGGGAGGGCCTCGAGTACATAGTCTATCTCCATATCCGAGTTATATGGGGAGATCTTCATCAGGAGGCTCCCGTGGGCCTCCTCATACCTCCTCCCTATGGAGAGGAGGACGTGGCTTGGCTCCAGGACCCTGCTCGTGCAGGCGCTCCCACTGGATACATATATACCCATCATGCTCAGCTCCACAGTTAGGGCCTCCCCCTCGCAGTATAGGAAGCTGATGTTCACGTTGTCAGGGGACCTCCTCTCCCCCCTCGGCCCGTTCAGCACGGCGTGGCTCACCCTCTCCATTATCCCGTCGATCAGCCTGTCCCTGAGCTTAGCCATCCTCTTGGTGTACTCGTCGAGGTGTTTGTGCATCATCTCCAAAGCCTTTGAGAATCCCATTATCCCTGGGATGTTCTCCACGCCGGGCCAGAGCTTCTGGGTGCTCAGCTGGCCTTGGAGGATCGGCTCGAGCTTAACCCCCTCCTTTACATAGAGGGCTCCCACCCCCTTAGGGCCGTAGACCTTGTGGCTGCTGAAGGATGCGAGGTCCACCCCAAGCCTCTTCACGTCTATGGGTATCCTTCCAAGGGCATCACAGGCGTCTGTGTGGATGAGCACCCCCTCATCCCTATCCTTAACTATATCACCCACGGCCTTCAAGTCCTGTATTGTTCCGATCTCGTGGTTCACAGCTGCTACACTCACCATCAGCGTATCCTTATCGACCTCTCTGGATAGCGTGTCTAGGTCTATGAAGCCCTCCCTATCCACCGGTATCTTTATCACCTTGAACCCGTACCTTCCAAGCCACTCGGCTGGGAATATGACGCTGAGGTGCTCTATGCTGGAGAGGAGGATCTTCCTCCTACTTCGAGGCTCCATCATCGCCGAGCCTATTATGGCCAGGTTGTTCGCCTCAGTCCCCCCATGGGTGTGGACAAGCTCATTCGTATCGCAGTTCAACGCCGCGGAGATGGCGGATGTGGCCTCATACAGGGACTGGTAGGATATCCATCCGATCCTGTGGGTTATCGAGGGGTGCCCCCTCCCCCCCTCCCTATAGGCCCCAATCATCGCCTCTAGGGCCTCTGGGATTATAAGGCCAGAGTTCTCATGGTCTAGGTAAACCTCCCTCTCAGGCCTTCCATGGGATTCTATCAGCTCCCTCATGGGCCTCGATAGGTCGCTATAGGTCAACCCGAGACCTCCACATATATCCTATAAACCTCCTCACCCCTCTCCACTCCCAGGAGCTTGTGCCCCACGTGGGAGGCCCATACCTCTATGTCCTTTGGTGCTCCGGGATCTGTGGCGAGAAGCAGGATCACCTTTCCGGGTTTGGCCCCCCTGACGGCCTGGGCCAGGGCTAGTAGGGGGCCGGGGCAGGACTTGTATCGTGCATCCACCGTTATGTCGGCCTCCAAGGGTCTCACCGGCCTAGGATACGAAGAGGTTGACCTCGGATTCTTTAGCCCTTCCGAGGAAGTAGGCGGCCCCAACGACATCATCCACAATCTCTACCAGATCTCCTAGATTCAAGTTGAAGAGCCCCATCGTGGTGGAGCAGGCATAGACCCTAAGCCTACCCGTCTTCTTTCCCTCCTCAAGCACCTCCCTCCAGCCCGGCATCGAGCCGGATGTGAAGGCCCTCCTCAGCCCCTCCTCGTGGATCTTGTAGTCTGCGCTGACCTCAGAGGCCTCATGCCCCCTCCTCAGGGCCAGTAACCCCCATGTGGTGAAGAAGAGCTCAGCCTCCCAGTTCATCATCGCAGCCGTGCTCGCCAAGGTAACTGCGGGAAACAGCTTATCCACCCTGTCCGAGGCCACTATTATGGATATCCTGGGCGTCTCTCCGCTCTTTGCGGTTTTGGGCTGCTCTCTAATCATACCTAGCCTTGAATATTTAACGTTGTTAAATATATAAACCTAACTCCCAACAATATTCGAATGGGAGATCAAGCTCCCCGCAAATCATGGTCCCTAACGCCTCTCAGCCCCGTGGATCTCTCTCCACCTGTGGATGATCATGATTATCCCAGGTAGCATCATCATATTTGAGAGCGGATGAATGAAAGTGGAGAAGAGGTGCTCTTAACCATGGATGGAATAATGTGTCCTGAAATATGTGTTCGAGGATCCTTTATCCTAAAAGCCATGTAGGTATGTAGATCGTCGATGAGAAACCGTACATTTCTGTGTATAATGCCAATGTAAAGGCTAGTATATGTTTGTGGGTAATCTCTGCATCTCTTTTTAATGGAATGGATAATAGGAAGAGTCCAGAAATGATGATATTAAGAGTCACGAGATCCCAATTCCCATATCTGTCTTCATCCATGCTCCAAGTCCGCTTGAACTATCGATTCATTAACAGCAGTAACAATAGCAGTATGAGGAGTGCAATATAGAGGTACCATCCCACCCCACGAACCGGAGCTCCACAGCATCCACCATAATAGCCTCCATGATGAGTCATATATCTCTCTTCAACCTCATTATGTATATTTTCTCGGTTCTTTTTCAAATTCTTTCTGGCAGGAATGTGAGCAAAAGTAGTAGACTTTACCCTCATGTATAGCATTATATCTTGTGATATATTCATCTACTTCCATTCCGCAAACTTGATCTCTAGCCATGCTTCTCCTCACCTCTCAGATCTCTCTCCTCTTTGTAAGATTCAGCGCAATGTATGCAGCAGAAGGTCATCTCTCTACCATCTATGACCTCTCTATATCCACCTTCATACACTTTGCACCCGCAGTGGGCGCAGACATAAATGCTCGGCTCAATCGCGATGGATACGAGCCCGGCGAAGCGCTTGAACAACCCATTGCATAGTTCTCTTCCCTCCTCCGTGAGCTCGAAGACTTTCCTCTCCTTCTCACCCACAGGTTTAGCTGTATGCCTGACCAGCCCCCTCTCCTCAAGTTTCTGGAGGAAAGGATAGACCAGGCTAGGGCTAACCATCCTCCCCGTCTTCTTCTTGAAGCGGCTCATGATACCGTAGCCGTGGGCCGGCCCCTCGAAGAGGATCATGAGTATGTAAAATCTGGAGAAGTCTGAGATGAACTCCTCAACCCCTTCAGCTCCTGATTCGACCATCCTTCTCCGAGCTGGAGTGTGCCCGGGGCTTATAAATATTACCAAATAGATATATCAAAAAAAGAAATATTTATAGGATTTATAGGCAAGCCTCCGAAAGCCTATAAATATAGCCATAGGCAGCGGAACGGACATTGCAAAGGAGAGGGGTAGCATCGTTCCGATAAGGGACGACCTGCGAGATGTGGTTAGAGGAATAACGCCTAGCAAGGAGACCATGAGAAAGATAAACAGAACCTCTTCTGGGCTTTCATATATAATACCATCTCCATCCCCATCGCAGCGGCTGGAGCAATGGCGATGAGCTCGCTGTTTGTGATCGACAACTCGGCGACCTTGAAACTCCTCAAGCTCTAAACTGGAAGGATATGGAGGGGAGAGAAAGTGACTGCTCGAAGGGGTCCCCGAGACTCGCTGCAATGGGTTCCCGCCGCTGGTTTAATCGCCACAGTTGCGACGATCATATTCTCCTATTCACAAATTTTCCATCGGCGGATCCATAAATGATGTAGATAGAGTGAAAGAAATATAGACCAATACATATCGAGATGGATCCCAGAACTCAGTTTAAGGAGATCATGGAGTTCTCCAACAACTTCTATGTAATGGAGGAGGAGAAAAGCACTGAGATAAACGTCTTCGAACTCCCGCTGGACAGAGAATAAAGGAAGAATATCTTATAAGCCGGTTCAAACATGATTTAGAACACAAAGTATGGACAGATAGGGGAATTCATATTTTTTAACACTTTCTCAAAATCTTCCCCCCTGCAAGGCATCTTTTGAGGTTTTCAAATTTGAAGAAGTCGCGTGTTAATCCGCAACCACATTGTGACATACGACTTGGTTGCCATTGAGAAGAGGTAGCACATTCTCGTGCGGACTTGTGATTGATAGACAAAGGATTGCATCTAGGAATATATGGAATGAGTTCCTTAGGGATATGGGGACTCATGGGTTCGCCTCGAAAGGAGCTAAGCCTGATGAGGCTTCCGATGATCCAGAGGAAGCTAAGGGCAGTGAGGCTCAATGGATAAGTAATGATTCGATACATATAAATACTTAGCCATTGAACCCTCAAAAGCTAAACCTTAACAAGTTTGCATCTCGTTTTATAAAATATGGCCCTTTCAGGAGTTTGCACATGAATCTCAAAGGGATCCTTTATTCCAGCTTTTCACAATTCTGAAAGAACATGAGCTGGGTGAGCTTCGGTGATTATTAGGATATCTATATCGCTGGAGTAGTTATAATTTTTCTCTGCAACCGAGCCGAACATGTAAACTTCTGCTTTTGAGTCAAGTTTACAAACGGTATCTTTAATAATTCTCAAATATTCAGGCAGTTTTTCGAAAACCCTTCTCCTTTTAAGCGCAACTTCAACTAGAATTTTATGAGACATCCTTCATAATCTCCTTAACAGCTTTAGCCAATCTTTCAGCTTCTTGCTTGGTAAACTCCCTCATAGTATATCGTGATGTTATGCAAGCATCTTCTAACATTCCCAGCTCCAGCAGATATTTTTCCAAGATTTCCTCCACTCTAGATTTTTTGTTTTCCGGAGCCAAATTTGAAAGTATTTCTAGAAGAGCCCTAACACTGTGAGTTCTCGGATAGTCAACACCTTCAGCCAACACCTTCGCCTTCAAGAAGAGCTGCAATGCTTGCTCTAAGCTGAAAGCCGCCAAATCATAGAAGGCTCTACTTATACTCCGCCGTTTCAAGAAAATCCCTAGACCTTTTAAGCAAACTTTTCTCTTCATCCTTTCGAGTGGCCATACAGCCCTTCCCAAATAAACTTTTATAAATATTTAAGGATTTGACACTCTCCACGGCTGAAGCCGGGAGATTCTCGCTTCTAGTATTCTCATCGGTTCGTCTTTCATTACCCTTTTTAGGCTCCCAACCCATCCCGTCCATCTTAGAAGCGGGTTTTTAAGTGAAGGATGTATCTTTAAATTAGAGCTTATGGTTTGTTAGCGACCTGATAGCCCGCTGATAAGGATCTGCATCGGTGGTCCCAGGGAACGCCGCTCTCCTGACCTCACAGCTTCAGGGTCTTGGAAACACTCCGTAAAGCATGGTGTAAGGTCATGAGGCTCGGGACATGCGTGAGGGCTATGTAAGACGCTTTGACGAGAATTATTTCCTATGTGGAGATACGCTAATATATCCGCGGCATGTATTACAGCTCTAGTTGGATGAGGGCGCCGACTCCGGATAATTCCTCTTAACACCAGATTTTTAAGTGGGCCTTAAAGAACCTACCTAGGTGTTACCTGAGGCCGCGTTCGAGGACTGGCTTCCCATGGATGGGGACGCCTTCAAGACCATGGATGGCTTCATATTCAACGTCTTCGGGTATGAGCATCCAGAGGGGCGCGTCTTCTCCTTCCTGAAGTATATCCCATCCAGGTATATGGGGCATTTCAAGGTTCAGCTCCTCGGGAGGACATGGAGGCTTGGGGAGGCCGAGCTCCTCAGGGCTAAGAGGCTCTACACGGCTGAGAACTACAGGGCCTTTCTGACAACCTTCAGGGAGAACTTTCCCGACTATGTTTACCGTTGCCCGTATAGGATGAAGGAGGTGATCAGCATCCCTATAGACCGCATCGTGGAGGTCTATTCTCCCAGAGAGCGGCTCAGGGCCCTGATGGAGGCAGGGGCGAAGGACCCCCTCCAGAGGAGCGCCCTAGACCTCATAGAGCTGGTCTCCGAAGAGGCCGGGGTTCCAGTTTTGGAGTTCGGGATCCACGGCTCCATAGCATTGAACATGCACACTGAAAACTCGGATATAGACTTTGTCGTATATGGGGGCCAGAGCTTCAGGAGGGTAGAGGCCGCGGTTGAGAGGCTGGCAGGGGAGGGGGTTCTGAACTACATCTTGAAGAACCGCCTCGACGCAGCCAGGAGGTTCAGGGGTAGGTTTCAGGGGAGGATCTTCATGTACAACGCAGTCCGGAAGCCTGAGGAGGTGACAGCAAGGTATGGGAGCCACAGGTACACCCGCATCTTCCCCGTCAGGCTCCGCTGCAGGGTTAAAGAGGATAGGGAGGCGGTCTTCAGGCCCGCGATCTACGGGGTCGAGGAGGTCAGGCCTATAGACCCTAACTCAGCCCTCCTACGGGAGTTGACCCCAGAGGTGGTCGTCTCCATGATAGGATGCTACAGGAATGTCGCTAGAAGGGGGGAGGAGGTGGAGGTCTCAGGGGTGCTGGAGAGGGTGGAGAACACGGAGACTGGCGAGGTCTCCCACCAGGTCGTGGTGGGCTCGGCTGAGGGGGAGGAGTACATCTGGCCCCTCTAACCCTAAGGGATAGGGATGCCCTGGTAACCAGGGAAGGCCTTGTCCTCAGGGTTCTAGGCTACACCCACCCTCCAGGAGGCTATATATGCGAACCGGAATACGCCCCAGCCGAGCTCTTCACCTCAAGAGACCCGAGGGCCTTCAGGACAGATGGGAGGAGGGTCTACTACAAGTTCTACTCGGATGAGGGATGGAGGTTCATCCAGGAGAGGCTTTCAAGGTACATGATCCTCCACGAGCCCTTGGGGAGGAGGGTTATTGGGATTAGAAACCCCGACATCGCAGAGGTGAAGAAACCTGAAGAGGCCCTGAGAGGCCTCCTAGAGGTAGGATCCGATGACGAGCTGCTGGAGGCTCTGCGGGGGGTCCTAGAGGTTGTATTAGAGGGCTCAGGCTCCTCCATCGGCGACTTTGGGGTCTTCGGCTCCCTCCTCCACGGCTTCCACCACCCAAAGCTCTCAGACCTCGACCTGATCGTGTATGGAGGGGAGACCCTGAGGAGGATAAGAGAACTCCTCCAAGAGCTCTACATGGATGGAGACTCGAAACTCTCAAACGAGTTCGAGGATATCAAACCAGTCGAGGGGAAGAGATGGCTCTTCAAGAACATAAGCCCCGAAGAGTTTGTATGGCATCAGAGGAGAAAAATGATCTATGGGATCTTCCATGATCAAAAAATTAAGAGAAAAATAAAGGTTGAGTTTGAACCAGTTAAAGGATATAATGAGATAAAAAACGATTACAGCGAGTTAAAGAGGATAACGCGCGAGGGGTGGGTTAAGGCCCTGCTGATGGTGGAGGGCGACTCGGAGGCGCCATACATGCCATCGGTATATTATGTTGAGACCCTGGAAGTTATGGAGGGCCCAAAAGTCGATGACATAACGAGGTTAGTCTCCTACATCGAGGAATTCAGGATGCAGGCCTGGAGGGGGGAGGTCATATACGCCGAGGGTAACCTCGAGAGGGTTGAAACCTCCAGGGGAAGCTACCGCCAGATAACGCTAACCTATGGGCCTAGGTACTATGAGCAGGTCATCAAGTTAGCTGACCAAACCTGCATCTAAACCCTTTAAAGCCCTTTGGTCTGGAGGCCCCTCCCTTTCCTCTAGAGGAATTCTCATGTCCATTCCTCAGGGCTGAGGGGTCCCAGGATGGTGAAGAAGAGCTCAGCCTCCCAGTTCACAGCCCTTGCGGTGCTCGCTATGCTCACGGGCGGAAGGGCCCATCCTTGTTTAACATCGTTAAAAATATAAACCAGACCCATAAATCCCAAGAAGGAGATGAAGCCCCCCTGCACGATCGTGGTTCTATACGTCTTACCCGCCTTAAGGATCCTGATAATGAGGAGGCTCATGGAGAGGCACGGGATGAGGAGGATAGATGCATCCAGGAAGATGGAGCTGACCCCAGCAGCCATAACCCAGTACCTAAAGGGTAGGAGGGGTATGGCCCTCCTAGGGGAGATATCTAGATCCGAAAGGGCTACGGAGATCATCTCAGAAATAGCCGAAGCTATAGCAAGAGAAGAAATACAAGCTGAAGATCTAATAGAGAAAATATGCGTGGCATGTAATGAAATAAGATCTCAAGGAATAATTTGTGAACAACATAAGAAAGAGTACAAAACAATAAAGGAATGTAGAACATGCTTAGATAAAAATTTATGCGAAACATCTGAGTCTGTTAGTTAAGAATGATATGAAAACTAATTCAAAGGAATGTAAAAAGGGATAAAACTTCGATATAAGAAAAGTTTATAAATTTACACCTCAAGATTCCACTCCATGAGAGATGTTGAGCCTTTTCTCCTTTTTGTGAGTAAGAGGTTTCTAGACAAGGCCTCAAAGAGCTTAAAGCTGGGCCTCATCGCCAGAAGGCCTCTGGTTGAGATCATGAAGAGGTTCGACTTGGACTTCAAGGAGCTCGACAGGGATGAGGCGAAGTCAGCCCTAGAGGGGATAGCCGAGGCCAAGGGCCTAACCATCTCCGTAAGCCAGCTCTTGAAGTCGCTCGCACTGGCCTTCCTCCTCCCCACAGGCCTCTTCTACTCCACCCTGAAAAAGGTCTATTACAGGGCCGGAATAGAAACCGAGGCATTCATAATCCTGGAGTTCCTGGCTGAGATACCCCGAGCCCTGAGGGCCTCCCTATTCTACGACATCTGGCTGGTCGTCCCAAAAACCTTAGAGGGAGCTGAAGATGCGAAGAGGCTGGTAAAGGCCGTGGTGGAGATGGTGGAGGCCCCACCGATAACCCAAGAGGAGTGGAGAGAAGCTGAGCCCATAAGGGAGAAACTATCTGGCAGGCTTGATGTGAAGGGCCTCACAGAGAATCTATGGCCATCCCTATAGAATGATGGAAGACTAAAGCCTAATGGGCTAAGGATACAGAAAGCCCCCGAAGGCGATGGAGCAAGGGGTCCTACCTGGGGGTAGATACCGCGCCTCGATCGATGGATGCGATGCCGATATAGTCAAGTGCGTTCAGGGGCCTGCGTGGTGGAGGGATTCATCAGCGGCCGGGCTCAAATCTCCTGTACACCTAGGCTTTATTGGCGATTGGGTGATGATCGACGGTTGCTGAGAGGCTTCCGAGACCAGTTGAGGGGTATACAAACCAGAGAGATAAAATTATAAGCATACTTGGAAAGCCTCTTGCAAACATGGAATAACATCATTCAATTTTTCTCTCTCCTCAGCTTCACCTGTGTGATGTCCTCGAGAGGGTCTAAGAACCTGACCCTCAGCCTCTTATCTGGGGGGACTATCAATCTAGGTCTCCCCAAGACTTCGAATCTATATAGAGTCGATTTATACCAGTTTATCCCCTCATTCCTCTTCACGATTATTCCAAGGCCTTCAACAAGCCTGTGGATGAAATTCTCATAGTTGACCTCTCCATAATTCATAGGATATATGGAGAACCCCCTTATCACATCCGTCAATACGCAGTTCATCTTCCAAAGCATCCTCTGAGCCTCAAACCATTTCCGGGGAGAGGCCTCCAGAGAGGTCAAACCTACGTAGCCCGCCCCATCCCCATGAAGGCAGGCAACCCCCCTAGAGATGAAGGCCCTGAGGCCACTGAAGGTCTCAAGAGGCTCGGAGGAAAATACGTCAAACTCCCCAACGAGGTCCTCTGGCAGGGGGTCGGCTACGTTGTATCTCCTGAACTCTATGTCGAGGCCATGCCTGGCGGAAACGCTGGTTATAAAGGAGCCGAGCCTTTTATCGATATCCAACACCATTATCCTTGATGGAAGGCCTGTGAGGGATAGGGCTATACTCAAAAGGTCGTCGTCGCCTATGAGGATGAATCTTCTATTCCTGAGGTCCCCGTAGAGGCTCATGAGGGCGATCCTGGCGATAACCTCCTCCTCCAGCATGTATCCCTGAAAATATTCGAGGACCGGGGTGGGCCTATCCTTTACGATGGCTTTGAACTCCTCCACCAATCGCCGGAGTTCCCCATCATAAAGGATCCCCTTCCCCAGACATCTGGGGCAGATCTCCACTCCGGATCTAAGGCTTCTCCCATCCACCTCCCTGAGACCCTTCTCGGTGAGGTATAATCCCTCCTCATCTGCCTCAACCATCCCTTCCCGAATCAGTTCCCCGAGAATAGCGATGAAATCCTTCAATGGAAAGTTTATGGCGTCCAGCAGCTCCCAGATGGTTCTCTTGGATACAGCAAGCTCATCCAGTATTTTTTGCTCCCACCTTCTCATAGAGGTTCCTCCTGATTATCCTCCTCTCAACCATCTTGGGCTGAAACTCCTCCACGAGAAGCTCATAGGCCATATAGGCCGGCTCTTCACCCCCACAGGAGAAGATATCTAGGGCGACATACCCATACTCAGGCCAGGTATGGACGCTGAGATGAGACTCAGCCAGGAGGTATACCGCGGAGACCCCGTATGGCTCGAACTGGTGGAAGCTTGAGGAGATGGCTCTAAAGCCAGATCTGGAGACAACTCTATCCAGTATCTCCCGGATCCTCTCCACCCGGGAGATCTTCCCTTGGTCCACGCCGAGGAACTCGGCGAGGATGTGGATGCCCATCTCGAACACCCACCCTACTCCTCAGACTTACGGAGGCCCAGTGAAGGTCCATATGCCACCAGGGCATAGCCAGCCTATCCTCTACCCTCATGAACCGATTCGCGGAGCAATGATTTTTAAATTTTTTGGTTAAAATAGAAAACGTAAATAAAATATTAGAGAGATTGAAATGGAACGTTTCAACTAAAATTTAGATACATCATCTATTATCGTTTTAGTTGATACATATCGATGATCTAAAGGCCTTTCAATGGGCTCCTCTACGAATTCCCTTAGAAGCCTACTAAACGAGATCTCCATTGCCGGCTCTCGGGTGTCGACCGCCTAGATCCGTCCCCACCTTAATGATGGGTATCCTATCGCAGAGGTGGTCATCCTCCTTAGATAGTTGTGAGGCATTGATACTTCATTATACAAAAGTTCGAGGAGGATAAAAAATAGATTATATAATTTTATTCGATTCTTTTATTATTTCAGAGATTCTTTTATTATTGTCCACCTTTACCATCTTCATCCCATGATGTTTGATTAGGCTAGAGGCTCCGGGGCCGAGTTCTACTGCCATAACTAGGTCGGCATTCCTATCAGCCAGCAGCTTCACAGCAAGTGGCCCTGAGCCTGGGTTCAGAGAGGCACCGGGGTTCTCGATAAGCGTGACATCCAGTATCCTCCCATCCTCGACATCTACCAGGGTTAGGGTCCCGGCCTTCCCGAAGACCTCAGAGATGGTCTCGTCCAGACCATCATATCCCTCCGTCGGGAAAGCTATCCTTAGTCTACTCATTTTTACTCACCCCCTGTCGGGACATATAAAAAGGGGAGGCTAGGGCTTGGTTCTCTGCCATGGCGATCCTCCATCTCTACCCCTCCTTCCCCCTGGCGGTCCCTTATCCAGCCTATGGATCATGGCTTCGGGGCTCCACACCTGGGGCAGCGCTGGGGCTTAGGCTCTCCCTGAGGGGTCTCTATGATGTTTCCACATGCACCTCACTGGAAGTGTTTCGAGGAGATGCTCAATGGCGAGGTCCTCCAGATATCCCTTCATCCCCTTCCGATTCCTTCCTGGTTCTCAGCTCCATCATCCTCGCCTCTATGTCGCTGATCTCCCTCTCCAGCTCTGCCCTCTTCTCCTCCAACATCCTCTTATAATCCTCCAGTGCCGCTAACTCCTCCTCAGGGCGGATGCCCCACCTCGTAAGCCGTGGGAACCTGGCGCAGAGGCATGGACTTATTGGATAGCCTCTGGGCCATCCTCCATACCGGGCTCCAATCCACAGCGTCCAACCCGGCCTTTGCCATGGGGGCAGATAGCTGAATGGCCCTCTTCCAGGCCAAGGCCCAGCCCAACCGCCACCTCTACCTCTCCAACCCCATCCCACCCCCCTTCACCTCCATTTTGTGCTTATTCACGTTTTCAATTATGTGAAAAAACACAAAATATTTAAACCTTACGCATAAAGCCGATAAGGGATGTGGAGGCATAGGAGGAGGTGCGGGGGGAGGGGGAGGACACCTAAGCCGGTCATGGTTGGAATGGAAACTCCCACCGAGAGCTTCCAGCCCAACCCGATGAGGAGCCCCGAGGCGATACAGCTAGATATG
Organism: uncultured archaeon; assembly: GCA_938048735.1. GTDB lineage: Archaea > Thermoproteota > Bathyarchaeia > TCS64 > TCS64 > JAGTRB01. The sequence continues at coordinate 40,137 of CALIUM010000021.1, forward strand.
GCCGAGCTGGAGGCCTTCAGGCTTGTCGATCTGGAGGGGCTATCCCAGGAGGAGGCGGGCATGAGGATGGGGGTCTCAAGGGGAACCGTTTGGAGGCTGGTTCAGAGCGCGAGGAGGAAGGCGGCCCAGGCCCTTAGCGAGGGGAGACCCATAATCATCACACCCCCTCAACCCCAAGGGGACGGCCCCCATGATTGACAGGCAAACGGATTAAAAGCACGAGATCAATTATATATCTTTATAAAGAACTGATTATAGATACCTCTCTAGAAGTTGAGTATTTCACATAAATAATTGATCAAATGTTTGAAGATTATTCCATTCAAGATATCTAATTAACCTAAATTAAGCGTAAAATCTATAAAGATTGTTCAGGAATGAGCTGTTGCATATCCTCAAATTTGTATTCATCTCATTAACTTCATTTCCTTTGATCCTGCTCTCATACGAGGAATCCCTGGTCACCATAAACGTCTCAGGTTACTTATCCTCTCGTAGGCCTTGTCTGTGGAGATCACGACTCCATCATGTGTGAGAGCCTCTGCAGCTATCCCAGCATCGAAATAGTCCATCTCGAACTCCTTTTCGATTCTTGCCGTTAAATAGAAGATATGTGGGCTTAACGGGAGGACCTTGAACCTCGTCTCTGGGAAATCCCTGAGGAGGAGGCCATGCTTCTCCATCCTCTCCTCGAATGAGTAGCCCCTGCTCTTTAGGACTATGTCGAACTCGAGGAGGGAGAAGGCCGCCAGGTAGAAGCCCTTCTCCTTTAGGCTTTTCATGTAGCTGGCGGCCTTCTGATGTCTATCATCCAGCTCATCTGCGGCTGCAAAGAGAACTATGGTGTCTAAGACTGGCATGATGTCTTCCTCTGCTGGAAGAGGTATCTCGAGGCTTCATGAGCCTCCTCATCATAATTAAAGCCGTTTAAACACCCTATGAAGTGCTTCCCCTTGAGGACTGTTAGGGTCACTCCCCCCTTGAAGGGGATGGCCAGCAGCGCGTCCCCCTCCTCTAGGCCCATGACCTCTCTCGTTCTCTTATCTAGAAGGATCCTGTATCTCTTATCGACCCTTAATAGGCTCATATTTCCCATAAATTAATAAATTTCCCACAATTTAAGCCTTATTCCATAATTCTATATCAACATCCAAGATATTATCGGTTAATCCCACATTTCACCCTACATTCGTTGTTGGGGGTAAGCTGAACTTATATGGCCTATGGGAGCACAGAACATCCATTGAGGTAAACAGGAGGTAATTTTAATAGAAAAATGTGGGATCATCCCGCTCCGAAGATTTTTAGGTACGGGTAATCCATCACTGCGACCTAGATTTTTCGAGGCCCAGCTCGAAGGCCTTTAGATTGAGCTCCAGTAGAGGCCCAGCGAGCCTCTCGGTTATGACCTGCCTTATTGCCTCGGTCGATATAGGTAGGAGCCCGGATCCTGCAGCTGCCCCGACCATTATCATGTTCATCACCAGGGCCATCCCTAGCCTCTCAGCCTCGGAGGTGGCATCAAAGTGTATGATCTTCTCCGCGCCTATCCTCCTAAGAGCCTCAATTATCTCCTGTGGCGATGGATACTTCTGTAGGCCCATGCTCACCTCCACGGGCACTATGGGCCTGGTGTTCATCACGACGGCTCCCCCGGGCCTGAGGAACCTGAACGCGTTTCTCAAGGTCTCGACGGCCTCTAGGCCGACTATGAGATCAGCCCTTCCAGGGTCTATGATCGGGCTGTAAACCTCCGATCCAATCCTGATGTAGCTGGCGACGGGGCCTCCCCTCTGGGCTGCTCCGAAGGTCTCCCCAACCCTCACCCTGTGCCCCTCCCTTACGGCGGCGCTGGCTATGATCTCCGAGGCCAGGAGGTTCCCCTGTCCCCCTATGCCGGCTATGATGAGGTTGAACTCCTTTACCTGGGCCATAGACTTCATCCCCTCTTACCTATGGCTTGGAATGGGCATATCTGGGAGCACACCCCGCAGCCCATGCATAGGGTGGTGTCGATCCAGACCTTATTCTTGGATGGGTCGTAGACGAGGGCTGGGCAGCCGAAGGTGTTGATGCAGGTTCTGCATCCTGTGCACCTCTCGGGGTCCACGGCATATGGTTCGAGCCTGACGCCCTGGCGCCTCGCGAGTCTAACAGCCTCGGTGGCGCAGATCCTCCTGGAGATCACTACGGCCGGGCCGTCGAACTCTAGCGCCCTCATGAAGGCCTCGATGGAATCTGAGACGTTGTAGGGGTCTATGATCTCCAGACATGAGATGCCTATCCCCCTCACTATGTCCTCAATCTTGACCTTATTCCCCTGTTTCCTCATGGCTGTGACTCCGGTTCCTGGGTGGGGCTGGAAGCCTGTCATTGCAGTCGCCATGTTGTCGCATATGACTAGCTTTATCTTGGTGTTGTTCCAGAAGGCGCTTATAAGGCCGGGGATCCCGGCGTGGAGGAATGTTGAGTCCCCTATTATCCCTATGGCCATACTCCCAGTCGCCCTGGCGCAGCCTTGGGATACCCCGACGCTTGATCCCATCCCTAGGTATGTGTCGATCATCCTCAGAGGCGGGTAGGAGAGCATCCCATAGCATCCTATGTCTCCTATTATGGTGTAGTCCTCTATCTTCAGCCTCCTAAGCGCCTGCTTCAACGCGTACCCCGTCGCCCTGTGGGGGCATCCCGCGCACATGGTGAGGCCCCTTGGGGTGATCATCTTCCCTATCTCCTGAAGCTCGGCACCCCTCCTTGGAAGAAGTGGTTTGGGGACGCCGGCGAACTCGGCTAGGGCGTTGGAGACGATGAAGGTGTTCAGTTCGAACTCCCTCGGGATCAGCTTCCTTGAGGGGTCAAACTTTCCGTAGATCTCTACCTTCGGGTTTGCCTCCTTGGAGATGGCCTTCACCTGAAGCTCGACGAAGGGCTCAAGTTCCTCAACCACGAGCAGCCTGTCAAGGCCGCTTAGAAAGTTGGAGATGAGCTTCTCCGGCAGGGGATAGGTTATGCCCAGCTTCAATAGGGCCACCTTCCCCTCCAGCCCCAATCGGCTTATGGCCTCTTTGGCGTAGTTGTAGGAAACGCCGCTGGAGATGACCCCGAGGCGCTCCCCTCCTGTGGCCTCCACCCGGTTCCATTCAAGGTTCTCCGCAGCCTCCCTCAGCTTCTCCTCCTTGTCGTGGAGTGGCTTGTGGGGTGGAATCCTCTCGAGGCCTGTTAATCTTGGGATCTTCCTCCAGCTGATGTCCTCAGCCATCTTCCCCTTCCTCCTCTCCATGTTTATCGGCCCCAGAACCACATCCCCCCTCACGTGGCAGAGCCTTGTAGTGACCCTCAGCATGACCGGTAGCCTATATGCCTCTGAGACCTCGAAGAGCTTTACCGTCATCTCCTTGGCCTCAGCTGGATCTGAGGGCTCGAAGCATGGTATGCAGGCTGCCCTAGCCAGGAACCTGTTATCCTGCTCGTTGGCTGAGCTGTGCTGGCTTGGGTCGTCACCTGAGACCAGGATGAAGCCCCCCGGAGGGTTCCTGAGGACGACATGCATGAGGGGATCCATGGCCCAGTTCACGCCTATGTGCTTCATGGAGCACATGGTCCTCAGTCCACACATCGAGGCCCCGGAGCAGACCTCGAAGGCCACACGCTCGTTATCAGCCCACTCCGCATATATCCCATACATCTCGGCGAAGTCCGCTATGGTCTCGAGGATCTCCGATGCTGGCGTACCCGGATATGAGGAGGCCACCTGACCCCCACCTTCCAAGAATCCCCTGGCGATGGCCTGATTGCCTAAGAGCAGAACCCGTCTCCCAGGCTCGTTAAGGGCGTAGGGTGGAACCCATCTTCTAGACATCTTAACAAAATAATTGAACTTATAAAAATATTTTTCTAGGCTGGATCATCGATAACTCGATCCAGTTTGAAGGATGGATCTTCTAATTAAAATTTTACAAGATTAATTACCTCTTCGTCCTAAATTTTTGACTCATACTCATTATCTTAAAGGGTTCCTCTGTAATGAATTGTTGTTGGGCATCCAACACATTTTCCATCTTCAAATCTTTTGCAAGGTTTACAGTCAACATTGCATGGAGCAATTTTCATATTTTTATGGGTTAGATGTTCTCTGATATGAAGGTATGGTGAGAAATGGATATCCCCTATAGGGTAGAACTCGGATCTCCTTATTCCCGCTCCGCTCCTCAAGGAGCACTTCTCTATGGAGATGCTCTCAAGGGTGTCTAGGTTCTCTGCGACTACCAGGGCGATCAGGTTGTAGCCTCCGATGGTCTTGTATATCTGGATCACCCTGGGGCAGTCCTTGAACCTATCCAGGAGGCTCTTCATGGCCTCCCCGCTATCCATCTCCAGCAGTACCATCGCTGGGAAGAGCTTGTAGAAGAAGGGGTTGATCGAGGCCGAGATCCTTATGGCCCCCTTCTGGATGAGCCCCTGCAGCCTCTTCTTTACCCCCATGCTGGTGTAACCTACCTTCCTCGCCAGCTCCTCTAGGCTCTTCCTCCCATCTTCCTGGAGCTCCGAGATTATCATTCTATCTATCTCATCCAACATCTGGGTATCCGTTTATTTTCTAAACAATAACCATATATATCCCTTTTTATATTAAACTTGAGCCAGCCGCCCGTTGGAAAACCGAGGGTTAGGTAAGATGGAGGAGGAGAAAAAGAGGCTTAGGGAGAAGATGGAGAGGATAAAGCATAAGGTAGCTGTAATAAGCGGGAAGGGGGGTGTGGGTAAGACCATGGTCACGGTGAACCTAGCCGTCGCATTGGCAGACAAGGGATACTCCGTTGGGGTTTTGGACGCGGACATCCATGGACCCACGGTCCCGAAGATGCTCGGCTTGAAGGGGGAGACCCTCAAGGCCAACCCCATAGAGATACTCCCAGTCCTTACCCCCCAAGGGATCAAGGTGATATCGATGGATTTCCTCCTGCCAGGGGACGAGTTTCCGGTCATCTGGCGCGGGCCCCTTAAGATGAAGGCGATCCAACAGTTTCTATCGGAGACTATGTGGGGAGACCTCGACTTCCTCCTAATCGACCTCCCACCAGGGACGGGTGATGAGCCCCTCAGTGTGATGCAGCTGATAGAGAAGGTTGACGGCGTGGTCATTGTGACCATCCCCTCAGATGTCTCGAAGAGGATAGTGAAGAAGGCTGTGACCTTCTCAAGGCAGCTGGGGGCTCCGATAATCGGGATAGTAGAGAACATGAGCGGCTTCATCTGTCCAAACTGCGGGGCCAAGGTAGACATATTCATGCCTGGGGGAGGGAGAGAGATGGCTGAGGAGCTAAACGTCCCGTTCCTGGGGAGCATCCCCCTAGACCCAGATATATCCCGGGGCTCCGATGGGGGGAGGCCCTTCATAGTCGACCATCCTGGCACGCCAGCGGCCATCGCCTTCTCAGAGATAGTTGATAGGATAGAGGTCTTCCTCGGCCTCGGGCGGGTAGAGGCTCAACCAGAAGCCTCATCATAGAGGTGCGCCTAAGGATGATCTCCGCATCCGCCGAATTCGAAACCCTCGAGACCTATGGGATTGGAGCCATCACGGGGGCCATGGACCACTGGGGAGGTTATTGAAGAACGTCCTGAGGGGTGAACTCAGGCTGGGGCTCTCAGGGTTGGAGGCAATTAGGGGATAGAAGAGCATGGAACACATGGAGATGGGATGTTCACATGATGAGGCTTAAAGGATTATATAGAACATAGGGGGTGAAAGAATTGAGTAAGAAGATTGAGAGAATAGTTATCCCAACGATGGATGATCGAGGCCTTGAGTCCAGGTTGTCAGAGCACTTTGGGAGGGCGCCTTACTTCACGGTAATCGAGATCGATGAGGGCGGCGGGGTCACCAAGGTCAGCTCCATACCAAACACCAGCGAGCACTTCGGAGGGGCTGGGAGGCCTCCGGACGCGATCCTGCGGTTGAAGCCGGACGCCCTCATCACCCATGGCGTGGGCCCAATGGCTCTTGAGAGATTCCAGAGGGAGAGGGTAGCTGTTCTCAGGGCGGACTCGAGCTATGTAAGGGAGGTGGTCGGGGCCTATAGGGAGGACCGTCTACAGGAACTTACAGAGGGATGCCATCAAGCCAGACATAGGTAAAGCCGAGGATGATGGCCCTCATTAAGGGGATTCTAAAAACTAAAAATCAATAAATTCAGGGAATGCCTCTGAGGGGGAGAAAGGGGAAGGCCATGAAGATGCTTGTGGTTATGGGGCGGGGTGGAACGGGGAAGACGAGCTTCACAGCCCTGATGACGAAATATCTGATTGAAAGGGGTGAAACACCCCTGCTCCTAGTGGACTCTGATCCCGACCAGAACCTCGGGGAGATGGTGGGAGTGGACCTCTATGAACAGGGGAAGAAGACCATCTCGGACCTCCTAATCGAGACCTTCCTGGAGGGAGGTGGGACCCTCGTCGGTGTGCCCCCCTCAGAGCGGATAGAGGGCAGGATATGGGCATATGGGATGTATGAGGGGGACGACTTCGACTTCATAGCCGTGGGGACCAAATGGCTTGAGGGATGCTACTGCCTTCCAGACGCGGCCCTTAAAGGAGCCCTGGAATCACTGACGAAGAGCTATAGATATGTCTTGGTTGATTCACCCGCAGGGCTGGAGCACCTCAATCGGAGGATAACCTCGAAGGTTGATGACATCTTCGACATAATAGATCCATCGAAGAAGTCATTCGACCATGTTAAGCGTGCCTACCGGGTAGCCAGAGAGGTCAAGATAGAATTCCAAAATTTCTATGTGGTAGGAGGATATAGGTTTCCAGAGAGCCTTGAAAGCCAGGTTAGAAAGATCCTGCCATTCAAATTCCTTGGCCAAATCTCTTACGATGAAATGGTTGAGGAATACGTCCTATCAGGAAAATCTCTATTAGAACTTCCTTCAGATACCCCAGCCTATCTCTCGGTTAAGAAAATAATGGAAAACGCCGGATATACTTGAAGATAAAAGACGATGCCCATCAATTATTTTATTATATAAGGTAAATAGAAAGGGGTTTGGAATCTATAAAATCCATGTTTAGGTGATTTCTATGGGCGATCAGGAGATCCTGGTCTTCGGCCCCGTGCCATCTAGGCGTCTAGGGAGAAGTTTAGGTATAAATAATATACCTCCAAAAACCTGCTCCTAATCATGTGTCTACTGCCAGCTTGGAAAGACTAACAACTTGACTATTGAAAGATAAAACTTCTATAATCCAAAGGATATATTTGTTAAAGTTAAAAAGAAAGTTGATGAATGAAAATTGATTATTTAACTTTTGTTCCAGATGGAGAACCAACCATATATTTAAATTTATGTAAAGAAGTTTCTCTCTTAAAAAATATCGGATATAAAATAGCTGTAATTTCAAATGCATCTATTCTCAGGAGAGAAGATGTTATAAAAGATCTACTTGAAGCCAACATAGTTTCTATAAAAATAGATGCTATAAGCAGGGATCTTTGGAAAAAGATAAATAGACCTCACAAAAATTTAAATTTAGAAGTTATTCTCGATGGTATAAAAAGGTTTTCAAATTCGTTTAAAGGAAAAATTATAAGTAAAACCATGCTAATAAATAATGTGAACTATGAGGAAGAGTTGATTAACCTAGCAGATTTTCTTGATGACCTTGAAGGCCTGGATAAGGCCTATATCGCTATACCTACGAGGCCTCCGACGGAGAGTTGGGTTAGGCCCACCGATCAAGAGACGGTGAACGCTGCCTTTCAAATCTTCTCTGAAAGGCTTGGGGCTGAAAGGGTGGAATACCTAATAGGATATGAGGGAAACTCCTTTAGCTTCACGGGGAATGTTGAAGAGGACTTGCTCAGCATAATGGCTGTCCATCCGATGAGAGAAGAAGCAATAAAAAATTTACTGAATAAGGCCAATGCTAGCTGGCAATTAATAGAGGATCTTCTAGATAACGACTTAATTATGAAGGTTAGATATGAAGGAAACACGTATTATGTGAGAAAATTTAATAGAGGAAAAATAAGGTGAACTTTAATGGGTCTCATCTCATAGATACTTCTTTATCTCCTGCTCCAACAGGGGCAAGCTCAAAAATTAAACATGTTTTTATATCGGATTGTCATATTCTTTATTTAAATTAGAGGTCTGAGCCTTTATATGTTCTCTTTTATTTATTACATCTTTGAAGTCAACATATTCTCCTCCAACAATCTTAAGTTTAGCATCTATCCTTTTATCCTTTATCTCTATCACATTGTAACTGTGATGGAAGAATCCCCTGAGCTTCTCGCATGAGACGCTTCCAGCGTGGACTACCTGCATGTCCTCTATCATCCACCTCCATGGCCTGTGGCGGTGCCCGCAGAGGACCAGGTCGACCTTGGACCTGACCAGGCTCCTTAGGACATCTCCCGCGTCTATGATGGTTATCTGGTCTGCACCGGTGTCTGGGACGGGTATGATGTGGTGGTGGATGGCCACGACCTTCACCCAGTCTCTGTACCTGGCTAGAGTCTCCTCCAGCCATAGGTTCTGCCTATGCCCAACCTCCCCATCATCCCTGTCCGGGCGGGCGCTGCTCAGGACGACTATGACCACATTCCCAGCCTCAGTGACCTGGTTGAAGGGGAAGAACTCCCTGAAGAGGAGGTATCCGGTCGACCTGTAGTCGTGGTTTCCACTTATGTATATGATCCTCCCCGCCCTCAAAGCCTCGAGCTCCCCTTTGGCCTTCAGGAACTGGGCTCTTATCCCCTCCTCGGTCAGGTCTCCGGTCACCACTATTAGGTCGGGGGATAGGGAGTTTATCTCCCCCACCGCGGTTCTGAAGATCTCCCGGTTGAACATGGGGCCGCAATGGATATCTGAGATCTGAGCTATGAGCATATTCCTCACCTTAAATAAAAGGTAAATAAAAGGGGTGCATGCCTCTATTAATTTCATCTTATTTTTATATATTCATATGCTTCTGTGTTGTTTTCGAAGCAATAGTGAACCTTTTGATATTGTTTTCTAAATTCAGCAACATCTTTTCTTACCTTTTCAACATCCTCTTTATCAATCACAACCCTTTTAATGAATTCTGCAATCTCGATCATTTCACCTTCCTTCATTCCAAGCCTTGTCACTTCTTGGGATCCCAGCCTTATGCCCCCGGGCTCGGTGTATCTCCTCCCCCTTTTAATATCCCATGGGAGCAGGTTCCTGTTCAATATTATGTTAGCATCCTCAAGCCTCTTCTCTATTGAGCCGCCATCACCATACTTGGATACATCCACTAGGATGACGTGGGACTCTGTGAACCCCTTATGCTCGGCCAAAACGTCGAAGCCCCGCTCATATAGGGCCTGGGCGAGGGCCTTAGCGTTCCTAATGACCTGGTCCGCATACTCTCTCCCGAACTCCAGGAGCTCGGCGCATGCGACCGCCACCCCCGCCACGGCGTGGAGGTGGTGGTTGCTGACCATCCCTGGAAAGGTTGCCCTCTTAATCCTATCCGCGTACCTCTCCCAAGAGAGGACGGCGCCGTGCTGGGGGCCGAAGAAGGTCTTATGGGTGCTCAGGCTCACGGCCTCGGCCCCCTCCCTCAGGGGGTCTTGGAAGCGCCCGCCAGCTATGAGCCCGGCCACATGGGCTGCATCGTAGGCGACCGTTCCACCATGGGACTTTATGTATTCCGCCAGCTCCTTCACGGGGTGGGGGAAGGGGAAGACGCTCCCGCCGAAGAGAACCAGTTTGGGGGGCTTCCCCTCCTTCGCCAACTTCGCTATCCTCTTCTCAGCCCTGTCCACATCGATGTTCAGCTCCTCATAGTCCAGGGGGAGGTACTCCACCTGGAGCCCATGAACCGCTCCGGCAGTGCCCCCTAACTCCCTCTTCCCCATGGATATGTGGCCGCCACAGGGTATTGGGAGGGCCATCATCACGTCCCCAGGGTCTGTGAAGGCGGTGTATATGACGAGGTTGGCGACGACGCCAGAGATGGGCCTTACATCCACGAACTCTGCGTTGAAGAGCCTCCTCATGAGTTCCATGCACTTGAACTCTACTAGGTCTATGTATCGGCAGCCCGCGTAGACCCTCTCCCCGGCCCAGCCCTCGGCGTACCTGTTCCCGAAATCCGTGGTCAGGGCCTCCCTAACGGCTGGGCTGGGGACGTTTTCACTGGCTATGAGTGGGATGGCCTCCCTGAACCATCCATGGTGCCTCTGGAGAAGGTCGAGTATTCCGATATACTCCTCCCTCGGACTCGACATATTGATCGAGATATCAGACGGCTTCTGGCAATAAAACCATTTATGCTTCCTTATCGCCCCTCTCTTCCTATATTGCTCCCCCCTTTGCAGCCTCTATCACCTCAGTGGTAAGATTCTCTGTCCTCAGCCCCCTCATAAGGGGAGCTGGAGCTTCCGAGAGTGACCATATCATATACCTGTATGTGGCGTAGCCATTAGGATATGGTATGAAAAGAGATAATTGACAAAAATATTTTATAGTGGTTTGAATCATAGTTTTTGGTTATAGAATGGACAGCCTTGAGATTAAGAGGCTTGACCCCCAGGGGAGGGTCCACATACCCCGTAATTGGCGGCGTGAGGTTTTAGGGGACTCTGATGAGGTGATAATCATGAAGTTTAAGGATCACATCAGGATCATGCCTCTGACCAGAGGAAGCCTGACGGAGTTCTTCGATATGGTCGAGGTAGATGTCAGCCCAGAGATCTTCAGGGACTACCATAAGCTGAGGGACTCTCTGATGGGGATGCGCCTTGAGGTTCATTGATGCAAATGTCTTCATATATGCTATTATGCGGCCAAGGTGGGAGGTGCCTAGGGATATTTTGGATATCAAGGAGAGGGCGAAGGCCATCATAGAGAGGATCGATAAGGGGGAGAGGGCCATCACCTCCGTGGTTCACCTCTCCGAGGTGGCCAACATCCTGGAAAGATATTTGAGACCCGAAGAACTGAACATGTTCTTTAACTCTATACTATACAAGGAGAATATCATGGTATGCGCAGTAGATCGTGAACTATACAGAGTTGCCAATGAGCTCTCCCTCCAGCATCGCATAGGGTTGAATGACGCCCTTGCATCGATACTCATGAAGAGAGAGGAGGTCAACGAGATCTACAGTTTTGATACACACTTCGACAAGATGGAGTGGATAAAAAGGATAACCGATTGATCCAATCCTTAAACTTTCTATTTCCTATAAATGAGATTTATCATTATAACCTCAAAACAACTTTTGATCAATATGAGAAAAGATGTATACAAAAAATCCCAACAAAGGGAATTGAAAGATTAAAAAAATTTATATATCAATAAAGCAATAAAGCAATAGATATCTTTGTTTGAGATTGTGGAAAATCAGCAGGGTGGAGATAGGGGAAGGGATTAGCCACTGAGTTTGTGAAGTCATCCATCAAACCTTAATGGTGCCGAAGATTATGGGATCTCAAAGAGTACACCATTATATGCGATTCCACTAAGCCATGGAGAGGCCCTCCCGGCCAGGGAGCTGTTGCAAGCAGCGATCCTCCTCATGGCCGCCCGCTATCTCCGTCGCGAAACAGTCAGCGTAGTCTCAGAACAAAGCCGTTTTGGGTGAGCGAAATTTTTAAGGAGGCCTCTCCCCATATGTTGACTAAAGGGCATCACGATGGGCATAACTCATATTGAGGGGAGGGTCAAGGGTCCATTAGGTGAGGAGGTTGTCCGCTTCCTGGTGGATAGCGGGGCAACATACACAGTACTTCCTGAGGAGGCCTGGAAGAAAATAGGGCTCAGCCCCTTGAGGGAGCATGAGTTCATATTGGCTGATGGTACAGCTGTCAAGCGGAAGGTCTCTGAATGCTACATTTCACTCCCTCAGGGTGAGAGCCATACGCCCGTCGTGCTGGGTGAGGCTGGAGATTACCCACTGCTTGGCGTTGTGACGCTGGAGATCCTAGGTCTAGTCCTAAACCCCTTTAAACGCACCCTACAGCCAATGAGAATGTTGCTTCTTCATCATGGCGTTCATGGTAACGACCACTGAGCTTACATATTTCTGTTAATATATTTTTCTTTTTATTCTGGAGATTATTTGTTATATCTTCACTCCAGTTTGTTATTTTGAGTTTTAGATAAAGTTGAAGAGATAATCAGGATCTCCAAAAGGTAGGAAAAGTGGTAAATAGTACTCGTTTCCCTTTTCACTTTTCTCTCTTTAACTTGAGAGTTTAGCTCGCCCTTCTCCCTTTTTTAGTTCTCTTAGGACTGATTCCAGCCTCTCTGCAACCTTTCCAAGCTCGCCGATGGGCTTTACCAGGGGTATCCTGATGTGGTATTCCCCCACCTCTCCGAAGGCTAATCCAGGATGCACCAGTATCTTCCCCTTCCTGGCCAGGTTCTCCACGAGCTCCATGGATTTTATGTTCAGGTCTCTGAAGCTGGGGAAGACGTAGAAGGCCCCCTCGGGGAGCTGGCATTCCACCCCCTCCATCTCGTTGAGCTTCTCGGTCATGAATCTCCTCCTCCTGTCATACTCCTCAGCCATCCTTTTTACCTCGTCCCATGGGCCCTTCAGCGCGGCTATGGCCGCCCTCTGGATGAAGGAGGAGGGCCTGAAACCTATTGGAATGCGCTGCAGGCCCCGTATGAACTCCTCATCTGCCAGGACGAAGCCGAGCCTCCATCCCGTCATGGCGAAGGTCTTCGAGAAGCTGAGGATGACCATCGTCCTCTCCCTCATCCCGGGCTCGGCGGCGAGACTCAGGTGCCTCCTCCCGTCATAGAGAAACTCGTTGTAGACCTCGTCCGAGACCACCAGCAGGTCCCTTTCTACGGCCAAGTCGGCTATTCCCTTAACCTCCCCCTCCGTATACACGGTTCCTGTTGGGTTGTTCGGGTTGCAGGCTATTATCATCTTGGTCTTCTCCGATACGGCCTCCTTCAGCCCTTCAAGGTCGAGCCTCCACCCCTCCTCCACCATGGGAACCTCCACTATCTTGGCCCCGAAGTACCTGAGGATCCTGAAATAGTCTAGGTATGTAGGGGTTGGGAGTATGACCTCATCCCCCTCCCTCAGGGTAGACTCTAGGCAGAGATACAGGGCTTGGCTGCTGCCAGGGGTTGGGAGGACGTTGTTCGCATTCCATTCAACCCCATATCTGCCGTGATATTCAGCGACGGCCCCCCTCAGATCCTCGTATCCAGGTATGGGTGGATACTTGGTCCATCCTCCCCTCAGGGCCTCAACGGCGGCTTGGGTTATATGATCTGGGGTTGGAAAGTCCGGGTCTCCTGAAAGGAGGTTGATCGCCCCCTGGATCCCCATGGACTCCCTAACAACCCTCTCGTAAGGTGTAAGCTCCATCCTCCTAATCCTGTCTGAAAGATGTTTACTCATATCGATCACGTGATCCTTAATCCCTTGTCCATTAAAAATAATGATGTTTGGTCTCTTGACTGTCCCTGGAGATCGACTTGTGATCTAGCTACGGCCCTCTTTATGGGAGAGGACTATGGAGTTGAGCTATATGACGAAGCGGGGGCCCAGCTCCCCGGCCCTCTGCTTCTCAAGCCCCTTCCTCATGCCCTCCTCGGTGATCTTCACGTCGTACTCTATGAACTGCTCCACCATCCCGGCGATCGTCTTCGCCATGTTCTCAAGCTCATCCCTCGTGAAGGTCGACATGATCTCGGGGCTGTTTATCCACTGCATCCAGCCGGCTAGGCTCTGGCCTAGGGCTGCAAGGGCGAAGCGCATAACCCTAACCAGCTCAAGCCTGTCCATGTCTTGGGTCTCGATGAGCCTCCTGAGCTGCTTAAGGGTGTTCTCACTTCTCTGTATCCAGTCCTGGTTCATGGCTTCCATGACTACTCTATCCATCAGCCCATTATTAAACCTCTCGTAGGGAGCTCCCGCCGTGAGCCCTCGGAAGATCCAGCCTTCGACCTCGAAGAGACATGTTTTAAGGGGGGATAAAACCCTTTATAGATTGATGAAATCTTTAAAGGGGATGGATATTGGTCCTGCCCGTCAAGATCTTCGAGATTAAAGGGGATTTCGACGTCGAATTCATATTCAAGAGGCTTAGGGATTTTCATGAGGTTGAGGAGTACAAGGCGGGCGATGGGAAGATTCTGAGCCTGACCACGGAGATCCTCGACCTGAAGATGGAGGATGGCCTAATAAGCGGGGTGTTCAGCAGGGACTTTGTGAGGAGGAGGTCTTATAAGAGGGAGGTTGGGGAGGTCCTCTCCACAGAGGAGGCCCCCTTCTGGATTAGGGCCTATGAGAGGAGGGTCTTCCTCGTCGTATCAGCCCCCTCCGTGGCTAGGGGGGTGAGGAAGCTCCTCACAAACCATGTCGCGAACAAGCTCTCTGAGGCTCTATACGGCAAGGTCGGCTACGTGGTGGAGGCGAGGATCAGCAACGAGACCCTCCAGAGGCTCCATGAGGCCAACCCCCAGGCGACCAAGCTGATATGGTTCGACGACGTGGACATCCCCAGCGTGGAGAAGCTATGCATAGCTGGATCAAGCCTGGCTGACACGCAGCTCTACAGGGACTACCTTGAGCATGGGAAGATCTGGTATGTGGTGTTCGAGGAGCAGAGGAGAGGGATGGTCGTGGGGATAACCAGAAATTGCGTGGTCACCCTCTTCAGCAAGAGCACAACTGAGGAGTTCATCAAATACATATTCGAAGACCTTCTGAAGCTCATAGAATAGAAGCCCTAAAAGACTAAAGGCCAAAAAGAACCGAAAACAGTAAAGGGGTGCTCTTAGAGCGGGAACTCCTCGAGGACTATTAGGTCCCTAGCCTTCTCGAAGTAGTTCACCACCTCAAACCCCTTCTCCGTTAGCCTATACCTCACCTTACTCCTCCTCTCCCTCCCCTCCCTAACCTCCATGAGGAGGCCCTGCTGGACTAGGAACCTCAAGACGCTCTGGGTAGGCCTCCAAGAGAGGTTGGTCGCATACATAATCCTCGTGGGCTTATCCACACCATCCCTGACCGCTGAGAGGACGCTGAGGATGATATCAAGCCTAGACCTCCTACGAGACAGGTCCACCCCTCCCGTAACCATCGAAAAGAAAGGTTATATGAAAATATTTAATGAAAATGGATTATTAATGTAGGTTTAAAAAAGGTTAAGAAGGATGATCCCAGCCTCAAAGGTTAAATAGATATCGATGAATCTCCCCTGAAACCTTATAACCCTTTATATTATGATCTTTAAGTAAGGACTTATGATTTCATCCTACTGGCAGATAAATAATTCTCAGCCAACATGGGTTAGATCGTAAGATTGATAGGGTTAGAAGGGCATGCGAATGGATAGTTCAGGGCCATAAATGAGAACTGGCTTAAACTGGATTCCTCCGCTTCTTCTCTATGATGTATTATGGGCTCGATGTAGTGACCAGGCTAGGGTACGCTGAGGATAGGAGGATCGACGATGCCCTTGAACTTCTTGTAAAGGGAACCAGCAAATTGGTCACCCTCTACGCCCTGCGAGTCATCAAGCGCGTCCAGGAATCAAGGGGCTTCTGAGATAGATGAACTATCGGCCCCTCTCCTCTATGAAGAGGAGGATTATCAGGAAATTCACGAGCAGGGAGATGAGGCGAAGCATCATGGGAGCAGCGAATCCCAGATGGATATATAGGAGGCCTCCGATGTAGGGGGCCGGGATCCCTAACAGGAGGGGATAGGTCGATATCTTCCCCAATGCAAGGGATCTACGGTATTCCGGCACCCTCTCAGCCACTAGGGCTATGTGGGCAGGTATCCACATGGCGTGAGCCAATCCCGAGAATATCTGGAGGAGTAGGAACAGGTGGAAGTCACGGGATGAGATGTATCCAGACATGACGATCATGTTGGCCACCTCTGATATGAGTAGGAAAGTCCTCCTTCCATACATATCCATCATCCACCCGACTGGTATCTGGGACAATCCCCAGGAGAGGCCGAAGAGGGTTGACATGAACCCAAGCTGAACGGTGTTGAACCCAAGCCCATCAACGAGCAGACCGTAGAGGATCGAGCTGCTAGCGCCATAGCTGAAGGATCCTATTATATCGACCACATAGAATGGAATGAGCTCAGACTCAAACCCGAGGAGATCCCTCAGGCTGATCCTCAACCCAGGGGTGATCTCCTGAGGGTCTCAGCCCTCCTGTCGAGGGTCTCCCTTAACCTGAGGGATAGGTATAGGGTGTTGAAGAGTTCTCCAGCTATGCAGGAGAGGAAGATCAGCCGGTGCATACCTCTCAGAGCTAGGTAGCCACCCAACGGTGCGAGCATTATAGAGGCGATGAGCCCGATGGACGTGTAGACGCTTATAGCAGTTCCAACCTTTGCCTCCTCGACCGACTCCGCTATGAGGGCAGAGTCTGCAGGGTTGGTCTGCTGCCAGGTCGCGGAGAGCCCCATCAAGATGCCGAAGCCTATGAATGAGAGCCAGCTCTCAGCGAAGAGGCAGAAGAAGAGGGCGAGTAGGCGGCAGAACACCGATCCCACTATTACAGGCTTCCTACCCCAAATATCCGAGAGCCTACCCCCAGATGAGGGAGCCTAAAGCGGCGGAGAGTATCATGACGCCCTGGATTAGGCCCAATTGTGGGAGGGTGGCTCCTAGGCTGATCACATAGGGCTGCCAGACGACGTAAAACATCCCGAAGAAGAGCTCAGTGACCAATGACCTGACAGCCATCGCATTGACATTCTCACTCAGGGCTAGGGTTAGCCTAAGCCTATCCACAAGCCCTTTTATCTGAGGCAAACTCCTAAACACCTCTTTGCTCTTGAAGATTCTTTCTACGCGTAAGTGTCTAGTTAGTACAGGTACCTTCCCCTGCTTATCAATGCCCCCATCAGCCGGGGATCCCAGGGCTCATCGACGAGGATGGCCTCACTCTCAATAGACAAAATGAACAGAACTCAACAATAGATCCTAAAAACTACCCTGCTCGACGTTTAGCATGGGATATTCAAAGGGTTGAGCATTAAAAGGTGATCAACCTTCCCCAAAGGTTTGAGCGGATGGAGGTCAGAGGGTCTTAATCCACATGGTTGCATCTCACCTACCGCAGGCATGCGAACATGAGGATGCTCATGGCTGTGAGGCTGGGGGTAAGATGAAGATGCTCCTCCCCCTCTTCACTATGAATGGTGACTATCCACGGGAGGGGACTTATCCCTCCCAATCCTTGTATCTCTCTCCTCATGATCCCATCAGTGAGATCAGAAGCCTCAGCCTTTTGCTTTGGGGTTAGACAGAATCCATTAAGGTTAGGTTCGGTCTTTGGGATCTATGGGACTCAAGCTTCTGTCCCAATCTTTCCAGTCGCCTCTTCGCCCGTTCAATAACATCCTCGTTGAAGTATGTCTCATAATAGCTGTTTGAGATACTGTTGTTCGCCAAGGCGATATATATGGACACCTTCATCACCCCTCCAGTTCTCTGAGGCATTGCCATCTCAACCGCATAGTTAAACAGCTGCTCAGGTTGGGTGACAAGTTTAACCCCCTTTAGTTTCTAATTTGGCTGTGGATGCGATTTTAGAATGAATCTTTTAAGGGTTTTATTATTATAATTCTCTTTTGCCTAGCCATTATTCATCCATCTCTCCTCTCTTCTAATATATACTATCGGGGTGGCACGTGATTATCTCAGCGTTCTCAGCATCCTGAGGAGATTGGTGGAAGACTTGACGGTGGCTGTCATACTGGAAACTGAGAAATTGATGCTACCTTTTAGATATGATTTCTAAAGGGTTGAGACTAGAAACGATTTTTGGAGGGAGATTTGTAAGAGAATAGAACATATAGTGGTTGAGTGGTTCTATGGAGGCGAGTCATCACTAGGGAGCGTGGAGGCTGAAAACGCTCGTTTTTGAGGGGAGGGTGGTCTGGGTTTGGGCCTCACCCCTTACATGCTGAGGCTGGATCGAATGTTGTTAAACTCCTCGATGGACTTCCCTCTCAACTCCTGGGTCTAGAACTTGGAGGCTTTGACGCCTCGAACCCTCCCTCTTTGAAAGTCGTATTTGAAGGCCTCCAGCCCCTTAAATACACTACCCCCCTAGTTTTTTGACGCCAATCAGTTAGTTTCTGGTCTTGCTGTCTGGGCTGGAAGGAACTGTTTTCAGAGACCATCATAGTTGAACAAGATTCCTGAAGCTGAAATTCTCTTGAAAAGAGGCTATTCAAGTTCTAATCTGTATCCTTCATGTCCTTGAGCTCTCAGAAAGCTTTTTGTTTCAGGATCTGAATTCCCGGAAAACTTTTGTCTCAGCCCTTCTGGCTCTTGACCTCCTGCCTCCTTAAGGCCAGGCCTTGGATAGAGGTTTGGAGGTATTGAGATTGAGAGGATTGGACCCCTGGCTATTCAGTAACAATCGTCAATGGGATTATATTTATTCAGTCATGATGGGTGGTGTATCTTGGTATATGGTTGGGGAGGACAGAACCTGGTGGAAGGGCTTTCTCGGCCTCTTGGGGTTTCTGGGGTTTCAGGCTTTCAGCTCGCATGATCCCTGGCAGCTTTTCTACCTATCCTTCTTCGGCTTCCTCTCATATTTCAGGTATCTCAGGGAGGAGCTCAAGTACCTGGGCCTCCTGGGCCTGCTGGGGTTGATCCTCGGGATCCTGGGGGTATTGGGGATACTGGCTGTTTGAAGAACCATGAGGCCAGGATATGGCGTTTTCTCTATCTTGATGAAACTGAAATGGAGCATATCAGAGTTCGAAGTTTTTCAGAATTTTTATTATTCCAGTTTCTTTTGCTCTTTCAAAAAATTTTTCATCAGCAGTCACAACTTGCAATCCCATTATTTGAGCTAGACTTAAATAATATGAATCATAGACACTTAAATCATATATAAATGCATTTTCAACAGATTTCTCAAGTATCTCTCTATTTGGGGTTATAAAGTCAACTCCGATATCCATCAAGTCCGATACGGCCCTCTTCAGATCCTCCATGTCAAATGCAGGGTTATACCTCAATGCGTTCACAACCTCATATAAGGCTAAATCGGGTGAAACTATTGATATAACTCCTTCAACATGTTTATCCCTGATCTCAACAGCTATTTCGCTATCTTCCTCACCTGAAAACCATTTAACCATAACAGAGGCATCTAAAACTAGGTCCTCATGTCTCTCCATTTCCTTATCTCCTTTACCCCGGACCATCCTTCGAGGCTCTTCTTCCTGAGCATATCCATATCCCTAGCAGCAGTCAACATCCGATCCCTATCTCTTACCCTTCCATGCCTCTTGAACGCGATCCAGAGGCGGAAGGCCTCCGAGGCCGCCTCCCCAAGCTTGAGGCCGTGCCTTATGGCCTCAGCTTTGAAGTTCCTGAAGACATCCTCATCGAGGTCCTTTATCGTGACGCTCATGAGACATCAACCATATATCTATAGATTCCAACTATTATAACTTTTTGGAAAAGTCAAACATATCTCTGCTGGCCCTGTAGGCGGGGAGGGGGTTTCGAGCAGGGGAGAGAGCTGATGGGTTGTCGGAGCTCTGGGGACCAACGGGCCTTGAGAGGGCTGGAACCTGTTCTCATTAAGTTGGAGGTCGCCCCGTATATCCCCACAGATGTTAAGACGGGGGCTTCGCTGATGAGGGCCTGATTAAATTGCCCCTCTCCTCGTCGGGGGCGCCATAAATAACCCCTTTAAGGGTTCGGATTAATTAAGAACAAAATAACAACATAAAAAATATTTTATTAGATGAATGCTATTTTTTATTTACCACATTTACTATTATGCTCGTATTTGCTGTGTTATTGTATATATCATAGGCAACCACGGTGATTTTATGCCATCCATCCTTAACAGATCTGGTGTTCCAGCGGTATGTGCACTCGATGCTGAGGACACCAGCTTGCAGCTCTGTGGATGCTGTTAGTTTGTCGTCGATGTAGAATTCCACCTTGCTTATTCCTGAATCATCCGATACTGAGGTTTTTATATCGACCCATTTTGAGACCTTTGAGTTGTTTGTTGGATAAGATATTATGATATTTGGTGGGTTGTTATCTGTGATGTTTACTGATTTTGCCTCCGATTTGCTGTTCTCCACTTTTACCGTTATGGTCTTGGACTCTCCTGTGTTGCCCGCGTTGTCATAGGCCTTAGCCATAAGGCTGTATGCCCCATCCTGCTCGCATGTTGTATCCCAGTAGAACTCGTAAGGGGCATCGGGGTCGACTGCGAAGAGGATTCCATTCTTGTAGAGCTCTACCTTTGAAACCCCTGAGTCGTCAGATGCGTCCACCTTCACGGTTACGTCCCCTGAAACCGTGGACCCGTCTACGGGATATGTTATCGAGGCGCTGGGTGGGGTGGTATCCATCGGGGGTGGGGAGAAGGTGATGGCCATCTTCAGGGCGTTCGAGGCGTCTATCCTCCCCCAGCCGTAATAGATGTCGTAGCCTGCTGCCCCTAGGTCTAGAGCCGTGGACTTAAGGATCTGCTCAGCTTGAGGGGGGGTGAGGGAGGGGTTGGCTGAGAACATTAGGGCGACAACCCCGGCCGTGATGGGGGCTGAGAAGGATGTTCCCGAGACCGATCCATAGCCGCCCCCTCTGACCGTGGTGTAGATTCCGACCCCTGGGGCTGAGAGGTCTATGTAGGGCCCGTAGGTTGAGAAGCTCGCGAGGGTGTCACCGCTAGCCGTAGCGCTCACCGAGATGATGTAGGGGTTGTCGGCGTAGTCGGCATAGCCCCCCGTGTTGCCTCCTGCCGCCAGAACCAAGCCCCCCTGTCCATGAAGTACTTAGCAGCGCTTGATAGGGCCGAACCGCTGTATATGAGGAAGCTCACGACCGCAGCCCTGGCACCCCTATCCGCGGCGTAGACTAGCCCCTTGCTCAGGAGTGAGTAGGTGGTATAGCCGTTTGGGTCCGTGACCCTGACGGGTAGGATGGGGCAGATCCAGGCGACCCCTGCGACACCGATCCCGTTGTTGGCTATGGCCGCAGCTGAGCCTGCCACCTTCGTCCCATGGCCATAGACATCGGAGGCGTCCCCGTTGTTGTCATAGAAGTTCCATCCAGGGAGCAGTTTCCCAGCCAGGTCTGGATGGGTGGGATCCACGCCGCTGTCTAGGACCGCGATCACAACCCCGCCGCTGCCTGTCCAGATATCCCATGCTCCAGGGGCGTTTATCGTGGCCAGATGCCACTCCTTCGGGTAGTATGGGTCGTTGGGGACCTGCAGAGGCGCTATCCTCAGGTTCTCCTCAGCAAACTCTACCATGGGATTCCTCATCAACGCGGACTTGACGCGGGGCAACGCAACCTCTGCAACCGAGATGACCAAAACCCTTATCTGGGGTATCTCGTCAACAACCTCGGCCCCGAGGGATGAGAGGAGCCTACCCCTGGAGTGGTCGTTCACCCCTGGCTTAAACCTGACGAGGAGCTCCCCCTTAACGGTTGAGCCCATCGCCACAGCTGGGCCTGAGGCCGAGAAAGCTATGAGGAGGATAAGAATGGTTGCGGAGCGGAATCTAAAATCAAACCTCCCGCTCATGGAGAATCACCTCCAACCTTTGTTACAATGTGATCTAGATCTTCTATCGAGAGGATCTTTCTAGGACATGTCACATCCATGATCCTTAAGCCTTTAGGTATAATATTTCCTTAATAATTTTGCCAACCAAAACTACATATCAAGAATATTTATCACAAAAACACACATCTTTCTCCCATAGATCTCCAATATTTATTATCCATACAGACATCCGCGATCAGATCTGTTGGAACATTATGTACTCAATAAGGTAGTTACTCCGTGAAGAGTTGAAAAGTGAAACTGTGTGGATTCTTTGAACCCACAGGCAATTTAACCACTAATTGTCGTGCAGATATCAACTCATAAAACTCAAGGATCCAATAAATAGAGATATAAAATAATTTATGAACCCCTTAAATCCCATCTATATTTACTCTTCATTCCACTCAAAATATTTAACCTTCTCGAATTCTAAAATAGACTTACGCTATAGAGACGGTGATATATGCGCCATCTCAACAAAGGGACCCAACCTTAGTCGCAGGGGCTAAAGAGGCTGACTGATATCGGGATGATTTAACTATCATGATCGGAGGTTCAGAGAGCCCTAGGTTGGATTGTGAAGGAATTTGAGTTAGCCCTCAGAGGGGAGGCTAGACTCTTCTCAGATCGTTGTGGGATCTATGAACCTCCGATCATGATAGTTAAACCATATAATCATCCGCTAGGCTCTTTGAGGCCGGCCTCAAGCAGATCCAATTCCCCCGCCCAACCAACCATGTGAGGGTGTGATTAATGAGGGGGAAGGAGCCCTCATCTTCCTTGCAGCCTTTACCATATTTACTCTTAGTGACCCTAGATGCTCCAAGCATCCCCCCAGGACGATCCATATATGGGCTTCTAGAGGTGCCGGAAACCGATTATCCGATTCGTGGAATTCCAGCGACGAGACTCGCCATCGCAGTATTCAACGGAGTCTTCTACGGCTCGATAGCATGGTTACTCTTCACATTCGGAAAGAAATTAATAAAAACAGTATAGCGCACCAAACCCTCTCAATTTAAAATCAATTTAAAATCATCACATAACCTATACACACCATTTAATAAATTGATTATTTTAATTCAGGGAAATAAAATGTTTTCATTTTCCGCTGGATCCTAACCCAAGGCTTAAATTTTTCGTGGAGAGAACCCCCCTCAAACTATGGAAGATTTAAATTTAACTCAATTGCCTCCAATTGCCTCATCACATTTCCAACTCCCTTCCCCACCCCCTAGATCTATCTCCCCCAATCATCGATCCTAATAT
>CALIUM010000022.1 GCA_938048735.1 uncultured archaeon
TGCTTGGAGCAACCTCTGAGCTGGAATTCGCCTGTAGGAGACGCGGGGTGGAAAACTCGTGGAGTCGACAAGCCTCTCTATCAGGCCCTCCTGGGTCAGGGCCCTAAGGTGCCGCCCAAGGGTCCCGCTCCCAATCCCCAACTCCTCAGCCCTCCTTTCAAGCTCACTGAACGGGGTGGGAGCCTCCCCGACGAGTTCGAGGATCTCCCGTCGCCTCCGCCAGAGGCGATCCTCAGAAGGCACCCCCACGAACCATTTCCTACGCGTTTGAAGTTCCCTCCAATCAGTTAAATATTTAAGCTGGCCCGTATTTAAATGTTGCGAGGCTTGTTCAAAATCATATGAACCAGCCTCGAAGCATAGGAGGAAAAGGGAAGATGAAAAGAAGGAGCGGGTGCGTGCTCAGGACCATCTCCCTGAGTCGGGAGGCTGACGAGAAACTCCTCGCCCTCATGGAGCGGCTGGGCCTCGGGCGGGGCCCGACGATCACGCGCCTCGTAGAGTGGTATCTCTCAAAAGAGGAAGGGGTGCCCCAATAAGCCACCCGGATAGAATTGAACGCCGCGCCACCATAAGAGGGGAGGATGGAAGAGTGTATCCACAGAAAAGTATCGGCTTTAAACTGATAGGAAAAGGAGAGTTTGAATTGGGTGGTTTCTGGGAGAGAAAAACAACGAGTATTTTAGAGTGTGAAGGGGGCTTCTCCAGGATCTAAGCGAAGCAGGGAGGTGTAGGAGAATGGTGAGGATTAAAGAGAGTCTGCCTGGATGTATTGGAAGTAAAAACCCCTTTCCCCCAAACAGGTGTGATAGTTGTAGGCTCCACAGTGAACCGAGGATCGACTGTCGAGGTGTGAAGATCGTTAGGATTGAGAAGAGGAGAGAGTGATGGCTGGGAGGTTAAGGAGTGTGGGTGATAAGTCTAATGAGCCGAGGCTCATAGAGGTGGCGCATGGATTAACGAATAGAAACACTTTCATCAGTTTGGATGATCTTGAGGAGTGGAGAAGAGAACAGGGTGATGATTTTGAGCTCTACTCAAGCTATTTCAGATTCTTTACGGAT
This sequence comes from uncultured archaeon, assembly GCA_938048735.1. Lineage (GTDB taxonomy): Archaea > Thermoproteota > Bathyarchaeia > TCS64 > TCS64 > JAGTRB01. Next base: position 1,065 of record CALIUM010000022.1, read on the forward strand.
GATCCTAACATCGGCGGAGTTCTCGGGGGTTTTGGAATGGATTTCGACGACGAACAGAACCCCGAGAAGGCGAGGAAAGAGGCATTAATCGTGATCAAGGACTTGATTAATCGATATGAGATCGATGAAAACAGCATTTCAACCTGCTTCAGTGGAAATAAGGGGTTTCATGTATTCATAAATAGGAGGGTTTTCGGGGTTGAGCCTGAGTATCACCTTCCAAGGATCTTTAAAAGTATGGCGCAGGAGCTCAGAGATCGGCATCAATTAAAAACCCTCGACCTCAAGATTTATGATCGTAGGAGATTAATCCGACTGCCGGGGAGTAGGCATAGGAAAAGCGGGCTGTATAAGATCCCATTGATGAAGGAGGAGCTTGAGAAACTCAGCGTTGATAGGATTAAATCATTGGCGGTGAAGCCACGCCCCTTAATTGTAAGGAACGAGCATAAACTTAGTGAGAGGGCCCATCAATGGTATCTCCAGCACCGAGAAAAGGTGATGGCCGAGCTGAAGGATAAGAAGATCGAGTTTGAGGAGCGGGATTTTGGGGGTGAAATTCTTCCATGTGTAAAGAGGAGATTGGAAGCTGGGGCGAAGGAGGGGGAACGGAACAGATGCGCTTGGCAGCTCGCATCATATCTAATGAGAAGGGGCATGAGAAAAGAGGAGGTTTCAGGGATCTTAGAAGAGTGGAGGAAGAGGTGTGAATTGGGGCTCCACCCCTTCACAGCCGAAGAATTGAAGAGAACCATCGATAAAGTCTTTGAGGTTGGAGGATATGGCGTTGGATGCGGCTCCGAGGCGTTTGAATCGCTCTGTGTAGGTAGAGAAAACTGTCCATTATTCAATAAAACAGGGGGAGAGGAAAACTATAACGAGTTTAAAGAAGAGGCCGAGTATATCTTGAAGGAGGGCAACCCTCTAGAGTTTATAAAAACAGTTGTCCAACTTGAACACGCCGGAGACGACTTATTAATAAAGGCGGAGTATATCTCGGCTTTAAGCGCCACCCTTGCCCCCTCAATAAGTGAAACGATAAATCTTTGGAGTATAGGGCAAAGCGGTAAAGGAAAGACGCATAGCATGCAAGCAGTATTAAAAGTTCTACCATCATATCTATATGAGATTTTCACCTCAACAAGTGCGAAGGCTTACTTCTACTATGTAAAAAAACACGGTGAAAACGCTCTCAGTGATAAACTACTCTTCATTGATGAGACAGAAGCAAACATGGATTCTGAACCAGTTCTAAGAGCCTTAACGAATCGGACGGAGATAACACCCCGACATTTAAGCGTCTATGATGCCGAATTGTTAGATTTGAAGATTAAAGGTAAAAGGGCCATCTGGTTCACCAGTGTGAGAATGTTTGGAACTGACCAGCTACACAACCGCTTCCTATTCCTGAACCCGGATGAGGAATCAGAACAAGATATTAGAGTCTATGAACTGCAGAGAGAAAATCAACTCGACATAGAAGTCGATGATACACCATATAGTATTGCTAAATGCATGACTGATATAATAGTGAAGGAGGCGAAGAATCTACCAGTCTTCATTCCATTCGTGATAACATGGCCGTTTAAACAGCATAGATATCTATATCCAATTTTCATCTCCTTCATCAAGATAATTGCGAAGATCAATTTTAAAAAGAGGAGGGTTGAGGATGGCTATTTAATTGCGGATGTAGAGGATTTCGAAGAGGCGAAGAGGATTTGGAGGGGCTTCATAGAGACGATTGCCTATAGGGTTTCAGCCTCGGCGGAGGAGATTTTGAATTATATCCCGGTGGAGAGGGATGGGGCAGTAACACATGCCGAGTTATCCATGAAATCCGGCCGCTCAACGCAATGGATAAGCCGAATCTGCCAAGAATTGTTGGATGCTAATCTAGTTAACCGAGAGAAGAGGAGTAAGGAGGGGCGGGGGCGGAGTGAATGGGAGTATTGGCGCGTTAGGAAATCCTCTGCGGAGGATATTAAAGTTGAGGGTGTGGTTACGCTTAACGAGTTTAGGAAGGGCGTTGAAGATAGGAGAGCCAAGTGGAAGAGTTTCCTAGCGAATTTTGAAACTTTTGAAACTTTTGAAAGTGGGGTGGAGCCGGAAAACTCAAAGCCACTTTCATCTGTAACCCCTCACTCCTGGTTTCAAAAGTTTCAAAATTCCGGTGGGGATGTAAGCAATGCCCCCGTTGATGGGGTGAAATTTGATGTCCTAAAGCCCCTCATTCCTGGAGGCCCCCAAGCGGCCACCTTCCTAAAGGGTGTGATCCTTGAAATCCTGGGGGTGGAGGAGAGCCTTGGAGATTTGCGGTTGAAGGAATTGGTTGAGGAGAGGGTGGGGCGGAGAGTTGAAGAGCTTTACACGGTTCTCAGGGATATGCATCAACGGGGGTTAATCCACTTCACAGGTGGAACGGTGAGTCTCCCCAAGCCAGATTCCTCCAGGGAGGGATAATCAAGGATGGATGAAGCGGATAGGGTGAAGTGGATGTGTTGGGGGAAGGCGAGGCTGCCCCTCACCGTGGTGAAGTATAATGACGGTGGAATCCTTTATGATGTCAACCCTTCAATTCTCGAGGAGGCCCGCGCCATTTTCAGGGAGGTGCAGGAGAGCTTTGATAAGTATCCTGATTCCGTTAGGTGGAGGGCGGGGAGGGATGAGAACCTTTTAAGGGGGGTGCTCGGGGAGGCGGTTCTCGACGCCATACTTGATGAATTGATGATCCCGCATATATGGCATAGACCCATTATACAGAAGGAGAGGATTTCTAAGCGTAAGAGGAGTTTACCCGACTTCACGGTGAACGGCCACTCGATTGATGTGAAGATCTCCTCGAAGGAAGATCCCCCCATATTCCTTGTGAATTTGAAGCGGTGGAGTCGCCGGCCGGCGGAGATCATAGTATTCGGATGGATCAGCGAGGATCTAAAAACGGCGCGTTTCTATGGCTGGATTGCCGGGGCGACCCTTGAAGAGTGCAGGGTCATCGAGGCCCCCCATTCACCCGCCCTCCTCGTTCCGAGACGCATGCTTAGAAAGATGCGGAGCCTCTTCGAGGAGGTGGCGAAGCCCCGAGAACAGAAAAACGATTCTTAGGTGGAGGCCATGTCAAATCATCATCACATCCGAGCCTCTGAGATCTCCAAGGAGGTGAATTCATATGGTTTACCCGCTGCGCTTCGCCCTTTTTAAAGAGGAGATCCTGAACGGGGTTAAACGGCAAACGGTGAGATTATTGAGGCGGAGGAGGCCTCCAAGGGTTGGGGAGATCCTCCGTTTATACTATAAAGGCGAGTTTTTAATGGAGACTGTCTGCCGAGAGGTTTTGATAATGAAATGGAAGGATTTACAGGAGGATCTTGAATTGGCGCGGCTTGATGGATTTACAAGCCTCAATGAGTTTAAAGAATGGTTTAAGATGTATAATCCATCTAATGAAACTTTATTCATGGTGATTCGATGGTGAAATCTGTATGGAGAAGAGGAGTAGCCCTTATCTTCGGGCCGACGCTTCGAATATTATGTGAAGCGGATTCTCAATGCGGAGGGCTATACCGTTTTCAGGGTTGCGGGGAGTAAGCCTCTAGATCTCATTGCTTTTCGGGGTGGTGAAGTGGCCCTCGCGGAGTGTAAATATCGCGGGGCGAGGCGTGAGGATCTCGAGAAACTATATTTCTATGCTGAAACTCTCAAAGTCCCAATCCTACTCTTCATCTTAAATAACGGTCGAATTGTGAGGCGTCGAATCGAGTTGAATTGAGGATCCCCGGCCATGATCCATATGATTGATCCTCGCAGTAAATACCAATGAGGGGGAGGGGGGTATATCCATATACCACCTCTCAATCCAATAAATTTAGGGGTAAAAATACGCCTTTTTATATTGAAACCACGCGATTAAAAAACGCGATTTTTTGATTGTTTTCCTGCTGGAGATGTTCGAGGAGGCTGAGGCCTCCCTCGATGGCGCGGGCCCTCAGATCTGAGATCCAGATCGGATTGAAGTAGTGTTGCATAAACACTGAGTTTGATACCCTGCCCTGCAGGAGATTGATCTCCGGCTCACGAAGATATTTAGTCATCATGCTCGCATAATATTCTCTTATCTCCGAAAACAATATTCTCAGTTTCCTCCTTTTAAGCTTACAATATATTATATCCCGAGTAATCCTCCCATGATTAATAATCTCTCTGATTAATTCCTCTGGAACAAAACTTATGAAACATTTTTTTCTTCCCCGCATGAAAATCTCCCCAAATTTGAAGTGCTTAAGGACCTGATTCTCGGAATCATAGTATTCATCAAGTTTTTTCTGCTGATTTAACTCTATTATGAGGTTCCAAGCCTTTATTCCCTCTTCAAATCGCAGGCCGGTGAGGATGAGGAGGTCGAGGAATGGGGCGAACTCCGGGATCTGACGCTTAACCTCCCTCACCCAGCTGGGAAACACAGGGTCCACCCTTTTCGTGAGCCTTTTCAGGATGTAAGTGTCGCCTCCGCCCTCGCTCCACTTAAGCCCATAGCTTTTGATTAGGCCCTGAAACTCCTCATAGATCCCCAGGAACTTTGAGATGGCTGCGAGGCTCTTCAGCACATGGCCCCGCTTCCCCGGACTCAGAAGCGAGACCTCGGCGAGGTCTCTGCGGGACAGGGCCGGCCAATACCTCCGCGCGTAGAGGAATCTGGTCCTCGCAGTTCTCGGTTCATACCTTTTCACAAGCCATTCCTGAAAATAATCCCAATTAACGAGTATTTCCTCATTTCCGCCATTATTTTCGCCTTGACGCGGCGGTGGTCGCCGGTTCGAACCCGGCCCGGCCCACCAGCCTATTTGGAATTAAACCTCAATTTTACGACTCGTCTTGAGGTTAGGACACAGTTTATATCTGAATTCTTGAAACTGCATTATTCATAAAGCATATATGCACTGCTTCATACTCCTGAAAAAGGATTCATGAATTTGGCGCTTTTCAGCCGACAGGCACTCTATAGCCCTTAGCTTCGTTTACCAATGAGGTTAGAAATAAGCTCCATTTCATTTTTTGGCCATGATTCTCGCTTATTTATAATCATGAACTCAGGGATCCAGATGGACAAAAGTTATATCCCAAAGGTCATGTATGGCTTATTAAATGAGCTAATTTGATAATATTTCTATTTATTAACTCTCATTATAAAACCATCTTTCTAAAGTGGTTTCTTCTCGTATCCTGTGGTATCCCTTTTTTAGGCTTTCAATGGCCTTCATCACCCTCGCCTCGTCGAAATCCCTCTCTTCACAGAGGAATTCTAATATTCCCTCCTCGTCTGGGGGTTTCCATAACAATCGGTAGTCGTCTGTTACAGGGGGGTTGAGGAAAAGCTCTTTTATCTCATCAGGTGGGTTCGAGAATCTAGCCTCCTTTAGGGTTATGAGCGCATCTCCTAGGCTTCCGTGTTCTTTAATTAGCTTCAGTGCCTTCTTCGGTCCTATACCCTTAACCCCCTCAGGGTTGTAGTCCGTTCCGACGAGGATCCCTATATCCACGAGCTGTTCCAAGGTGATCCCAAGGTCCCTCAGGAGGGGTTCGAGCTCTACGAGCTCTGGCTCAATCTTGATGTATAGGTTTCTCCTAGGTAGCTTCCTCCTACCTGTGATGGAGAGGTTCCTAACTAGACGGGGTGCCCCGAATAGGAGGGAGTCGTAGTCCTGGCTCGCCGCGGCCCAGACATCCCCTTTCCGCGCCATATAGGCTGATTGGGCCTCCCCTTCTCCAGGAGCTTGAACCCATGGAAGTCCCATTAGGGTGAGGAGCCTCTTCGCCTCCTCGACCATGGATGCCGTGGCTGTGACGGCCTGTTGTGCATACCTCTTGGCCTCCTCGGCTCTCCCCTCCCTTATGGACTCCTCATATTTTGCTTGGGCCTCCCTCCTAGCCTCCATCCTCTCCTCTAGGGTCCTAGATTTGAACTCGTGGGGCTTGCCGTCAAATACATAAGCGACTTTTATGCCCGCCTCGGCTAGGTTTGAGTTCCTGTATAGTAGGCCGCTTAGATGGCTTGTCACCCTTCCCTCCCTATCTCTTAGGGGCTCTCCCCTTCTCCCCCTTATGATGGCTAGGAATTGATAAAGTACGTTGTGGCCGTCGAGGGCTATCACCTTTCCCGAGAGATCTTCCAGTGAGATCTTCTTTGGCTTGATTATATCTCCGAGCTGGACCCCCAACCCTCGCTCCTCACCAGCTCTATCCTCCGCTTATCCTTAGATAGGTTGCTCACCCTCAAGAGGCCCTGGATCTCCAAGGACATGAGGAGCTCCTCGAATAGGCGTCTATCGATATCCCCATAAAGCCTCTGGATCTGCTTGTAGATCTCCTCCTCCTCCCCCGCGCCCTCCCTCTCAAGGATATCTAAAATGGAGGATGCCACCAGCCTCAACTTCACCCTTTCCACCTATGCTATGGCGATGGGCCTCCTCTGGGGCTCCTTGAACCTCTTCGAGATGTCCATATACCATTTCTCCATGTCTGGGGTTATCGACGGTGAGACCTCGGATAGTGCCTTCTCAAAGTCCTCTAAGGTTATGACGCCTGACTTGATGTCCCTCCTCATGGCGTGGAAGGCCGCCTCCCTGCAGACTGACTCTATATCGGCCCCAGAATATCCGGCCATCTTCTTAGCCAGAAGCGCCAGGTCCACGCTCTTGTCCAAGGGCATGCTCTTGGTCTTTATCTCAAGAATCCTGAGCCTGGCGTTCTCGTCCGGAGGTGGCACATAGATCCTCCTGTCAAGCCTTCCAGGCCTCAACACGGCTGGGTCTAGGATATCGGGCCTGTTGGTGGCTGCTATGACCACTACGTTCTGGAGGGTCACCAACCCATCTATCTCTGTGAGGAGCTGGCTTATCACCCTCTCGGTCACCCTGGAATCTGAGATGTCCATGCCCCTGCTCGGGGCTATTGAGTCGAACTCGTCGAGGAATACGATGGAGGGGGCTGCCATCCTGGCCTTTCTGAAGATCTCCCTTATCGCCTTCTCAGACTCTCCAACCCACTTGCTGAATATCTCCGGCCCCCTAACAGATATGAAGTTGGCCTCGGACTCCGTGGCGACAGCCCTTCCCAGGAGGGTCTTCCCGCTTCCAGGAGGGCCGTAGAGGAGGATCCCCTTCGGAGGGGTTATCCCGAAGCGCTTGAAGGCTTCGGGGTTCTTCAATGGCCACTCAACAGCTTCCCTAAGATACTGCTTGACATCCTCTAGGCCGCCTATGTCCTCCCACCTCACGTTTGGGGTCTCTATGTAGACCTCCCTCATGGCTGTCGGTGTTATCTCCTTGAAGGCGTTCATCATATCCTCGTTGGTCACCTCCATCTGTTCAAGTAGCTCGTGGGGAATCTTCTTCTCCTCCAAGTTTATCTTCGGTAGATATCTCCTGAGGGCCTTCATCGCGGCCTCCCTGCATAGAGCCGCTAGATCGGCTCCGGTATATCCATGGGTTATCTCGGCCATCCTCTTCAGATCCACATCCTTCGCTAGAGGCATCCCCCTTGTGTGGATCTGGAGGATCTCAAGCCTCCCCTTGGCGTCGGGTATCCCTATCTCTATTTCCCTGTCGAACCTGCCCGGCCTCCTTAGCGCGGGGTCTAATGCATCCGGCCTGTTGGTGGCCCCTATGACTATGACGTTCCCCCTCCCCTTAAGCCCGTCCATGGAGGCGAGCAGCTGGGCTACAACCCTCCGCTCGACTTCCCCTGTGACCTCGCTCCTCTTAGGGGCGATGGCGTCTATCTCATCTATGAAGACTATACTCGGCGCGTTCTTCTCTGCGTCTTCGAAGATCTTCCTCATCCTAGCCTCAGACTCCCCGTAGAACTTGCTCATTATCTCAGGCCCATTGACGGCGTAGAAGTTCGCCTCAGACTCGTTAGCAACCGCCCTAGCCAGGAGGGTCTTCCCTGTTCCCGGAGGGCCGTGGAGGAGGACCCCCTTCGGGGGGTCTATGCCAAGCCTCTGGAATATCTCAGGATGCCTAAGTGGGAGCTCGACCATCTCCCTAATCCTCTGGATGGCCTCGTCGAGGCCCCCTATATCCTCGTATGTTGTTCTGCTCGGCATCTCAAGCTCCGGCACGGGCTCGGCCAGGATGGTCACCTCTGTGGTGGGGGAGATCTTCACAATCCCATTCGGCTTGGTGTTGACCACCATGAAGGGAACCGAATGGCCCAGCATCATTATGAGGATCGTATCACCCCTTGTGCAGGGCCTATCTATCAGCCTATCCTTGACGAACCTGACGAAGTCGCTGTCTACGCTTATCCGTATATCCACAGGCGCTAGCTTGACGGAGAGGGCATACTCAACCTCCGCCTTCTTCACGGTGACATACTCGTTTATGGAGGCCCCGCAGTTCTTCCTTATGAAGCCATCTATCCTTATTATCATGAGGCCCTGATCCTCAGGGTAGGCTGGCCAGGCCTTCGCGGCGGTGGTCTTCTTTCCCGTTATCTCTATGACATCACCGACCGTAACCTCCAATATCTTCATGGTCTCGGCATCTATCCTAGCGATGCTCCTCCCCACATCCCTCTGCTGTTTGGCCTCAGCCACCTTCAGTTGAACACTGCTCAAATGAACCCTCCCAATCTTCGAAAAGGTCGAATCTTATAAAGATTTTATCTCCCTGATGAGACTCGGGAGGAAAACCCTTAAGGGTCATATAACCCCACACTCCAAGGCCAGGCTCCAAGCTCTATCCTTGCTTAGGGGGATCCGGTTAAGTATGGTGTACCGCTCAGGCCTAACCTCTCTGGCCCTGACGAGGGCCTCGACTATCACCTCTGGCGATAGGCCCACCTCCTCCGCGGTTGTGGGAGCCCCCACAATCCTCAGCACCTCGGCTATCGAGACCCAGTCTATGCCGTGGAGCTTGGCCATCATAATCGTGCCCAATCCGCACCCCTCCCCGTGAAGGATCATGTTGGGGGCTATCATCTCAAGGGCATGGCTGAACAGGTGCTCCGAGCCGCTGCAGGGCCTGCTGCTTCCAGCTATACTCATGGCGACCCCGCAGCTCACAAGGGATTCCAGTAGAACCCTAAAGCCCTCACCTGAGCGTTCCCCAATCAGCCCAGCTCTATCCATGACCATCTCAGAGCTCATCTGGGCTAGGCTCGCTGCATAGTCCCCATAATACTCCCCAACATCCTCATGGGCTATACTCCAATCCAGTACAGATACGGCCTTGGCCACGACGTCGCCGCATCCGCTCGCTATATACCTATAGGGAGACGATGCGATGATTTGTAAATCTGCTATTACAGCCGTCGGCACCTTTGCCTTCACGGAGTATGGCTTCCCAAGGCTCCTTATGGAGGCGAATCCGCTGGCTATCCCGTCGTGGGAGGCCGTTGTTGGAACGCTGATGAAATGGGCCCCGCTTTGAGCTGAGGCTAGTTTAGCTACATCAATTGCTCTCCCTCCACCCACCCCTATGATGGCGTCAGCCCTTAACCCCTCGGCGGCTCTCCTCACGGCCTCGACTGAGGCCGTGTCGGCGTTCTCCGTCAGGATCGTGTCCGCCTTGATCCCCTGTTGTTGAACAAACCTTCGGGCTCTCTCTCCAGCGACTTGCAGGGTCCTCCTACCGGTGACTATTAGGGCCCTCTCCACACTGATCTCTCTGCAGATATCTCCAAGCTCACCTATAACCCCCTCTCCTATCATAACTATTCTGGGCAGGTCTATCCTGTGGACTTCCTTCACAGCGGCATCGGATTATTAATGTAGGTAGAGGCAATTAAAATTTCTTCTATCCTTTAGCGTTACTCGATCTTGGGCTAGAAAGATTTTTAAATCATAGCTTTTCATTCATATAAGCTCAGTTCTGAGAGCTCATAAAACTCTAGTTAAGGGATTGTCTATGGGGAGAATCTTGGGAGAGATCACCGGAACAACAACGGTAGGTGTGGTCTGCAGGGATGGGGTCATAATGGCCACTGACAAGAGGGCGACCATGGGAACCTATGTGGCTAGTAAGCAGGCTAAGAAGGTCTACAAGATAACTGACCGCCTCGCTATGACGGTGGCCGGGGGAGTAGCAGTAGCTCAGAGGGTTGTGGATATACTTAGGGCCAACGCGAAGCTCTTCGAGCTGAATAATGGCCGGCCCATGCCCGTTGTCTCAGCCGCTAGGCTTTTGTCAAACCTCCTCTTCGCAAATCGGGAGGTGGGGCTACCTCTTCCCCTCCAAGCCCTTGTAGGGGGATATGATGAGACCGGGCCCCACATCTTCTCCTTGGATCCCTTCGGAAGCCTGACGGAGGAGAGGATGGTCTCCACAGGGTCGGGCTCACCCATCGCCTATGGCGTATTGGAGGATAGATACAAGGAGGATGGGCTGGTGAGCGAGACCCTCCCGATCGTGGTGAAGGCGGTGGACTCCGCAATGAAGAGGGATGTCGCAAGTGGAGACGGCTTCGATGTCGCGGTTATAACGAAGGAGGGGTTCAGGGAGCTAAGCCTGGAGGAGAAACAGGCTTTACTGAATTTAAAGAGTTAGATTCCAATGCAGAGGCAACAAAGCCTATCCTATGCGGAGATAAGGAGTTCGATACTCCAGAACATACCTCCAGAGGCGGGTCTAACTAGGATAGAGTTTGAGGGGCCCCGCCTCGCCATATACACGAAGAGGCCTGAGATACTGCTGGAGAGGAGCCAAGTCATATCCGAGATAGCCACCTCTATAAAGAAGAGGATCGTCGTCCGCTCAGACCCCTCGGTGAGGATAGCTGAAGGGGATGTTGAGAGGGTCGTGAGAGAGGTATTATCCGAAGAGGCCGGCCTTGTCAGGACATACCTAGATCCAGCTCTAGGGGAGGTTATAATTGAGGTCGCGAGGCCCGAGTTGGCATATGGAAGCGGGGGTGTCAACCTCATAGATATAGCCAGAAGGACTGGTTGGATCCCCCTACTGGTGAGAGCCCCTCCAATCCCTTCAACGACCCTAAAGCAGGTGAGGAGCTACCTTTACTCAAGGGGTAAGGAGAGGGAGCGATTCCTAAGGGAGACTGGAGAGGTGATCTTCAGGCCCTCAAGACAGGGAACAGGCGATGTCAGAATCACGGCCCTAGGCGGGGCCAGGCAGGTCGGCCGATCAGCCTTCCTCGTCAGAACCCGGGAGAGCTGCCTCCTCCTCGACTGTGGGATCAACCCTGGCTCAACCAACCCCATAGATGCCTATCCAAGATTGGATGTGGAGGAGTTCGACCTTGAAAGGCTGGATGGGGTGGTAATAACCCATGCACACCTCGACCACTGCGGATTCCTCCCATACCTATTCAAGTACGGTTATGATGGGCCAATATACTGCTCTCAGCCGACTGAGAGCCTGATGATGCTGCTCCTCGGGGACTATCTCGAGGTCATGTCTAAGGAGGGGAGGCCCGCGCCCTTCAGCTCGGATGATGTTAGGGATGTCATCACCCACATAATACCACTGGGATACAATGAGGTCACCGATGTCTCCCCCGATATCAGGCTTACGCTTCACAACGCTGGGCATATCCTCGGATCCTCAATCGTACATATACATGTGGGTAAGGGGCTCCACAACATCGTCTACACAAGTGACTTCAAGTTCGGGCCTACCCAGCTCCTCCCTCCGGCCTCCGTCCAGTTTCCACGCGTCGAGACCCTTTTGATGGAGAGCACATACGGGGGCGCCGGAGACCCGGTCAAGTCGAGGGAGGAGACAGAGGAGGAGTTCGTTAGGATAGCCAACAGAGTCTTGGAGAAGGGGAAGGTGCTCATCCCAGTGCCCGCCGTGGGAAGGGCTCAAGAGATAATGATGGTTATAAATAAATATATGGATATGGGTAAGCTGCTCGAAGTGCCTGTATATATCGAGGGGATGATCTCTGAGGCAACAGCTATACACACGGCCTATCCAAGTTATCTCTCCAGCGAGATTAGAGACCAGATAATAGAGGAGGGCAAGAACCCCTTCGAATCAGACTATTTCACCATAGTGAAACAGGCGGATAGCAGAGATGAGATAGTTGAGGGGGGGCCCTGCATAATTATCGCGACAGCTGGAATGATGGAGGGCGGCCCAGTGATAGAGTACTTTAAGAGGCTAGCCATATCCGAGGAGAACGGCTTGATATTCGTGAGCTATCAGGTCTCAGGAACCCTTGGGCAGAGGCTTCAGTCGGGCCTCAGATCCTTCCAGTTCTTCAACAGCGAGGGGAAGATAGAGGTCATCAATGTAAGGATGAGTATCAACACTGTTGAGGGCTTCTCAGGCCACTCGGATAGAAGGCAACTCCTCAACTACGTGAGGAGGATAAGGCCCACACCGAAGAGGGTCCTCCTCGTCCACGGGGAAGAGGCGAAGTGTGAGAATATGGTTAAATCGCTTTCCCGCCTCTCAGGTGTGCAGGCCTACTCCCCCTACCTACTCGAGACCCTCAGGCTGGCCTGAAAGAGCGAGGCCACGTTCAACCTCTCCAGATCTTCACATTTCTCGGCGTCAGGATTATCCTCTCTTCCCCTAGACGGGCTATATCCCCACCTATAAAGGAGGCATACTCGTTCAGCTCGTTGACGGCGCGTTTAACATCCTCCATGCTCTGCTTGGCTAGGGGAGTCACATTAGAGATGACGATATTGCCGGATCTCACCTCTGACTTAATCAGATCCACATCTTCATAAGACCTTAAAGGTATAGCCTTCACAAAGATCTCTCTGCAAACTTCCATATTCCCTTCGCTAGTGCCCACGTCTAAACCTCCATCCAAGCTTAGCCCCCATCAGAAACCATTCCACATGGCTTCTATATATAACTATTTGAAAAATACTTATTTGTTTTTTGGATTATAAATTAATCAAGGGAGGAGTTGTGGAGAGAAGATATAGGGCCAGGAGAACCATGAAAAGAAAAGAGGCCAAGGAACTCCTGGAAGAGGCCTCAACCCTATTCGGGGAGATCGGAACAGGCCTCGTCGAGGAGGCGAGGCTGGATGACGAGACCCGGATCTACCTGATCGACGGCTCACCCGTGATGGCGAGGAAGAGGGATAACCTGATCCCCCTTCTAACCTCTCCAGCTATAGATAGGCTGCCGTCGATATATGTAGACATGGGAGCGGTTCCGCATATATGTAAAGGAGCGGATGTGATGATCCCGGGCATAGTGGAGGTGGAGAAGGACTTCGGGGCTGGAAGCCTCGTAGCTGTTAGGGATATCAGATATAGGAAGGCCCTCTCGATCGGAAGGGCCCTATTACCCTCAGGTGAGATGAGAAAGGGGGGGAAGGGAAGGGCTGTGGAGAATCTTCACCATGTCGGAGACAGGATATGGAAAACCCTTCATTCCTAGGAAGATGCCGTAACACATATGCACGCTTTCTGAAAAATATAAGTCCTTTCTTCTCCATATATGATTGAAACCTGTTTCAAGCAGCTCTACCTCCTCGGGCTTCGGCGACCTTCACTAGGAATTCATTGTCATACTCCCGAAATATTGTCGTTTCTATTAGTATATAGAACTCCTCGCCTTTCAGGCTTTTATGTCCAAGGAGCCGCTTGAGTTGGTATGGATCTCATCTGGTGGTATAGCATCTCCGCCTTCCAACGTCTAAATACGTCCAGCCTGTTATCAATTTAGTTAGGCCGATCTTTAAACCTCTATTTCAATCTCCTTAGCAAATTCGTTTACGACGAGAACGGTTTCAGATGTAACATTTCAAGATAATCCATAATTATAGACTAGCCCTCCAGAGCGGCTCTCCTCCGTAAAGTTTAATTTTGGTTCTATCCCCTCAGAGGGGAGCGGGTATGGAGCTTCTGGATGGTGTGAGGGTTTTAGACTTTACCCATGTTTACTTCGGGCCTTATGCAACCATGATCCTAGCCGATATGGGTGCTGAGGTGATCAAGGTGGAGCCTCCCTGGGGCGAGGTTGCTAGGATGTATCCGCCTCTAGTTGGCGGAGTCAGCTGCGTCTTCCTATACTTTAACAGGAATAAGAAGGGGATATCCATAGACCTCAAGACCTCGAAGGGGGCTGAGATAGCCCTCAAGCTCGCTGAGAGGAGCGATATCCTCGTCGAGAACTTCAGGAGAGGCGTAATGGATAAGCTTGGGCTGGGTTATGAGGATGTTAGAAAGGTGAATCCCGATATAATCTATGCATCTTTAAGCGGCTACGGCCTCTATGGCCCGTATGCCTCTAGGCCGAGCTACGCTCCAATGGCCTCTTCTATCAGCGGATGGTACAGGCTGACAGGAGATCTGATCGATCCCCAGGGCCCCCCAATTCAGCCAGCGGAATGGCATGGGGACCTCGACCCTGCTCTATGGGCCGTCATAGCGATCCTCGGAGCCCTATATCATAGGAATAGAACAGGGGAAGGGCAGCTCATCGATGTGGCTCAGCTCGACTGCATGATAGCCCAGACAGGGGTCTCCATAACAGAGTATGCCAATACGGGGATGCTCCCATGGCAGTCGAGAAGGAAGTACGCAGACCTCCACACCTTCGGGATGTTCAGAGCGGCTGACGGGTGGGTCTATATAGCCGCAGACCCGCAGATGAGAGATGGGTTGACAAGGGCGATGGGTATTGAGAAGCTTGAGAGGGATGAACAGCTCAAGGATTGGGTGGCCTCGAGAACCGTCAAGGAGGTTGTGGATGCACTGGTCGCCGAGGCCGTCCCAGTGGCCCCAATTCTACAGATAGATCAGACGATAGAGGATCCCCATGTGAAGGCCAGGGGTATACTCAAGAGCCTAGAGCACCCCACCGCAGGTTTGATCAGGATACCGGGACACCCCATCAAGTATAACGGAGTAGACCTAGAGATCAGATCACCTGCACCCCTTCTAGGTCAGCACACAAAGGAGGTTCTAATGGAGATACTGGGCTATAGTGAGGAGGAGATAGAGGCCCTTAGAAGGGAGAGGATAATCTTCTGATTTAATCTCAATACTTGATAGGCCCTCGCTTCCATCCCCTTCACCGATAATCTCATCATTTTGAATCTAGATAACCATTAAAGATGGGACATGGCATAATCTCTTGGATGATCATGCGGGACTTCGCCTCCGAGCGGCGGAGAATGGTTCAAAGATACAGGGCTCAGGGATACATAAAGACCGAGAGGATGGCAGAGGCCATGCTAAGGGTTCCTAGGGAACTCTTCGTAGAGCCAGAGTACATGGAGTACGCCTACATAGAGCAGCCCCTCCCAATACCTGGAGATGGAAGGCAAACCATATCGGCCCCATACATGTATCCGATATTCTATGAAGCGCTTGAACTCCGTGAGGGGCATAGGGTACTCGAAGTCGGAGCAGGATCCGGATATGGGGCTGCCCTGGCGAGGGAGATGGTCGGCTCGACAGGCCTTGTTGTGACCGTGGAGATAAACCCCATCACATACCGCTTCGCCCTAGAGAACCTCAAGAGAACGGGTTATGAGGATGTCATTGTTGTTTTAGGCGATGGATCTCTGGGCTATCCTGAGATGGCCCCATACGACGCAATATGTGTAACCGCGGCCTGCCCAGATATCCCCAAACCACTAATAGACCAGTTGGGCCCCCAGGGAAGGTTGATAGCCCCAGTCGGGCATGCATGCGACATCTTCGGCCAGGATCTAGTTCTCCTAGAGAAGGATGAGGAGGGGAGGACCTCAAGAAGGGTCTTGATGAAGGTAGCCTACGTGCCACTCATAGGAAGGTATGGTTGGACGAAGAAGTAGCGTGAATATCAGCTTTAAATACGGAGCGGGAGAATCTGATCAGAATTGAGGATCGGGGTAACCTCGAGAACCGATGATCTTGAGGCTCTATTAATCGCAAAGGAAATCATGGACTATATCGATGGGAGGGGACTGGAGGTAGTAATAGAGAAGGATACGGCTATAGCCCTTGATCTATCAATTAAGGGAATAGATATTGAGGAGATGAACGTTGACCTCCTAGTAGTGGTTGGTGGGGATGGGACCATCCTCAGGACGGCGATGCTCATGGGAGATCAAGAAACACCAATACTTGGAGTCAAACTTGGGAGGAGAGGCTTCCTCACCGAGGTCTCCGCGTCCGAGGCTAAGGTGGCCATAGAGAGAGTTCTTAAGGGAGATTATTCGGTAGAGGAGTGTCTTAAGATATCCTCCAGATGCCTCGAGACCGGGGAGGTATTCCCAGATGCCTTGAACGAGGTTCTGGTCTCAAAGCCCCTACCCTCGAAGGCCATCGAACTCGGGTTGACCATCGATGGAATTAAGCTGGCAGACCTGAGAGGCGACGGCGCCATGGTCGCAACTCCAACAGGATCGACAGCCTACTCCTTCTCCGCGGGGGGATCGGTGATAGCCCCGGAGGTGGAGGCCATGATACTGACCCCAGTTTGTTCGGACACCCTGTTCAGGAGCATCGTAACACCATCCACGAGCAGGATAGAGATCCAGCATATTAAGCCCGGCCTCAACGCCCTCCTTATAGTAGATGGAAAAGTTCAGACAACCCTTAGAACAGGCTCAACTGTCGAGATCCGGGCCTCTAAGAGGAGAACAAAGTTCATAAGGTTTAGATCCTTCTATGAGAGGCTCGGGGTTATCCTTCCCATCTCCCCTCGAAGGCCTAGATGAGGAAAGCAAAAAAGTCAGGCCAAAAAACAGGCCATAGTTCCTTACTCTTAAGTCACCGCTAAACATCCTTAAGGGTTGGAGGCTCAGTTACCTATGAAACCCGTAATAGTTCTGGATACTTCCGCCTTCATAGCCGGCTATGAAGTATCTTCAGATGGTGAGAATTACACAACACCATCCGTGAAGGGGGAGCTGGAGGAGTCTGGCCTACCGCATCTTAGGCTTGAGGCGGCCATCGAGACTGGGAGAATTAAGATAATGGAGCCCGAGGAGAGATACCTAAATCAGGTGAGGGTGATAGCAGCCGAGCTGGGGGAGATTGGAGAATTATCCGAAGCCGACATCGATGTCCTCTCGCTAGGGCTCCAATTTAAGGATCTTGGAAGGAGACCCCTCATAATATCTGATGACTACTCCCTCCAGAACATCGCCGAGATGATCGGCCTAGATTACAGGAGTATGACGACTCAAGGCATAAAACGTAGGATAAGATGGGAGATCTACTGCCCTGGATGTAGGGAGGTGTTCCAAAATCTCCGGCCCAATGCTCTATGCCCCATATGTGGAACTAGGCTGAAAAGGAGGCCGGTGGAGAAGGAATCGATAAGAAGATGATACCCCAACCTAGTTCTAAAAACTCTCAAAGCATATCTACCTAATGGGATTCTCCCGAGGGGCCTTCTTCATCATCCTACACACCCAAGCGCCCCAAGAAAGGGATGATCAAGAGAATATGAAGCTCATCTTTGATGACCCTTTTAAACCCTCCAGATCTACAACTTAAGGATATGGAACTCCTGATAAAGAATGGATGGATCCTAGATGGGTCTGGAAACCCCTGGTTCAAGGCTGACCTCGCAGTCGAGGGGGGAAGGATCGCCGCCATTGGAAGGCTCCAAATGGAAGCTGAGGAAGTGATCGACGCAGAGGGGCTCGTAGTTGCACCAGGATTCATAGATACCCACAGCCACTCGGACCTGATGCTGATCGCAGAGCCCGAGGCTAGGATGAAGGTTATGCAAGGGATAACAACAGAGATAGTTGGACAGGACGGTTTAGGGGAGGCTCCGATAAGGGGCGATCTACTGGAGGATTGGAGGAGATACCTATCAGGCCTTAACGGGGACCCGGAGATCGAGTGGGATTGGAGAAGCTTCTCGGACTATCTTAATAGGCTCGAGAAGGCTAGGCCAGCGACGAATGTGGCCTCCCTTGTAGGACATGGAAACCTCCGCCTCCTCACGATGGGGATGGAGGAAAGGAAGCCGACAGAGGAGGAGTTGGATGATATGAAGAGGCTTCTGGCTGAGGCCCTGGAGGAGGGGGCCCTAGGCCTTAGCACGGGGCTTATATACCCTCCATGCTCCTACTCCGACCGAGAGGAGCTCTCCTCCCTATGCCAGGTGGTCCACGAACATGGTGGGATCTTCGTAGCTCACATGAGGAATGAGGGAGATAGAATCATGGAGGCCCTCGAAGAGATGATCACCGTTGGGAGGAGGGCTGGAACGCCCATCCATATAAGCCACCTGAAGACGAGCGGCGAGAGAAACTGGGGGAGGATGGTAGAGGTCCTCGGGATGATCGAGTCGGCGAGGGCTGAGGGGATAGATATAACGTTCGACCAGTATCCCTACATAGCCGGGAGCACCTTCCTAAGCAGCCTTTTACCCGGCTGGGCTCATGAGGGGGGCTCATCAAGGATGCTTGAGAGGATTAGAGATATGGCCTCTAGGAGAAAGATCCTTGAGGAGATGGAGAGGCCTAGGGGGGAGAGGTGGGATGGGATTCTCATATCCTCGGTGAAAACCAAGGAGAACAAGCGATTGGAAGGCAGGAGGTTGAGCGAGGCCGCCTCAGAGATGGGCCTAACCCCCCAAGAGCTGGTCCTTAAGCTCATAGAGGAGGAGGAGAACGCTGTCAGCATGATCATATTCTCAATGTCCGAGAAGGATGTTGAAACAGCCATGCGCAGCCGCCTAGGGATGGTATGCACAGACGGCCTTGTCCTAGGAAGGCCCCATCCCAGGGCCTACGGGAGCTTCCCAAGGGTTCTAGGACGCTATGTCAGGGATAAAGGAGTCCTCAGCCTGGAGGAGGCGGTGAGGAAGATGACCTCCCTTCCAGCTCAGCGATTTGGCCTAATGGATAGAGGCCTCCTGAGGCCTGGGTTAGCTGCAGACATAACCATCTTCGATCCAAGATCCATCATAGATAAGGCGACATTAGAGGATCCCAGGAGGTTTCCAGAAGGGATCGAATATGTTATAGTCAACGGAGAAATAGCCGTGGAAGGGGGTAGCTACACGGGCGTGAGGGCTGGCAGAGTGCTTAGAAGGGGGGCCTAAGAAGAGCTTAAGAGTTTAGGATTTGAGACCATCCTTTAATGTAGAGATGGGGATCGCGGTCGAGGCCTCGGGGCTAGTGAAGAACTATGGAAGAATACAGGCATTGAGGGGCTGCAGCTTCAAGGTAGAGGAGGGGGAGGTCTTCGGACTCATAGGCCCGAACGGGGCTGGGAAGACCACGGCTCTGAGGATAGTTGGAACCCTTCTCAAGCCTACCACGGGCTGGGTTAAGGTCTTCGGGGTCGACACGGTGGAAGGGGCGAGTGAGGTTAGGAAGATGATAGGATACCTTCCAGAGGATGCGGGCGCCTACCCAAACCTATCGGGGATCGAGTACCTGAGATTCATGGCAGGTTTCTACGCCAGAAGGTCAGACATTGACGCCGTTGTTAATGAGGGAATACAGATCTCCGGTTTAGGAGAAAGGCTGGTGGAGAGGATCAGGGGCTATAGTAAAGGTATGACCAGGAGGCTACTGCTGGCGAGGGCTCTGATGATGAGGCCTAGGCTTGCAATCCTAGACGACCCTACAGCGGGCCTCGACATAATCCACGCCCACCACATAAGGGTGAAGATAAAGGAGTATGTGGAGAAGGGGGGCCTAACAGTCCTCCTCTCAAGCCACAACATGCTGGAGGTGGAGTACCTATGCGACAGGGTGGCCCTAATAGATAGGGGGATAGTAATCGAGGAGGGGAGGCCGGAGGAGCTTAAGGATAGATACGGGGCCGAGAACCTGGAGAAGGTCTTCCTAGAGGCGACGAGAGTTGGTTAGGATTCTTCTAGCCCTTATGGTTAAAGAGGTTAAGGAGCTGGTCAGGGACCCAAAGATCCTACTTGGCGTGATACTGATGCCCCTCATCCTCTTCCCAATAATGGGATCAGCTATAGGCGTATCCCAGGAGTCCGCTGTTAGAGCTGCCTCATCCTCTCCCATAGCCATCTACAACGAAGACAAAGGCGAGGCCTCCAAGAGCCTCATCGGATTTCTCGAAAAGAACTGCACAGTTATAGCCTTTGAAGCCTCATCCCTCGAAGAGGCCTTGACCGAGCTGGATAAAGAGGGCTATCCTGCCCTCCTCCATATACCCCTCGGTTACTCGGCAAATATCACATCGGGGCGTAAAGCTATGGTGAGGATCTATGCAAACCTGAGGGATCTAACCATCACCGAGACTGTGGGGGCTGAGGCTGCCGCAAACCTCATCAACATATACAGTTATCAGGCTTCGCTGAGCAGGATAGAGAGGCTGCTTGGCGAAGTAGGAGCCACTTATGAGGCTGAGGCTGTGAGGAGCCCGATAGCCATACACTATTCATCTTTGATCAAGGGCTCCTTGATCGAGGCCCCACCCCAGTCGATAATCGGTCTGGTCATCTCCCAGAGCGTCCTGCTCCCCGTACTGGTGATGGTTATGCTGATGTTCGCTATACAGATGGCTGCCACGAGCATAGCTATCGAGAAGGAGCAGAAGACCTTCGAGACATTGATGACCCTCCCCATAAGCCGAATAGCCATCCTGGCAGGCAAGCTGGGGGGCTCCATAGTCGTTGCCATCCTCGGATCGATAGCATACATGATGGGCTTCAGCTTCTACATGGGTTCAGCCTTGAGATTTGCATCCCAGATGCCGTTACCCATCGGAGAAGTTGGGTTAAGCCCCAGCCCCATAGGGCTCCTCCTACTCGGGTGCATTATATTCATAACATTGGTCTCAGGGCTTGCCTTGGCCATCTCCATAGCCATCTTCACCGATAGCGTCCGGGCTGCTCAAAGCCTAGTGGGGGTGCTCGTCATCCCAGTTGTGGTGCCAGCGATCATATTGATGTTCACAAGCCTAGAGAACCTTCCAGCCGGGTTCAGGTGGATACTCCTCGTGGTTCCCTACACCCACAGTATCATATCCTCAAAGGCAGCTCTCCTGGGAGACTATTTTAGAGCGTTTGGCGGCATACTCTACATAAGCATCTTCACGGGGAGCACGTTGTACATAGCCTCCCGCCTATTCTCAACGGAGAGGATAATAACCTCGAGGATAGGCTTCAGGAGGAGCTTAAGAACCCAGGAATAAAGCGTTGAAAAGCTTCCTCTACTGATGAACGTAAACAATAAATTCTTGAAGCTTCATCTCTCGGGGAAGGATGGGGATGATTTGAAGCTGAATGGGGTGAAAGGCATTGTCTTCGACCTCGATGGAACCCTGATAAGCTCAAAAATAGATTTTCTCGGGATGAAGAGGAATATAATTTCACTTCTAGAGTCCAAGGGAGTTCCTAAGGGCCTTCTATCCCCCAATGAGACAACGGTGGAGATCCTGAGAAAGGCCGAGAGTTTATGGGGAGAGAGACCTGAGGAGGAGAGGAGAGAGATACTGAGAATGGTGGAGGGTATAATGGATGAGGCTGAGATCGATGCCCTCCCGACGGTTGTCGAGGTGGAGGGAACATCTGAGGCTCTGAAAAGGCTGAAGGAGATGGGCCTGAGGCTGGCCGTGCTCACGAGAGGCCACCGAACATACGCTGTGAAGGCCCTTGAAAAGACTGGGATGCTCAACTACTTCGACATCATCCTCGCTAGGGGTGAGACATCAGAGCCTAAGCCGAGCCCCATAGCCCTAATTCACGCCACAGCCATGATGGGGCTTAAACCCGAGGAGGTTCTACTGGTTGGAGACCACAGGATAGATATGGAGTGCGCGGAGAGGGCGGGTTGCAGATTCATAGGAGTTCGAACTGGACCATTGGGCGAGGCCTCCTGGGGGGAAAATAAGCCCCGTATCCTCTTAGACAGCCTAAAACAGCTAACCGAATACCTATCTGGAGAAAAATAGAGAAAATGAGATGAGATATCTATAGGATCTACTTATTATCATTGGAGGAGTTGCATAGCTGGCCTCTTGTCGAGTTCTATAAAACCGGATGCGACGGTTGTCTGAGAGGCTAGAGAACTTTTCGAGGCCGTCTCGAGCACGCCTCGAAATGACGGGGTTGAACTCTTCTGAAAGAAGATTATCTTTTGGAGCCCCCTTTCTTAAACCAGGCGAAAAAGGATTTCTGTAGATAACTAAAAATTTAATAGATACCTTTTTATCGAATTATTGGTTTATAGATGGGTTGAAAGTACCCTTCTATGATGCTTGGAGGTGGTGTAATGTCGAGTAAGAGTGAGGATTACATGCAGAAACTTAAGCAGGCCATGGCGATCCTCAATAGGGTGGCGGAGGATAACACGACTCCGAGGAACATCAGGAGGACTGCAAAGCAGGCGTATGACATACTCCTAGACGAGAGCTTGAGCATCGCTGCAAGGGCGGCAAACGCTATCGATCTCCTCGATGAGATCTCACAAGATCCAAACATGCCGATGTACACCCGCACCCGAATATGGAGTGCCATAAGCTTCCTCGAAGGGATAAGAGATTAACCTCAACAATCGACTAAAGATAGGTTTAAGCTCCTACAGGAGCAGCATTGGTGAGTGAATTGTATAGGCGTGTACGCGTAGAAGGGGGACGGAGATTAGAGGGGTTAGGGATCATAGCCATCGTACTGGTCATTATAATAGCTGGCGTCCTAGTCTTCAGCGTCGGCCAGATAGGAGTGGGCTATGTGGCGGTCATCGCAGACCCCTTCACGGGGTCCGTCACATCGGTCGGGGATGGGGCCAGCGCACGCTACTTCTTAAAGCCTCCATGGGCAACCGTATATAAGATCTATGTGGCGACTGACAGCGTTAACATGTGGTCGGAGGGGGAGGCCCGCGGAGACTTTCCCGCCGTGCCCTGCCTAACAAAGGACGGGTTGAGGGTCGATGTAGATATAACCGTTAGGTGGAGCATCTCCCCCTCCAAGGCCTTAGACCTCTTCAAGCGCTATCCGGGAATGGACTGGAAGGACAGGGCTATTATTCCGATAATAAGGGAGACCATCAGGAACCTCATAGTAAGCTTCACCGCCATTCAGACCATAGAGGAGAGGGGGGTCATCAGCGCCCTAATGGAGAAGAGTCTAGCTGAGGCTTTCAAAAAGGAGGCCTCCCTCGCGGACGCGGTGATCCTTGAAGCTGTGAACCTCAGGAAGATAGCTCTCCCATCCGCTTTCGTAGAGGCCATAGAGAGTAAACTGGCGGCTGAGCAGCTCGCCATAGCCGCGGAGTTCAACAAGACCCGTATCCTTGTCATAGCCAACGCTACCGCCCTATCCAAGATAATAGAGGCTGAGGGCCTCGCGCAGTCGAAGATAATAATAGCCAATGCCACGAGGGAGGCCATAGAGGCCATAGCATCACGGCAGCCAGGATTGAACTCGACCCAGCTGACAAGCCTCTACCTATATCTTGAAACCCTGAGATCTATAGCTGAAGCTGGGAGGGGGCTTATAATAGTGATACCAGGGGAGGCGGACCGTTTTCTGTTGCCCATCCCAACGACACCCTAGGCCGAAACAAGTCGTTTTTATACTCTCATATCAATGCTCTCTTCAGGTGATCACGATAAAGACCATCTCCGAGCCCTGGCTCGTCAGGCTGTCCTGGGATGAGCTGGCCACCCTAATTTTTTGTTTGACGATGGACTTCGTGGAATACCTCTACCCCATCTTCCTAACTCCCCTCTTAGGAGATCTGCTCGACCTATTGGGCATAGCATCCTCTTTCATACTCTTCGGCTGGCTCGGCTTAATCACCATGCTGGAAGTTATACCGGGATTTGACCTTCTCCCGATCTTCACCATAACCTGGCTATGCTGGTATGTATTAAAAAAGAGGAAAGAAAAAATATCTATAGAAGAACAGCTTGAAAAATGGAGATGAAGAATGTTAAAACAAAATATGGTTGTGTTTACATCATTGATGTTTAAAGATGAGCCATTTGAGCAGCTGGAGAGGCCGAGTCCTTCATCAAAATCTTCTGGGGAAGGATCAGGATTTGTTCAAACTGATAGATACCCACGCCCATATCTCGGACCTAGATAACCCTTTGGAGGCCATAGAGAGGGCGAAGGCGGCTGGGGTGGGGGCCATATTGGCCGTTGGAGCCGATATGGAGACATGTAGGGTAACCATGGAGCTGGCCGATACTTTCTCGGGATATATATACCCTGCCCTGGGAATACACCCAACGGAGATCGTGGTTCAAGAGGTCCCAGCGACGATCGAATTCATCGAGGAGAATATAGAGAGGTGCACAGCTATCGGGGAGATAGGGCTAGACTATTGGAGCAGGGAGGCGAGGAAGAACAAGGATATAAGGGATCTTCAGCGAGACCTGTACATTAAACAGCTGAGAATAGCCTCGGAGGTGGATAAGCCGGTCTCGATCCATGCGAGGGGTTCTTGGAGGGATGCGCTGGAGCTAGCCAAAACACACGGTCCAGGGGGAGGGGTCTTCCACTGGTACAGCGGACCACTAGACATCCTCAAGGAGCTTCTGGACTTCGGCTACTATATCTCAGCCACCATAGCCGCGGAATACAGCAGGGAACATAGGGCAGCCCTGACCTATGCCCCACTGGAGAGGATCCTTATAGAGACCGACTCGCCCGTCATATACCGGGGAAGCCCATCCGAGCCCGCGGATCTGGTGAGAACTTTAAAGGCCCTCTCGGAGCTCAAGGATCTACCCTTGGAGGATGTGGCCCAAGCAACCACCAGGAACGCTCAGGAACTTTTCAAAATCAGGGTTTAATGTTCTGGGAAGTGCGCGCAATATAATGTAAGGGAAGAAAGAGATTTACATGGGGTTCAACACAGTAGTTTCGGCCGGGGTAGCCAAGCCAGGATAAGGCGCCAGTCTTGAAATCGGCCGAGAGAACTGGTGCTCCACGCGAGCTCATGGGTTCAAATCCCATCCCCGGCGCCAAACCTTTGTAAGGTTCTATTCTCAGCCTCAATCCTCGGGCCTGGACACCCACAGATTAAGATGGTAGCGGGGTGAGACCTGAAAGGTTTCCGAGGGCTCTGGCGGATAGGAATAGTAGTATTACCTTCCTATGTTCTGGTTTTAAGGCCCTTACGGCCTTCGAGGCCTGGAGTTGGATTGGGAGGTTGAGGAGGAGCCTGAATATTAGCCCGCTTGGAAGGATGGCTGTGAATGGTGCCGAAATCGCCATCAGGGATGATGTGTAGGGATCTAATATCAGGGTGGAGAGGATTAGATAAAGGGGGTTGGACATCGTGTTCCAGACGTAGAACTGGACGGCTTCGAACCAGCTGGTTGGTAGATAGAACCCCCAGCTCCCGGTGACCGGCCTTGAAGCTACCTCAGCGACTATTACCGCGCCCAGGAGGTAATCCACAACCTGGGAGATGAAATAGCTAACCATCACCGCTAAGAGGGTGGGAACGAGCCTAGCCTTATCTCTAAGGTTTTTTAGCGTTAGGGCTGAGGCGTACATGAAGTAGGTCCAAGGGTGAAGCAGAGCCGTCAGGGTAAGTAGAGCCGAGAGCTTGTAAGCCCCTCCCCTATCCTTGGCCTCTACTATCAATGCCAGAATAGCTGGAGTTAGGGCTAGACTGTTGGCCTGGAACCCTCCACCTATGAAGGCTGGAGCCGCATGGCCGAGGGGAACAAGAAGGGATGCCCAGCCAGCCGTGGATGGGCCCCCCAACTTGAGGCCAGCGTAGTATGAGGAGAGGGTGAGGAGAGTGAGAGCGAACAATGGATAAACCAGATCCATCAAAAGGACAGCATCCCCTGATAGTGCTCTCCAGAGAGGGTATACTAGAATCATGAAGAGGGGCCTCTCGGGACTCCTCCTAAGAGCCTCCATGATACCACAACCACCTATCCTCTCGAAGAGGATCTTGTAGTTGGCTGTGTCTACACTCACGGGTTTGAATTCAGGATTCACTGTTGGGAGGTGAACCAGAATTAACATTAGAGCTATGAGGACGCCGGCTAGGATGAGAAGACCCCCAGAATCCCTGTCATCTACAGGGTCGGATCGAGGTGGATTAAGGAGCCAGCGTGATGGCCTATTTAGGGTTTTGCTCACTAAGGCTATCCACATCCCTACGATGAATATGGGCACAGATGCCCATTCGATGGGTGCCCAGAGGAGCCTCTCCCTCAGAACTAGCTGGAGGGATATCGGAGACCAACCTCCGGAGGCGAAATATGTTAAGAGGGCAAAGAGAGAGGAGACCTCCAAGATGGCGGTGGAGAGGAGGAGGCCTGGAATCAGGGTCGAAGCACCTCTCAAGCGGGCGTGAATGAGTGCGGAGAGCAGGGAGGCCGAGCCAATGGCCATATAGACAGGATATGTTACCTCTAGGTTTCTACATACTAGCAGGATAGTGGCTGTTGAGGCGATTATGGCGAGGTGCACAAGCCTGTACCTCTTCTCTCTCTCGATTCGGGACGCCAGTGAGGAGGCGAGGACAAATGCGATGAAGTCTAACTCAAGCCCACCTAGAAGAGGTAGCTGCGCCAGATAAGTGCTGGTAACCCTTCCAACGGTGAACTTTGAAGGTACTTTCAAACCTGAGACCATCTCATAGTAACCTAGAAAGGCTAGGAACCCTGGGAGGTAACGGTATATCCTCTTCTTCATCCTCAGACATGGAATGAATAGTTATAAAACCTATTTAAGTTTAAGACGATTATGAAGGGTAAATAAATGATAAGAGATAGAGATATCCGCCTAAGCATCATATTATTTATATCTAGAATGATTCATCAAGGTGGAATATGTCATTATGCTTCATTTGATAAACATATAACAGGTTAGGCTAAGGTTATCAAGACGAGAATTTTCTAGATCGTTTCCGAGATCAATTTTTATAAGATGTTCAAGTTTTAATTCCTTTATCAGGGATTTTCTTCGCTCTTAATAATGGGTCTCCCTAGGTTCTTTTATGAATACGTGGGTTAGCAGTAGGCTGAGGGCCATGGCGGCTGAGAAGATTGTCCAGAGGTATGTCGGGTTCAACTCGTATATGTGGCCTCCTAGAAGTGCACCTGCGGCCGCGGGGGGGAACAGGAGGAATCCCCCTCCCCAGAAGTTTCCAAAGCTTATCATCACTCCCCTTTCCCCAAGGATGGAGAAGAGCCTCCCCCTCCTGCTCCGTGGTATCTTGTTGGCGATGAGGGTTGAGAAGGCAGGCATCATCATGCTGTTTGAGAGGGAGAGGATGGAGAGGATGGAGAAGACCCCAATGGGGCCTCCTGAGAATGGGTAGAGCAGGATGCATATGGAGGAGATGAATAGGCCTGAGAGGATCATCTTTTTGGGGCGGAGCCTGTCCACGAGGAGACCCATCGGGAAGGCTGTGAGGATGCCCACCAAGCCTGAAATGAGCATGGCGGCCCCCCAATCATATGGGGTTAGGCCCAGAGCCATCTTCGCGTAGACCACCCAGAAGGGTGCCACCATGGCCACGAAGAGCGAGCTGACTATCTCGATGAGGAGGATCATCCTCAGGGGCCCGTCCATCCACCTTATCGACTCTATGATTCCCTTATAGGCACCCCTCAGGGTCGAGAGGATACCCATGCTGGATGGTTTGTCCTCCCTGTTCTCCTCAAGCGTCTCCTTCAAGTATCTGAGCCTGATGGTCGCCACGAGTAGCCCCGTGGCGAAGGCTATCAACCAGCATAGCCGTATCGCCTGGATCATGCCCTCGTCTCCTCCTCCATAGGCCGTTATGATCAACCCGCCCATGTATGGGGCAATGACGCGTATCGCGCCAGGTATCGCCATCATCAGGGCGAACCCCCTTCCCCTGACCTCTGGGGGTAGGGAGTCAGCCTCTAGGGCTGTCAAGGCGGGCATGTAGAAGAGCAGCAGCTGGCTCAGGAACTGGCCTATGGCGACGGTCTGCCAGTTCACCGCCAGGACGAATAGCAGATGGGAGAGGGAGTAGAGGTATGTAGAGTACCCTATGAGCTTCACCCTCCCCTTCCTATCCGCGATGTATCCCCCCACGGGGTATAGGAACATTCCGGCTATCAGGCCCAACGAGTTTATCAATCCTACCTCCGTCGGCGTGCCTCCCAGGGCTAGGATGTAGAGGCTGAAGAATGGGTAGACGATGCTTGTCGACCAGCTCCAGAGGACCCTACAGATTATGAGGATGAGGATGTTCCCTCTGAGGAAAGATAGGCTCGACTTTAGATGATGCACCACCCTTTCCTTACATCCCCCTGTCTTAGTGCTCCCTAGTATCGATGATGGAGGGCCTCGGCATAAAAAGAGGTTGGGTTCACTTCTCTACGGTTATCTTGAATGTGACGAGGTTGTGCCTATCTGGGCACTCGTATGTGAACTCGTCCTGCCTCTGCCTCCAGGGTATGGCCCCACCCATGGACAGCGTCATCAGGGTCGGGAACAGGTCGTGGTAACACCACCCGCAGATCCCCCCTGTCTTATGGGTGTTTATCTCGAAGACATCCCCCACCTTATGGCCCGCGCTGCAGCTCCCCTTAATCGAGATGACCTCTGCTCTGAATATAGGCTCCTTCCAAGACATTTCGATAAGGGATGATGAAAGGATTTAATAAATCATTCTATCGGTTTAGCTTTAGTATAGGAAAATGAGCTTTCTTCAAACCAAGTTAGAAAAGGGATAGATCACTCCTCCCGAGGCGAGGGCCGATTTGGCTTTTTGCCGATTTATAGGAAGGGAGTGTTGTGACTTCTGGGATATGTCTCCATAACGACCTCCAATAGTTTCCGATCCTTCTCTGTGAGTTCTGCGGGTTCCCTCTGGTATAGGACCGCTCTGTATGGTGAGAGGAGGGCGGATACCGTGTCTGCACAGACTCTTATCTCCCTCCGGTCTTTACTGAATATCTCGATCTTATCCTCAGCAACCAGGTTTGGCCTAAAGGATATCTTGAAGGTATCATTAAAATTAGACGTGAACTCATCTATGTCTAAGGGCTTCCACCATCGGTATCTGGTTTTATATAGGGACTTGGGTTTGCTCTTCACCCTCTCCGTCTCCGATTTCGGCTGGGGTTTTCTCTGTTGGAGCCACCAGAAGCATTTATAGATCATGGATCACCATATCTCTTTAGACCCCGAGGCTGACTATATTTTTTCCTTAATTAATCATTAAATATGAATTAGAAGGGAGGACTTCAGGAGATCAGGGCGTTGAAGAGTAGTTTGAAGGTTCCATGGGTCTGGCATCTATGCTGAGGCCTGAAGCCTATGAGGACAACTCTACCCTTGCCCTTCCTCGCCATTAGCATCCCGATCTTCTTTGATATCTTCTCTTCTCCTATCAGCCATCCGCTCTGTAGGATATCCCTCTCAGGATACTGGACCACCACCTCGACCAGCTCGTTCATCTTCGATGGAGTTATCTCGAAGGCTGGATTATTCCAGAAGAATACTAGGGTTTCTTCTGGCATCCCATAGCCCAGCGGATGAGAGATGTCGACCCATGCCTTTAGAGTTGACCCTGGGCAGAAGAACTCCTTTGGCTTCAACCCTTTCAGTGGATTCCTTATATTCAATCCGAGCTTCTCTATGGCGAAGTCGCATGCTCCTCCAAAGGTTATGAGAGTCCCTCCGTTCTCCACAAAGTCATTAAGGGCTTTGACTCCCTCCTCGCCTATTCCGCCTCTGTACTCTGGTGGATAGAAGGGCTGAGGCCAGTCGGGCCTATGCTCCCTCATCCACTCCTCTACTCCAATCCCTGTTATGAAGGGTGTGGCATCATCTGGGATTATTATGGCGTCATAAAGATCGTTTAGCTGCCCTTTCTTAACCTCCTCGTCCTTGAGGCTCTTGTAGGGGAAACAGAACTGCTCGAGCAGCCACCTCGTCCAACCTTCATCCATGTTTCCCCCCCAATATCTCTGATAGAGGCCTACTCTTAGCCTCTTAACCTCATGCCTAGTCCCCCTCGGCTCATCCCTTAAGGCTATGAAGTCCACTCCGGTTATGTAGGCGGCCTCCTTCAGGGCGGTGGTATCTCCATTTACCATGAAGGCCCCAGGTGGAAAACTGAGCCCATCGAGGCGTAAAGCCTCATCGAACCTCTCGATCTTCAATCCCCTATCTTTGAGGAGGTTTAAGGCCTTGAAGCTGTCGTTCAGCCTCGGATCAAATACATAGCCTACATTCGACTCCCCAAGGATCCTGCCCTTAGTCCTCTCAAATCCCTTAACCAGCTCGACATCCGCTTTGAAGGGTTTCGGGATCTCATCCACCCTTACGCCCATGTACTCGGCCATCGTATCTGAGGCGGTGTCTTGAGGCCTGCTTGGGGAGCCGTCGGCCTCCCTGGTCCAGGCGTCATCCGGGTATAGGGTTCTACCTAGGAGGGTTCTGATCAGACCCATCTTAGGCTGGTCTAGGGTGATTATGTAGGAGCCCCTTCCATAGAGTCTGCCTTCGGCGATGAAGTCCTCCTTGGCTCTCTTGATCTCCACGCCTTGGATGAGCACTTATCTATGAGCTTCTCGGCCGTGAGGGGATCGTGCTGGTCGATGGGTACGATATAGGCGTAGGGTCCCCCCTTCATTCCTCTATCCACCTGCCTCTTCGCCTTTAGGTATGCATTCCTTAGCACAGTCTCCCTATGGCTAGCAGCGAGGTCCAGCAGGGCCCATGAGGCTATCTTCTGCTGCTCAACTATGTCCCTCAGCCTCCACCATCCCCCAGGCCAGGGGTTTGGAAAGTTCGTCTGCGGTTTATAATGGGGGAATCCCCTTATGGGGCCTCGGCCATCCCCCCTCAGCTGGGTTGGGTGGATGTAGATGGGTGTGGCCAGCTTGGCGCTAGCCGATTCGGTGAGCATGCTGGCTATGTTGTGATAGTTCCCGATCCAGTGGAACCCCAAGTGCCCCCATCCTAGGAACTGGGCCCCGTTTATTATTCCCGATTTTCCCGCCTCCTCGAGCTTCAGGGCCATGTGGGCTCCAAACCAACTGTGCTCCCTCCAGATCAACGGATCCGCATGGGGGTGGATCGGCTCACAGTATGGGGCCACATAAAGCCTGGCGCCATAGCTGCCCATGTGATGGTGGTCCTGATATGCCTGGGGGATCCAATCCCTGAATAGTATCTGGGCCATATATCTGGACTCGACCATGTTGGTCATGAAGGCGTCACGGTTGTTGTCGTGGCCAACATACTTGTGGTATAGCCATGGGAGGTCGCATCCCTCATACTCGGTTCCAAGCCACTTATAATACCAGTCTGTGACCATTATCTGACCATCGGGGTTGAAGCATGGAACCATTAGGAAGATCACGTTCTCCTTGATCCTTACAGCCTCCTCATCCATCCTGGTTAACAGGTCATAGGCGAGTTCTGGGGCCATCTGCGTTCCACCTATCTCCG
Organism: uncultured archaeon; assembly: GCA_938048735.1. GTDB lineage: Archaea > Thermoproteota > Bathyarchaeia > TCS64 > TCS64 > JAGTRB01. Next base: position 32,351 of record CALIUM010000022.1, read on the forward strand.
TGGCGTGGAGGCTCATAGACTGGCAGATTATCGCCCTACCCTCATTGATCAGCCTTTCAGCCTCCTCCTCTGAGAGGCCTCTGGGATCGCTTATTCTGAGGTTTATCTCCCTAAACCTCTCAAGATTCATGAGGTTTTTAGCGGAAGATATTATAACAAGTAGGAATGGGTTGCCCTCCGTTGAGG
>CALIUM010000023.1 GCA_938048735.1 uncultured archaeon
TTACACAGATTTAAATCTAATTTAATAATAGACACATTCTGGCTCCATAAATCTTTATTTATAATTAATCTTATTCAATATAATGTTCATCGTGCACACCAACCATATAACCGTTAGTAAGTTGACAGGGTTAATGTTCTCGGGGTTCATAAGGAGCTTTGACCTTACTCTAATTAACCTACATATAATAATATTAGCTATTAAAAACCATCAATAGGCTTTCTTCCTTGGACTCGAAGCCCTACCTCCCTTCAACTGTCATCTGGGGATTATTCAAAACATCTCTTTAATATATAGCGAAGATCATTGCCAAATGTAAAAGTAATTCATCTAAAAGGCAGATCCCAAAGATTTGGAGGTGAAAATTTTATAAATGGGTTGGCTGAGCTTAGGGGGAGTGGAAGGGATGATTTACCTAGGCGATCATGTCGCCTTCTGGCTCTTCGCCGCGGTATTCGTTGCCTTCTTATCCCTTGCCATCATCTTCGCCAGGTGGATAGGGCCATTAAAGCCCAACCCTATAAAGGAGAATATCTATGAGTGTGGTCAAACCCCCTTCGGGAGGGCCCTAAACTTCAGGATAACCGGTGCGGTCCGCTACTTCGGCTACGCTGTGGTCTTCTTCGCCCTCGACGCATTCTCGTGGATGGTATTGACCTCAGCCATGTCCATCTCTTCTAGGCCCGAGTCCATGGCGTTCTCATCATTATACATCCTCATCGTCCTTGCTGGTGTAGCATACTTCCTCTCAGAGCTCAGAAAGGTGGTGAGGTAGTGGAGGCGGAGACAACCATAAAGGAGCGGATCTTCGACAGGTATTACATACCTAAACCTATCTATGACGTCGTGGAGTATATAGCTGGATGGGCTAGGAAGTTCTCCATCTGGCCGGTACACTTCGTGACGGGCTGCTGCAGCCCTGAGTTCATGCAGGTCTCAGGCTCCCGCTTCGATATGGAGAGGCTTGGGATCCTCCCCTTCGCCAGCGTCCGCCAGAGTGACTGCCTCATGATAGTTGGCGTGATCTCGAGGAAGATGGGGGAGAGGGTCAAGTACCTCTATGACCAGATGGGGGAGCCTAAATACGTCGTATCAGTGGGTGCCTGCCCAACTGGTAAGGGACCCTTCCACGACTCCTACTCGGTTGTTAGGGCCGACGAGTTAGTCCCCGTGGATGTGTATATCCCGGGCTGTCCACCTAGGCCTGAGGCTATAATCCAGGGTATGATGCTCCTGCAGGAGAAGATCAAGAGGGAGGTCAAGATAGGTGCCAGAAGGGGATGAGAAGACCTTGGTTGAGGCCCTTAAGGAGGCCCATCCAGAGCTGGTCGAGGATGCCAGAGTCCTGAGGCCCAGAAGGGTCTCCATCCTCGCGAAGAGGGAGCATCTTCTGAGGCTGGCAGAGATATTGAGGGACGAGTATGGCTTCATCCACCCCATATCCGCGGGTGCTGTGGACTACCCAAAAGAAGAGAGGATACAGGTGATCTACTACCTCACCAATCCATCTAAGAGGTTCATCCTCACTCTAAGGGTAAATCTTCCAAGAGACGAGCCGAAGATCCCATCCATGACTAGGGTATGGGATGCGATGAACTTCCACGAGAGGGAAACGATGGAGATGTTCGGCATCGTGTTCGAGGGCCATCCAAACCCGGTTCATCTCCTCCTCCCACCAGACTGGAGGGGGGGATACCCTCTTAGGAAGGACTTCAAGGGAGAGGGGGTCAAGGTTTGAGCGAGCCCCAGATAGAACCTGAGATCATAAGGATAAGCTGGGGCCCTCAGCACCCAATGAGCGGTCAGACCAGGATCCTCATAGATGTGGATGGTGAGGTGGTCCACAGGCTCATCGCAGACCTTGGCTTCACCCACAGGGGGATCGAGAAGATCCTCGAGAACAGGACCCTCCTCCAGGGCCTCATCCCCATAGAGAGAATGGCGATGGTGGACACAGCGAACATAGGTTTAGGCTACGTTCTAGCTGTTGAGGAGGCCCTAGGCATAGAGCCTCCTGAGAGGGCGAACTGGATAAGGTCTATGATCTGCGAGATTTGCAGGATCAACAGCCACCTGTACGCCTTCGGCCTCCAGGTGGAGTCCACAGGCTACTTCCCGGCCGTCTTCCTCTGGACAACCGTGGATAGGGAGGTCCTCCTAGACCTACTGGAGAGGCTGACGGGGGCTAGGTGGAGCTACAACTTCATCATCCCCGGCGGGGTGATGAACGACCTCCCGGAGGGCTTTCAAGACAAGGTGAGGGAGGCGGTGAACTATTTACGGGGGCGCTTCCGGCAGTACTGGGAGGCGATGGTGGAGAACGCGGTCTTCGAGATGAGGTGTGTGGGCGTCGCCGTCCTCAGAAAAGAGGACGCCATCAGGCTCGGGGCGACCGGGCCGGTCCTGAGGGGATCAGGGGTGGATATGGATGTCAGGAAGGATGAGCCCTACGCAGCCTATGGAGACCTAGACTTCAAGGTGATAACCCAGCCGGATGGGGATGCCATGGCTAGGCTTAAGGTTAGGTTCCACGAGATAGAGCAGAGCCTTAACATCATCGAACAGGTCGCCAACGAGATACCCGGAGGCCCAGTGAGGGTTAAGATCCCCCTCTTTCCAAGGCCGAAGCCGGGCGAGTTTCTCAGCAGGGTTGAGACCGCAAGGGGAGAACTCGGGATCCACATGTTCACAGACGGGGGCATGAACCCATACAGGGTGAAGATAAACTCTCCATCCCTAAGGAACATGTATGTATTCGAAAGATTGGCCGAGCTTAATAGGATCCTAGTGGCCGATATCCCCGTCGTCATAAATTCCATAGACCCATGGTACCTCGACTGCGACAGGTGAGAGGGGAGGCTGAGATGATCCCATCCACATATTCCTGGATTGTGGCCCTAGCCATTATCCATCAACTATTAGGGCCCTCATTTGGCCCTATTTTAGATATCCTGGATATCATCTCGAGGATGATCCTAGAAGCTCCTAGTCTGCTCATGAAGTCAGTATTGTTTAACCTGAAGCCCCTCACCCAGATCATAGTTATCCCAGGCCTCGCCTTCATCCTCCTCTTCGCCATCATCGTCGTATGGTTCGAGAGGAAGCTCCTCGCGAGGGCGATGCTGAGGGTGGGGCCCTACTACTGCGGGGGCCGCTCGGGGGTACTCCAGCTCATCGCAGATTTTTTAAAGCTCTTCCTGAAGGAGATCGTGATCCCTCAAGATGCTCATAGGGTCCTGTTCGTCTCCACGCCCATCATCCTCCCAACTATCCCGGCCCTAGCTATCACCTTAATCCCCTTCGATCTTGACTGGGTTCTTTTTAGAGCTGGTGGCCTAAGCCTGCCCATGTTCTTCGCGATAGCCGGGTTCTCACCTCTCATCCCGGTGTTCGCCGGGTGGGCTGCCAACAATAAGTACACCATTATAGGGAGCCTCAGGACCGCCTTCCTCTACATCTCAGCCGAGATACCCCTCGTCATATGTGCCTCTGCCGTCGCCATCATGGCGGGGAGCTTCGACCTGGGGAGAATAGTTGAGTCCCAGTCCACCATATGGTTCGCAATCCCCCAGTTCATAGGCTTCATAATATTCTTCCTGGGATTGATAATCGAGGCTGAGAGGACCCCATTCGACATCCCCACGGCTGAGGTTGAGCTCGTCTTGGGATGGAGGACCGAGTTCAGCGGGATCCTCTTCGGCTTCACCATGATGGCCGAGTATGTGAGCTTTCTGGCCTGGGCCCTCCTCTTCATAACCCTATACCTCGGGGGATATAATGGCCCAAACATATTGGGCCTCCCCCTCTACAGCCACATCTTCTGGATGCTATTTAAGCTCGCAGTCCTCGTTCCCATAGTCATATTGATAAGGGGGGTCTTCCCGAGGTTGAGGATGGACCAGCTCCTCCGCCTGGGATGGTACTACCTAATGCCCCTCTCGATCCTAAATCTCTTTATCACTCTAGCCTTAAAACTTGGGGGGATATTCTAGTTGGCCCTTGTGAAGAAGATCCTCAAGCCCTTTATGGTCGTGGCCCCAAAGGTCCTGAGGAGCTCCCAGACGGTTGCATATCCGGATGAGAGGCTCGTCTTCTCCCCCAGGTTCAGGGGGCGCCACAGGCTCCACCTAGACCGATGCATCCACTGCGGAACCTGCGCCAGAGTCTGCCCATGCAGCTCCATTCTACTGGTGGAGGTGGAGGGGAGGGAGGGGAAGTATCCCAGGATAGACTACGGCACATGCAGCCTCTGCGGGTTCTGCGTCGAGTTCTGCCCAACCAAGGCCCTGGAGTTCACGGACCTCGTCGAGTTCTCAAGCATGGATAGGGGGAGGCTCATCTACACGCCGGAGATGCTCTCCCATGTTCCAGATATAAAGGAGGTGATCCCGAGGTTGAAGAGGAGGATCGAGCCATATCTGACCGAGTCTGAGATGAAGTACAGGAAGGTTGAAGAGCTATGATAGAGCTAATAATACTGCTATCTCTCACCCTCCTCTCTGCCTTCCTCGCAGTCTCAGATCCAAACATAGTCTACGGCGTGATCTTCCTCCTATGCACAAACATACTGCTAGGAATAATATACTACATGCTCGGAGCCCCTATGGCCTCCCTCTTCCAGCTCGCCATCTTCGCGGGGGCGATCGTCGTCTTCTTCGTCATCACGGTGATGTTGACGAGGGGAGGAGAGATGGAGGTCGAGGAGGAGGCCGAGAGATGAGAGGGAAGGGTTTAGAACCAGGCTCAGCCCTGGCGTCCGTGATAATACTCTGCATAATTTTCCTCTTCTCCGCGCTCGTTCTAGCCGAGGCCTTCCCAACACTAAGATACGCTCCCGGGATCCCTGGGCGATTAATACCAACCCAACCCTTCGAGGGATTATCACAGGGGGTCAGCAGGTTCCTCTGGGAGAACAGAGCCCTTGACGTGACCACGCAGGCCTTCGTCATAGTCGTGGCTATAATCTGCTGTCTAGCACTTCTGAAGCCTGAGGAGGCTGAGGGATCATGATCCCATACCAGCCATTCATCATATCCACCATCCTCCTCATGGCGATAGGCCTGGGATGCCTGATGGTGAGAAGGGATATGATAAGGCTATTGATGGGAATAGAGATCCTTTTCAACGCGGCCAACCTGAACTTCATAGCCCTCTCAGCCCAGGTCGAGGGCTTCGTAGATCCCCTAGCCCAATCGGTTGTCATGATGGCTATAGTCCTGGACGGGGCCGTAATAGCTGTGGGGTTGGCCATGACCCTGAACGTCTACAGGCATTATAGAACAGTCGATGTGAGGAGGCTGAGGCGGTTAAGATGGTAGCAGATTGGCCATTGAACCAAGCATTACAGCTTCCAGCCCCCCTATCCATCCTCCTCATAGGGGCTCTGGCCACCCCCTTCATAGGCCTATTGGGGGAGAGGCTTGGTGTGAGGAGGCTGAGGGAGATCTGGGTGGCCCTGGTCTCATCCTCAACCCTCATATGCGTCTACCTCCTCGAGCAGCTCAGAGCTAGGCCGGATGGGATCCTCCTCATAACCCCATGGGGTCAGCCTCCCCCCTCAGGGAGCTGCTTCGAGGTGGATGCCCTGAGCATATTCATGGTCTGGAGCGTGGCCTTCCTGGGGCTGCTCGTCGCCATATACTCCTTCAGCTACATGGAACGGATAGGCCGCCTTAACGAGTATTACACCCTCCTCCTCTTCATGATGGCTGGGATGACGGGGGTGGCGATGGCTGGGGACTTCTTCACCCTCTTCGTCTTCTGGGAGATGATGAGCCTATCAAGCTATGTCTTGGTCGCCTTCATGAAGGAGAGATGGGCCCCGATAGAGGCGGGCTTCAAGTACCTCCTCATGAGCGCAACCGCCGGGGCCTTCCTCCTCCTGAGCATGTCCTTCATCTACGGGATGACTGGAACCCTGAACTTCGCACAGCTCTCCGCGGGACTTAGGGGGGCTCCCCCGACGCCCTGGCTGATAGTCCTATTCAGCTGTCTAATTGTGGGCTTCGGGGTTAAGTCGGCCATTGTTCCCCTCCACACCTGGCTTCCAGATGCCCATCCAGAGGCGCCCAGCCCAATAAGCGCGATGCTCTCAGGGATAGTCATCGAGACAGGCCTATACGGGCTTACTAGAGTATTATACCTCATCTTCACTCCAGATCTCTTCCATATCCCCCTCTCAGCCCTCGCAGTCTTGACCATGACCATGGCCAACATCTGGGCCCTCCTCCAGAGGGATATAAAGAGGCTTCTGGCCTACTCCAGCATAGCCCAGATGGGTTATATGCTCATAGGAGTGGCATCCGGAACATCCTATGGGGTTATGGGGACCTTCCTACACGTCTTCAACCACTCTTTAATGAAGGGCCTGGCATTCCTTGCCTCGGGCTCCATTGTTCACGAGGCGGAGACGAGGGATATAGAGAGCCTGAGAGGGGTAGGGAGGATGATGCCAATCTCAACCCTTACCCTCTTCATCTCCCTCCTCGGCCTTGGAGGGGTACCATCCACAAATGGGTTCGTGAGCAAGTTCATCCTCTTCAACTCGGCCATCCTTGTCGGGGCCCCATGGCTGGCCGTGGCAGGCGTCCTAAACAGCGCCTTCAGCATGGCCTACTATCTGAGGGTGATGAAGGCCCTGATATCGAGGCCTGAGGCTGGATTGAGGGTAAGGGAGGCTCCAACCCTGATGGTATCGGTAACCGTAGTCATGGCGGTGTTCATCCTACTCCTAGGAGTATGGCCGGAGCCCGCATTAAAATACGCAAGTGAGGCCTCTAGGGCCCTTGTAGAGGGGATTCAGAACTACATTAGGGCGGTGGTATTCTGATGAAGGATGGTAAATCCTTTATAGAGTATGCTGGAAATGAGGAAAGATATCTTCAGGAGGCGTGATGATTGGGGATTGAAGCCCTGCTCAATTACCCTGGGCCTTGGCTTAGCTGGATCTCCCCGATAATCGGGGCTCTACTGATGCCCATCATAAGCAGGCTCGGCCACAGGGTCAGGGATTACGCCGCTGTGGCCTTCGCCCTCTCCTCGGTCATATTCGCGGCCTCCATGCTCCCATATCTTTTCACCGGGAAGTACCCCGGTGAATTGACCCTGACGACTTGGATAGACTTCCCCGGGCACCCCCTCAAGGTTGGGCTCCTAGTGGATCCCTTGAGCATAATAATAAGCAATGTTGTCGCCTTCATAGCATTCCTCATCGTGGTCTACTCGGTCGGCTACATGCACGGGGATCCCCACATGGCTAGGTACTGGTTCTTCTTCCTATTCTTCATAGGCAACATGCTCCTCCTAGTCCTCTCGAACAACCTCCTACAGCTCCTAATAGGGTGGGAGGGGGTTGGCCTCTGCAGCTACGGCCTGATAGGTTACTACTACAGGGATGAGAAGGAGAGATGGCTAGGCGGCCCTCCCCCGACGAAGATGTACCCCCCATCCCACGCCGGGATGAAGGCCTTCGTCGTCACGGGGATCGGCGACGTCTTCCTCTTAGCGGCCATATTCATAATCTTCCACTACGCGGGCACATTGAACTTCGAGGAGCTTATAGAGAGGGCACCTGAGTGGCTCTCAGCCATATCTGCAACGCCAGGCCTTCTATCCCTAACAGCTATATGCTTCCTAGGCGGGCCTATAGGAAAATCGGCCCAGTTCCCCTTACATGAGTGGCTGCCGGAGGCGATGGCAGGTCCCACTTCAGTATCCGCCCTAATACACGCGGCCACGATGGTGAAGGCTGGGGTCTACCTAGTCGCGAGGATGTCCCCAGTATTCTACCTAGGAGGCTGGGTCTATCACCTCGATGAGGCCCTAGTATACTTCACCGCGATAGCCCTGGTCGGGGCCTTCACCACCTTCCTAGCGGCCAGCCAGGCGATGGTCGCCTTGGAGCTTAAGAAGGTCCTCGCCTACTCGACCATAAGCCAGATTGGTTACATGATGCTAGGGCTAGGAGTATCCGGCCTCAGCAAGGGTGCGTATGTGGCTGGCCTTACCAGCGGAGTGTTCCACCTCGTGAGCCACGCCCTCTTCAAGGCAGCCTTGTTCCTATGCGCAGGGTCGGTTATCCACGCCGTCGAGTCGATCTACATGTCCGATATGGGCGGGCTGAAGAGGTATATGCCCATAACCCACAGCCTAATGCTCATAGCAACCCTATCCCTGGCGGGGATCCCACCCCTTAGCGGGTTCTGGAGTAAGGATTCAGTCTTCCTTGCGTGCCTCACCGCTGGGACCCCTCTCTCCCTGGCCCTACTGGCGGTCGCGGGCATAAGCGCCGCCATGACCTTCTTCTACAGCATAAGATATATGAGCATGACATTCTACGGCCATGAGAGCGAGCATCTGAGAAACCTGATGAGTGGTGTTCACCATCACGAGGAAAAGACAACAGGCCATGAGGGTTCCTTTAACGAACAAAATCACGGACATGGAGGAGATGAGAAGCCTGGCTCCGAGCACTTGCATGCTGGAGAACACCGCCCCCCCTCTCGTGAGGAGCATGGAGTTAGACACATCCATGAGGTCTCGGGGGTGATGTGGATTCCATACGCCATCTTGGTCGTGATGGTTGTAGCGGTTGGCCTCTTGGGCCTGGTGGGCCTCTTCAATCCAAAGCTCTCACCGGAGGTCTTCATAGAGCATCAGCTCGAGGAGATGCTTCACCACTCGGGGGTAGAGGTTCACCCAGCTGAGGTTTGGGCCACGACTAAACTGACGGCCGCGACGATCTCCGCTGTCACGCTCCTGTTAGGCGGGGTTGCCGGCTGGATATTCTACCTGGCCAGGAGGATCGATCCATGGGCCCTGGTCTCATCTTCACCCCTCCTGAGGGGATTACATACATTCCTATGGAACAGATGGTATATGAACCCAACATACTACGCAGTATTCGTCGATGGCCTTCTCAGTTTTAAGGAGCGGCTCTACCGGGGTTTGGAGAGAACTGTCTTCGACAGGATATCCCCAGCTGTAGCCGAGGCCTTCAAGGCTCTCGGGGGTGCGATGTTCGGAGGGTTGGAGATGGGTGTTGTGGAAGGAGGCCTGAACAGGGGGGTGCCGAACGCTGTGACCGCGCTTTACCATAGGGTGAAGAGGCTTCAAACAGGCATACTAAACTACAATATCCTATATATTGGGATTACCTTTTTCCTGCTCACCCTAGTGATATTGCTAAGTTCGGGAGGGTTATAATTCGATGATGATCAAAACTCCTATCCACCATCTTTTCCTTTCCTCAATAATCCACTATTTAGTCTGCTCCTTTACCATCTCCTGTAAGTCAGATTGCGAAGTGGTTCATAAGTCCCCCCGCCACATCTCGGGCACCTTTGAGATTAATGTTAGGCTTAGGAGGATGGGATGATGTACCCGTCCGCGTGGCTGGCTGTCTTGGCTCCGGCGGTTTTCATGCCGTTCGTCTACACGGTCGGCCGCAGAATCGGGAGGCATGTTGGCTGGATAGCACTGATTCCATTGGCCTATAGCACGTTCTTCTTCGTAACCATGCTCCCTAAGGTTGCTTTATCTCCGTTGAGCGAATACTTCTACTGGCTGCCCGAGATAAGGTTTGGCCTTCTTCTAGACGGGTTAAGCCTACCCATCGTCCTGACAGTCGCCCTGCTCTGCACAATCATAACATTATACTCTCAACCTTATATGGAGCATAGAATCCATGAGGAGTATCATGAGGAGAATAAAAAAGCCTACGCCACATACTACTCCCTCTACCTAGCCTATGCAACCAGCATGATGGGAGTGGTTCTCGCGACCAACCTCTTCGAGTTCTACCTCTTCTTCGAGTTGATGATAATCCCCTCATGGGCCTTGATAAACATCTATGGTTATGGTGAGAGGGAGAAGATCGCCCTCATGTACCTTCTCTGGTCGATAGTCGGCGCCGTGCTATTCGTAACAGGAGCCCTCACAACTTATGCCACAATCCACAGCTTCGAGATCTCTGAGTTGAAGAGGCTTGACGGCAACCCCCTAGCCACTTTTGTCACGTTGATGATGCTTTTAGGCTTCTTCATTAAAATGGCTGTCTTCGGCCTCCATATCTGGCTTCCCTACGCCCACGCTGAGGCTCCAACATCCATCTCAGCCCTCCTAAGCCCAGCCATGATAGGGCTGGCCGCTTACGCCATTGTGAGGCTCATAATCCCGATCCACAGCGCCTTCCAAAGCTTCTACTGGCCAGTATTCCTGTGGGCCTTCCTTACGATGCTCTACGGCGGCCTTATGGTCTTGGCCCAGAACGATATAAAGAGGCTTCTGGCATACTCGAGCATAAGCCAGATGGGATATATCCTCGTAGGAATAGCTAGCTCCATGCCCCTCGGAGTGTCTGGGGCCATGTTACACTATATAAGCCACGGGCTGGGCAAGGCCATCCTCTTCCTAACCGCGGGCACGGTGATGTATAGAAGTGGCATCCGGGACATAAGGTCTCTAGGAGGCCTGGCTGGGAGGATGCCCATATCTGCCACAGCCTTCCTGATAGGATGCATGAATATAGCTGGAATACCGCCGACCGTTGGATTCATATCCAAGCTGATGGTCTTCTCAGGGGCCTTTGATCGAGGCCTACAGGCCTCATGGCTTGAGCTGAGCATATCTCTGGCTGCCTTAATCTCTACAGCCCTCACAATAGCCTACACCCTATGGACGGTGAGGCGCATATTCTTCGGCCCTACCCCGGAGCACTTGAGGGATGTGAAGGAAGCCCCAGCCAAGATGACAATACCATTAATTATATTCAGCGTCCTATCTATAATTATAGGGATATACCCGAGCTTCATTCTTGAACCAATTATGAGAACTGTTTTAGAATTATTGGAGGGAGGAGCATGATAGATTATCTCATGATAGCAGCGGTATTCATACCAATATTTTCAGCCCCAATTTTATTTATAATAGGAAGAACTCTCGGAAAATCAAAATCAATTAACTGGCTGGTATTCGCCATTCTGTTCTCAATTACGATGATGTTCGCCCCACTTCTCTTAACAGCTCATAAGCATCCCATTTCAGTCGAGTATGTCTGGACTTTAACAACCGTTAGGCTGAATTTCGGCCTCTTGGGCGATGGGCTCAGTGTCCCCGTAATATTCACGATGGCTTTCGTCTTCGCATTCTCAGCCTTACACTCCATCCCATACATAGATAGGCGTATGAAACTGGGGGATATCGAGGAAAGTGGCACGATGTATGCGGCATACCCGGCCCTATACATGCTATACTCTGGAAGCGTTCTAGGGGCCATCCTAGCCACGAACCTGATAGAGTTCTACCTATTCTTCGAGTGCGCCCTAATCTTCTCATGGCTCCTAATACTCCTATACGGCTATGGTGAAAGAGGGAGGATCTCCTTATCCTATTTTCTCTGGACCCATGTAGGAGGCGTATCACTCCTGGTTGGGATACTGGCCGTCTCCAAGCACATAGGAAGCTTCGATATCTCGGACCTGTGGAGGATCGAGGCGAGCTCGACGGAGCCGTGGATAGGGCTGGCCATAACACTAGGCCTCCTCGTGAAGATCGGATCCCTTGGGGTTCACGGCTGGCTCCCCGACACCTACTCAGAATCCCCATCGCCGGTCAGCGCCGTCCTGGGAGCCACCTCCGTCCTCTTAGGGACATACTCGATGGCTAGGCTACTGATGCCCTTCAGGGAGGTCCTATTCGCCTACAGCGGCTGGCTTGAGCTCTGGGCCCTCCTGACTATCCTATATGCGGGGATCATGGCCCTGATGCAGAATGATACAAAGCGCCTAGTGGCCTACCTAAGCATGAGCCAGATGAACTACTGTTTCCTCGGCGTCTTCACCTACATGAAGTATGGAGTTGTGGGGGCCGTCTCCTATGCCATCAGCCATGGGCTCGCAATAGCCCTCCTCTTCCTAGTTGCAGGGGCGATCCTTTACAGAACCGGCACTAGGGAGATGGACAAGCTCGGAGGGCTAGCCTCTAGGTTGCCATCCTCAATTATCGCAGCCCTAGTCGGCTTCCTCACGATAGGCGGGGTCCCACCAACAGTGGGATTTAAATCTAAATTCATCCTCCTCACAGGCGCCTTCGAGAGGGGATTCATGAGCTCCCCTCTAGAACTCACAGTAGCCATCCTGGCCGCGACTCTGGCTACTGCAATAACCCTCGCCTACGAGTTCCGAACGGTCTGGCGCGTCTTCTACGGATCCCTCCCCGAGTACCTGAAAGGCGTCAGGGAGGCCCCAATACCGATGATAATAGCCCTACTGGCTTTGAGCTCCTTATCCCTAATCTATGGTATATGGCCGACCATAATCACGGAGCCCATAGAGGTCTATCTAGAACATCTCTTCGGATGATGAATTTCAAGACTAAAAATCAATAAGGAGAAAATTTTAACATTTTATTTGGTTTAATCCTGAGCATCTCGGGCTTAGAATTCAAATAGCACCATCCTCTATCTTTCACCCAGTTTTAGTTGACTTTAGCCCTCGATGTCTTGGTTGATGCCCCTGATTCTAAGCCGGCTAGGCCTGCACAAATTTTTTAATGGGGAAGGGAGCACCAAATATGAAATGAGCGTAGCCGTAGTAGGTCCATCATCCTTCGTCACGTGCTTCCAGATAATAGGAGCAGTAGGTTACGAGGCTGAGGATGGGGAATCGGTCGCCGAGCTCCTGGAACACCTGGTTAATGAGCAGGATTTCAAGATAATTATAATCCCTGAGAGGTTCGCTAGGGAGACGCTCCCAATCAGGGAGGAGGTGTTGAGGCGGGGGGGGATCACCCCCATCTTCGCCCTCATACCAGACCTCACGCTGGAGACTGGCATGAGGATGGAGGAGTTGCAGGCGGTTGTCTCCCTAGCCATAGGGGCGAAGCTCGAGCTTTAGGAGGATTGAAAGCATGGAGAGAGTTTTAACCCTGAGTGAGAGGCTTCAGAGAATCCTCGATGAGGCGGAGAAGGCTGCGGAGTTGAAGATAGAGGAGGCTAGGAGGAGGGCAGAAGAGATGATAACCCGGGCAAAGGAGGAGGCTGAGAACAGGAGGATAAGGGCTGAAAGAGGGGACGGGATAGAGGACTTAACCCGTGCTGAGGAGGAGAAGGCGAAGCTTGAGGCTGCGAGGATACTCGAGGAGTATAGGGCCAAGGCTGAAGATCTGAGGAGGGTGCCTGAGGAGAGGTTCAGGGAGGCCGTTGAGCTGATCCTTAGGGAGGTTATACCTAGATGAGGATCCCGACCCTTGAGCTGGAAGCCCAGCTAATAGAGAGGACCGTCGAGAGGAGAAATAGGATAATATCTGAGGCTGAGGAGAGGGCTAGGAGGATAATACAGGCTGCTGAAAGGGAGTGCGAAAGGATTAGGGCGGAGTCGGAGAGGCAGGTTCTAAACATAATCAGCTCAGAGCTCAGGGCTATAAGGGACAGGATAGTCGGGAGAGCCATAATAGAGGGGAGGAAGATGGTGATGTTGGCGAGGGAGGAGATGATATCGAAGGTCCGAACCGAAGTGGAGAGGAGGCTCTTGGAGATCGCCCAAGGGAAGACCGGAGAAATAGACTATGAAGCGGTTCTAATCAGGCTCATAGAGGAGGCGGCATCAGCCATGGGAGGAGAAGAGTTCATAATAGCCGCTAATAAGAAGGATCTCGAATACCTCAGAAGCCACATAGGCTCCGTGGAGGGAACCCTTCAGCCCTCTCTTGGAAAGGTTAAACTTGAGCTGGAGAATGAACCCATCGACGTGATGGGAGGGGTCATCGTGAGGAACAGGGATGGGACCAAGATATACAACAATACCCTTGAGGGGAGGTTGAGGAAAATATGGAGCAAGATGGAGGCCGAGGTGGCCAAAAGGCTGGGGCTGATCTAGTATGTCCCTGAGGGGAACCATAGAGCGGATCAACGGCTCCCTGGTCGTGGCAAGGTTCGAGGCCGAGCCGAGGATAGGCGACCTCGTCGAGGTGGGAAAACTCGGCCTTATGGGGGAGATCGTGCGCCTAAGCGGGGAGGAGGCATTCATCCAATGCTACGAGGCCACCAGCGGCCTGAAGCCGGGGGAGCCGGTTATAGATACCGGTAAGCCTCTAGTGGCGGAGCTGGGCCCGGGGATAATGGGGACGATACTCGACGGCGTTGAGAGGTCTGAGACGAAGCTCTGGGAGCTGACAGGCCCCTTCATCACGAGAGGGGCTAGGATACTCCCCCTTGATCGGAGCAAGAGGTGGGGCTTCGAGCCCACGGTTAAACAGGGAGACAAGGTCACGGGCGGAGACATCCTCGGAACGGTCCAAGAGACGGAGTCATTCCAGCATAGGATCCTCCTTCCCCCGGGGGTGGAGGGAACTATAGAGCAGATATCGAGGGGGAGCTTCACCGTTGAGGAGCCGATAGGCACCCTAAAGACGGCGACAGGCCCGGTGGAGCTGAGGCTGATGCACACCTGGCCTGTGAGGCGCCCCCGCCCCTTCAAGGAGCGACTGCCCTTATCCATTCCACTGGTAACGGGGCAGAGGGTGATAGACACATTCTTTCCAGTAGCTAAGGGGGGAACAGCCAGCATACCAGGAGGCTTCGGGACGGGGAAAACCGTGATGTTGCAGCAGATCAGCAAGTGGGCTGATGCGGATGTCATCATCCTTATAGGATGTGGGGAGAGGGGGAATGAGATGGCCGACGTGGTAGCCCACTTCCCTGAGCTCACGGACCCAAGGAGCGGTAGGAGGCTGATAGAGAGGACGGTTATAGTCGCGAATGTAAGCAATATGCCGGTCTCAGCTAGGGAGGCGAGCATCTATCTCGGGATCACGCTGGGCGAGTACTATAGGGATATGGGCTATGACGTGGCCGTAATGGCTGACTCAACCTCTAGATGGGCGGAGGCCCTCAGGGACATATCCGGACGCCTCGAGGAGATACCGGCGGAGAGCGGATATCCGGCCTACCTATCTGACAGGATTGCGGAGATTTATGAGAGGGCCGGGAGGGTTGTTACCCTAGGTTCAGGCCAGAGGGTGGGGAGCCTCACCCTCCTGGGGGCCGTTTCGCCACCTGGCGGGGACTTCAGCGAGCCTGTGACGACCCACACGCTCAGGTATGTGGGGACCTTCTGGGCCCTAGACCAGGAGCTGGCCTTCAGGCGTCACTTCCCAGCGATCAACTGGCTTAGAAGCTTCAGCAAGTATCTTGAGGTTGCCTCTCAGTGGTGGTCGAAGTATGAGAGGAACTGGGATCAGGTTAGGGCCGTGGCCTTGGGCCTCCTCGAGGAGGCGGCGGAGATAGAGGAGACTGCTAGGATAATCGGTGAGAAGGCCCTTCCAGACGAGCAGAGGCTGATCCTCCTCGTCGCTGAGATGCTGAGGGAGGGCTTCCTAGTCCAGAGCGCCTTCCACGAGGTTGATAAGTTCTGCGAGCCTGAGAAGCAGGCAGCGCTGCTGAAGATAATAGTTGACTTCTACAGCCTCGCAGAGCCCCTGATACGGCACGGCATCCCCATAGAGAAGGTGAGGGAGCTGGACATAGTTCCGGAGCTTATGCGCCTCAAGGAGAGGGAAGGTATAAAGCCCATAGAGGAGGCAAGGATAGAGATGAAGAGGCAGATAGAAAGGCTGGCTAAAGAATATGAGGTGGCTCCGAGATGAGGCTTGAGGAGGCTGGTCTTGTCTATAAGACGACGACTGAGATAAAGGGCCCCCTCCTCTTCGTCGAGGGGGTTAGGGATGTGGCCTATGACGAGGTGGTGAGGATAACCACTCCCTCTGGCGAAGAGGTCCTGGGCACAGTTCTGGATGTCTCTAGGGACTGGGCCATGATACAGGTCTTCGGCGAGACGAGCGGCATGGACCTGAATGTGGGGGTGAGGTTCACGGGTGAGGCCTTAAGGATACCCGTATCGGATGAGCTCATCGGCCGGGTCTTCAGCGGGAGCTTCAGGCCCCTCGACGGGATGCCTAGACCTCTTAGTACTGATATGAGGGATGTCCATGGAGGTGTCATAAACCCCGCAGCGAGGGATGTCCCAAGCGAGTTCATCCAGACGGGCATCTCAGCCATAGATGGGATGAACAGCCTCGTCAGGGGTCAGAAGCTACCAATATTCAGCGAGTCCGGCCTTCCCCACAACCAGCTTGCCGCCCAGATAGCTAGGCAGGCCACCATCCCCGGTAAGGAGGAGGAGTTCGCCATAGTCTTCGCAGCGATGGGGATAAAGAATGAGGAGGCCGAGTTCTTCCGGGAGGAGTTCGAGAAGACTGGAGCCCTTAACAAGGCTGTAATGATCCTGAACTTGGCTGACGACCCCCCGATAGAGAGGATTGTAACCCCCAGGATCGCCCAGACCATAGCCGAGTACCTCGCCTTCGATCTCGACATGCATGTCCTCACCATAATGACCGATATGACCAACTACGCTGAGGCCCTCAGGAGCATCTCCATAGCCAGGGAGGAGATCCCAACCCGTAAGGGATATCCCGGATACCTATACAGCGACCTCGCCACCATATATGAGAGGGCTGGGAGGATCGTTGGGAAGAAGGGATCTGTAACCCTGATGCCCATACTGACAATGCCCGGAGGGGATATAACCCACCCCGTCCCAGACCTCACAGGCTACATAACCGAGGGGCAGATAATCCTCCAGAGGGAGCTGGCTTTGAGGGGGATATATCCACCCATCAACGTTCTTCCAAGCCTCTCAAGGCTGATGAAGGACGGAATTGGGGAAAAGACGACCAGGAAGGATCACGCAGATGTCTCGAACCAGCTCTACATGGCATACGCCGAGGGGACCAGGGCTAGGGGTCTCGTCAGGATCGTCGGCCTAGTTGGTCTGAGCGAGAGGGAAAGGACATGGCTTGAGTTCGCAGACCAGTTCGAGAAGAGGTTCGTGAACCAGGGGCCATATGAGAACAGGACCATAGAGCAGACCCTAAACATAGCCTGGGACCTACTGGCGTTGCTCCCAGAGGAAGACCTTATCCGGGTTAGAGAGGCCTACATAAAGGAGTTCCATCCCAGATACAGGAGAGCAGAGTAAGCCTTGTCCACCCTAATGACGGTCAGGCCGACAAAGGGCTACCTAATGGAGCTGAAGAGGAGGATAGGATTCATAGAACGGGGATGCGAGTTCCTCAAGCTGAAGCGTGACCACCTCGCGAAGGAGCTGAGCGCCTCCTTGGAGATCCTAAGGGGGAGGAGGAGACTCCTCCTTCAGAGCCTCAGGGAGGCCTACTCAGCCCTGACCGCAGCCTACCTCTCCATAGGGCCTACGGAGGTCAGAAGCCAGGCGATGTCGGTGAGGAAGGCCCTGGAGGTCGAGGTCCTACCGAGGAGCGTCATGGGGGTCCGCTACCCATATGTCAAGATCCTCTCGAAGCCGGAGATTGGAGGGGAGCTTGACATAACCTTAAGCCATACAGCCTCAAAGGTGCTAGGGGTACTCGAGGATATTGTTAGGCTCGCCGAGTTCGAGGCTAGGGCTGAGAGGATTGCCGATGAGCTTGGGAAGACGAACAGGAAGGTCAACGCCCTGGAGAACATAGTTATACCAGCATATAGGCAGATAATAAGGTTCATCCAGGACAAGCTAGACGACGAGAGCCTAGAGGAGCTCGTCAAGATGAAGCTCGTCGGAGGGGCATTGGCACGCCGCAGAGAGTGAGCCCAGGACTAGAATACGCTGTGGTGAGGAGCCACGCCCTGATATCCAGCCTCCTCACCCCAGATCAGATGAGGAACCTAGCCCTCTCAGAAACCCTAGAGGGGTTCATCAGAAGTCTATCCGAGACTCCCTACGGGATCGTCTCAATAGAGGTTGGGGGGGATCCATCCATAGCCCTGGAGAAGATATTTTACAGGAAGTTCATAGAGAGGATGGCTGGGGTGGTGGAGCTAGCCCCAGGGAACATAGCCGATTTCCTAAGGGCGTACTACTACCTCAGGTTCGAGGTCCTAAATCTAAAGCGGATCCTTAGAGGGAAGTACAGCTACATGTATCCTGAACAGATACTAGAGAGCCTCATCCCTATAGAGCCCTACTTGGCTGGCAGCTTCAAGGCCCTTGCCGAGGCCGAGTCCCTAGAGAGGGCTGTGGAGATGCTTAGGGGAACCCCATACTCCAAGCTGATGGAGAGCATGGAGCTCTATAGGAGGCTCGAGGCCGTGTGGCCTCTAGAGCTGGCCCTAAACCATATCTACGCCTCCATAGCCCTGAGATCGCTAGAATCCCTTCCCTACTGGGACAGGGTTCTAGTCAGGTGGATAGTGGAGCTTGAGACGGATGTGGAGAACCTCCTCGCGGCTTTGAAGAGGCGGGGCCTCCCACCTCCAGCCCCCCTTGAGGAACTCTTCCCAGCAACCTTCAAGATAGGCATCGAAGAGCTCAGGATGGTTATGGAGTCCAAAGACCTCAGGTCGGCGATCTCCAGTCTAGGGCCTCCATACTCCGAGATCCTCTCCCCCATATACGAGGGAGATGTGGCCCTGATAAGGACCAGGACAAGGGCGCAGATGTACATGGCTGCTAGGAGGGGGCGCTCCCTTAACGACTTCGGCTTCAATGTTATAATGGCCTACCTAGTCTTCTCAGAGGTGGAGAAGAGCGACCTCGTCGGCATAGCATGGGGCAAAGCCCAGAGGATCCCACCTGAGCAGATACTAAAATACCTAGTCATCCCAAACATATAGATGAAGATTTGATCAGAAAAATTAAAGGAAATTACCAAGCAGCAGACAAATCCATATAGTGTTGAAAGCTTAGATTCCATTAAACTATTAAACTATTAAAATACTATTTATATTATTTTTTTAAGTATAAGTGATGTTGATCTTGAGCCTCCTTTTTTATTGATGCTGAAGATTACACTACAAGGATGATACTCTTTAGACTAGTGAGAAGCTGTATAAAGTGGCTGAGGATATGCTTTAGCAGGGATAGCCGAAAATTTGGATATGTTTAAAAGAAGTATAATTAAATTATGATAGTGACTGGGAGTATTCTAATATTAATTAACCTTGTATGAGAAATAAGAGGGATATCTTAGCCCTATTCGGCTTCTCTATCTCTAGCTAGGGCCCTCCTCTCTCTTATCTCCTCTATCACTATGAAGGTAGGCATTATGACCCATATCGCTATCATAACCCAGAATAGTATCGGGTCCCAATCCATCTTGGGTTGACCTCCTATCTCCTCCAGAACATCCATCTGGGCTTTTCTCCAGCGGCCCTAGCTCTCGGCGCCTTCCTCCAATCCACCCTAACCTCCTCCCTAACAAGCCTCCCATATGGTACACCGGGGATGTAGAGGAGCTTCTCAGGTATCAACCCACTTGGCCGGAAGATCATCACGACGATGAGCAGCGTGCCGAGGAGTATATCCTCGAAGTAAGAGATTGGGAAGAAGAAGTATTGGTCGAATATCCATTTATAGTATATTATAATTCTCCTCATCGCGACGACCAAGGCGCATCCCAGGAAGGTTCCAGCATTGTTTCCCGGTCCTCCTAGGATGAGCATGAGCCAGGGCCAATAGGTCCACCATGCCCTTTGATAGTTTGCCTCAACTACGAAGGAGAAGTAGAAGGCGTTGAGGACCCCTGCCAATGCGGTTATTCCAGAGGCGAATACCAGGATGTTCCTCCTAATACCAACCACGTTCTTCCCTACGCTGGCTACAGTCACCTCGTTCTCCCTTATAGCCCTCATGAGCCTCCCGTATGGAGAGTTTAGCATGGTCCTGAATATGAAGAAGGCGACCAGACCTATGGCAAGGGTTATTACGGCGGTTATCACGCCCCTATCCCCTGGATACCATGCGAACACGTTTGGGATGAAGACGCCGAGGGTTCCCCCGCTAATCTGTGGCATATTTCTCCCGAATATCTGGGAGGTGTCGGCCATGGTGATCAGGACTATCATGAGGTATGTTGCCCTGAGCTTTATGGCGGGGAGGGACATGAGCCACCCTATGAGGGCGCCGAGCACCAGTGCCACAGCCATGGAGAAGAGGAGGAGAGATATCGCGATCATAGGATGCTCCTTCAAGTATGGGTTCACCAGTATATGGACATTTATCTGGTTGTTATAGACCCAATCGAAGTCAGATGCATATGGGAGGAGCTTTATACCGGCCGACTCGACTATCCAGAAGGCCAGCCTCATAGTTATGGCGCTTACTGTGAAGGCCCCCACTATCACCTGGACTGCACAGCCCATGTTAGGGACTCCGGCGTTCCCATACTGGAAGTTGAGGGCCATGGCGACTATAACGAGGAGGCCGAAGAACATAGCTATGTCTACGATGAGCCTCGCCTCACCTGTTATCTCCCCGGCTAAGGTGCCAATCAGCTCGATCATCTATGACACACCCCTACTCCTTGAAAACATCCCTATGAGCCTCTCGCCTGTCTTAGTAGCGGAAAGCCGCTCATAGACCCCCTGAAGGCCCCTAGGTTCTAGTAGGAGAACTGCTATTAGGAAGAACATCGGGATCAAGGGTCTATACTCACCTACCCATGTGCCCCAAACTCCCTGAAGCCAGTAGGTCAGGAGGATCTCGGAGAATCCCACACCGAAACCTCCTACGATGGCTCCATAGACGTTCTCAAATCCTCCTAGTAGGCTTCCAGCCATGATGCTTGTTATGATCATCGCTCCCGTGGTTGGAGAGCATTGGAACCACATGGGGAGGAAGGCTCCTGCTAGACAGGCCATCCCACCCGTCAGGAACCATGAGAATAGCTGAACCCTGTAGATATTGATTCCGAGAACCGATGCTAACTCAGGGTCCTCAGCGGTCGCCCTCATGGCCACACCTATCCTAGTTCTAGTCAACATGTAGTGGAGAAGGATCACTGTAATTATACACAGGATCAGAGTTACTGGGAAGACTCCCGGATAACCACCAATATAGAAATCAAACTCCTTGAGCATGAATGCCATACTATATGTCTTATAGACTTCACGAAGCCAGAAGGCGTAGATGTTTAGAGAAGCTGTGAGGAATATCTGGATGGCCAGTGTTGAGATGGTTAGGACTATAGCCCCGCCACCCATCCTCTGGAGCACACCTATGACCAAGAGGAATATAATGACGCTTAAGGCTCCACCAAGTAAGAAGGCTATTGGAAAGCCTATATAAGGCGAGAGGCCAAGGATCTTCGAGACAGTATAGCTTACATAGATCCCTATGCCGGCATAGGTCCCATGTGCGAAGTTCGGTATCTTTGCTGTGAGATAGGTCAAGGTGAACCCTATGCTCAAGATCGTTATAAGGCAGGCATACACTATAGCAGCCATCAAGAGAGGCGGGATTATCATCTGAGACCTAATTTTAACGAAGGCTAGTCGTATTAATCTTTTTCGCATAAGCTTCACTTTCCAAGGAAGCCAGTTCAGACTCAAAGGCGTCAAACCCCGAGGATTAGGGCTCTCCATACAAAATTTTATATAGAATAACAACGGTAGTAATAGACGCGAAAACGTCGGGTGAAGCTTTTGGAACGTAGGGTTGTGGTTCCTGTAATAGTTATGCTAATAGTCGGGCTAGGAATCGGCGCTGGAATAGGCTACTACGCGGCTCCGCCAAAGGTTACTGAGGAGGTCGTCGAGAAGACAGTAACCGTTGAGGTCCAGCCCCTCAAGGGGAAGACCGTCAAGATAGGTAACATAGTAGCATCAACCACAGGCCTAGAGACAGAGAAGCCCTTCATCGCCGAAATTTTAAAGCCAGACCTAAACGATTTTGCGAAGAAGCTGGGCTATGGTGTAACCTTCGACTTCCTCATCGACGATGCCCAGGGCCAAGCTGCCATACACCTGGAGAAGATTCAGTCCTATAAGGCCATGGGGGTAAACCTAGTCATAGGGGGCAGGTGGTCTTCTCAAGCTCAGGCAGCCCTCTCTTATGTCAACGAGAACAATATGCTCCTCTTCAGCCCATCCTCAACCTCGCCACTGCTGGCTATTAAGGGTGATAACCTCTTTAGGATGTGTCCAAACGACTTGGTTCAGTCCCCTGCCATAGCGGAGATGCTTAAGAGCTGGGGGATCAAGGCGGTCATAATAATGCAGCGTGGAGATGCCTGGGCTGACGGAATATACAACATCCTGGAGAAGGAGCTTCCCAAGAGGGGGATCACCATACTTGACAGGGTGAGGTATGCAGCGGAGGTGACAGAGTTCAGCAGCTACCTCGCAACCATGGAGGACAAGGCGAAGGCAGCCATACCTAAGTACGGGAAGGACGCCGTCGCCATCGAGGTCCTCAGCTTTGAAGAGATAGTCACCATAGTCACACAAGCCAAGGACTACCCAACCATCTACAGCCTATTCTGGTTCGGCTCCGATGGAACTAGCATGACACAACGCCTAATAGATGATGCCCCTACTCACGCTAACAAGCTGAAGATATTCAGCACCCTAGCGGCGCCCGCCGAGTCTCCAAAGTATAGGGAACTATACGACCGCTACTACGCCTTGGTTAAGCAGCCCTTCGGTTACTACACTGCCTGCACATATGACATCGGCTGGACGTTGGCCTATGCGGTTCTTCAATCTCAGAGCACCGACCCTAAGGTGATCATACCGCTGATCCACCCAATTACCTATAACATGTTTGGGGCCAGCGGGTGGACCAGGCTAGACGAGAATGGAGACAGGTATGCCTCTAACTATGATATATGGGGCTACGGAGACCCAGATGGAGATGGCAAGGTCGATAATGTCCTTTATGGCCTCTACGATGGAACAACTGGGAAGGTAACTTGGTACACTGAAACTCTAGCTAAGGAAGGGATAAAGGTTCCAGCCATAGGTGGTTAGCATCCTAATCCTAACTCCTTTTTTTCTTTTATAATAAATTTAATATGAAGATAAAATCCCATAATTAGGTTCATTAACCAGAATCATTCAATCTAAACCCACTGCGAATTACAACAAATATCTTCAAATTATTTTATCCTCTTTACACGATGTTACATGATGTCAGCTTTAAACTCGAAAATTCATCATTAATCCAGTTTTAAAACAGAACTTTCTCTTAAATAGTCACAACCACGATGAAATGAAAATATTACCTGGAAATATCGCCTTTAAAGAGGAAAATATTTAAACCAAGTATGAACGACTATTAATAGAAGATCTGCGATGACCGAGGTCTTGAGGACTGAGAATGTTAAGAAGTACTTCGGGAAGTTCGCTGCGGTGGATGGAGTAAGCCTGAGCCTCAAGGAGGGCGGGATATACCTCCTCGTCGGCCCCAACGGCTGCGGGAAGACCACACTGGTCAACTGCCTTTCTGGGATCTTTAAGCCTGAAGAGGGGCGGATCTACTATAGGGGTAAGGATATAACTGGCTGGGAGATGTATAAGATAGCCCGCTTGGGCTTGGTCAGGACCTTCCAGATAGCCTCCCCATTCCTCAGGTTGACCACCTTAGAGAACATGCTCGTGGCCCTACCTGATAACGCAGGGGAGAACATCTTCCTCTCCCTCTTTAAGCCCAGCTGGCTTGAGAGCGAGATAAGCGCGGTTAGGAGGGCTGCCGAACTCCTCAGGATCCTCGGCCTCAGGCATGTCTGGGCGATGCCGGCCAAGACCCTGAGCGGAGGAGAACTCAAGCTCTTGGAGATAGGCAGGGCCCTCATGAGCGGCGGAGAGACCATCCTGCTTGACGAGCCCGTTGGGAGCATAGACCCTAAGCTCTGCCACCAGATATTCAGCCACATCATCCGCCTCAGAGATGAACTCGGGATAACCTTCCTCGTCATAGAGCATAGATTGGAGGTTGCAGCCCAGTACGCCGACTGGGTATTCGCCATGGACAGGGGGAAGATAATCTGCGAGGGAACAGCTGAGGAGGTCTTCGAGGATCCTAGGGTGGTGACCTCGTACTTGGGTGAGTGATATGGGCAACATATTAGAGACCAAGGGTTTGAATGTGGGCTACGGCCCGATCCACGTGATATACGACCTAGACTTCGAGGCCCCGGAAGGAGAGGTAACTGTGATCGTGGGCCCAAACGGGGTGGGGAAGACAACCCTCCTCAAGGCGATCATGGGCCTCGTCACGGTCTACTCAGGCCAGGTGTTATTCCAAGGGAAGGACATAACGAGGGTTCCCCCATACGAGAGGACGAAGATGGGTATAGGATACATGCCCCAAGTGGGCAACATCTTCAGCCGCCTCACCGTGGAGGAGAACCTGAAGATGGCAGCCTACACCATAAAGGACCAGAAGATGATAGAGGACAAGCTGGAGCTATGCTTCACCCTATTCCCCGTCTTGAAGGGGTTCCTGAAGAGGCCCGCTGGAACCCTGAGCGGAGGTGAGCGCCAGATGCTAGCTGAGAGCATGGTCCTAATGAGGGATCCCAAGGTCATGCTCGTGGATGAGCCCACGGCAGGCCTCATGCCAAAACTGGTAAACGACGTCCTCAGGAAGCTTAAAGAGATGGCCGAAACCACAGGCCTCCCAATAGTTCTAGTGGAACAGAGGGCTAGGAGGGCCCTCGAGGTTGGAGATGTGGCCTACATGATGAGAGGTGGGAGGTTCACCTTTAAGGGGACGGCGCAGGAGCTTCTGAACCACCCGCAGCTGACGGAGATGTACCTAGGGGCGGTTGAGGCCAGAGAGCTGAGGCATGTCAAAGAATAAACAAACATCTCCTTTTTCCAAATAATAAAAGATAATCAAACATTAATTTAAATAAATTGATTAGATGAAGATCATGAACTCTTAAAATGACCTTTAAATTTTAAGTAATGGAAATGATAATAAAAAAGATATTTAGAGTTTTGATAGAACCTTTAACTCAGAACATGATTTTTAAATTTATACAAAAATCATGGATTTAATGATTTTAATCCTCATTAAAGTCCTTTGATATATTTGTTCATCTCCTCGTTTATGTTCAAATTCTCTATGTTTACCTTCGCTCTCGTCCTACCTAGCTCATCGAACTCTGTTACCTCGTATTGGACCTTCTTCTTTAAAACAAGCTCTGAAAGCTTCTCCTTAGCCTTCTTCTCAGCCTCTGAACCTCTCGGTGGGGGCTCCACCCCGTCGAGTACTAGAATGGCGTCGGTTCTAAGCCTGAAGGAGACGGCGTCTAATACCTCCACTACCGTGCCGGACCTCATCACCATCTCGAATCCCCTCCAAAAATTCATCATTACATATTAACTTTTCTGGCCCAGCCCCTCGATAAAGGTCCTCATAGCCTCGTTGAGGCTTAAGCCATCGAGCCAGACCATCGCGATGCTACACCCAAGCCTGTCCCACTCCTGAACCTCAAACTCTATCTTCCTGTTCAGGGTGAGTTCCTCCAGCCTCCTTCGAGCCATCTCAGCCTCCGGTGAACCCCTTAAAGGTGCCTCCACCCCCGCGAGCCTCACGGCCATATAGGGCCTGATTATGAGGGTGGAGGCATCCTCAACCCTTACGACAGTTGCCCTACGCCTCTTCAAGGACAATAAACCCATTGAATGGATAGATTAAAGATTATCTAGATTCCGAATTCAAGAAACCATTTTTAAACTTCTTCCAGAAGGGCATGGGAAGACTTAAAATTGCTAGTTGATAACCTAGTTTGATACGTGTTGGTTGAGAGGGCTAGTAGGCTTAGGATAACGGTTCTGAGGCGGTTCAAGCCCGAGGAGGTCTTTGAGAGATCTCCCATCAAGGGTGCCCCGACGGGTCCATGTGAACTCTTCCAAGAGGGGCAGGTCTTCTACGTCGAGGAGGATGGAAGGATGCCGGAGGGGTTCTGCGGATGGGCTTGGAATGACCTATACAAGGTGGTTCAGACCCTCCGCTTCCATGGGAATTTCCACTGGTACGAGGAGCCTGGCGTCTCAGTTAACTGCTGTACTGACGGACTTAGACCCGTGATCTTCAAGATAGAAAGGGTTTAAACTCCTACCCCAATTTTTCCCTCAATAATCCTCTCTCAAGATGAAAATCTTAGATACATCTCTAAAGGTGGGTTCTTAATACCAGAGGTACTTGTGATAAACTCTTTAATAACTTCAGTGATCTTATCTTCGGGTGTCTATGTCCGCAGCCTTTAGGGGTGCCCGTTACTGTTGGATGAACGGGGAGATTGTGGAGACTGATAAGGCCCTGGTCTCCGCCATGGAGCCCATCTACCTCGGCATCTTCGAGGGGATAAAGGCATATGTGGAGGGGGATATACTCGGGGAGGGTAACCTCAACATCTTCCAGTGGAAGCCCCACATAGACCGCCTATGGAGGAGCGCTGCTGTCGATGGCCTTCAGATCCCATACACGAAGGATCAACTCCTAGAGGCCGTGAGGGAGACTATAAGGGCGAACGGATTCAGGTCGAATGTGTATATCCAGCCAAGGGTCTGGCCTAGGGCTGGGGCAGAGGAGGCGGTTCATGTCGTGATCCCGGTCTGGAAGTTTGAGACCCTCCTCGGTAAGGGGAATCCCAGGTTCGGGGCTCGCAGGCGCTTCATGGTGAGCAGCTGGAGGAGGATAGCCAGCGACGCCCTCCCACCCCAGGCGAAGTCCTGGGCTAACTATGCCAACTCCGCCCTCGCCGCCAGGGAGGCTAAGAGATGCGGCTATGATGGAGCCATCTTCCTGGACAATAGGGGTTTCGTCTCAGAGGCCCCAGGGGCATGCATAATGACTGTGAGGGATGGGAGGGTCATCACCCCTCCCGTCTCCGCATCGATCTTGGAATCTGTCACCCGGAACACCTTCTTAGAGTTTATACCTAGAGACCTCGGTATCCCCGTTGAGGTCAGAGATATAACCAGGGTTGAGCTCTACGCCTCCGATGAGGCCTTCCTCTGCGGGACGGGCGCCGAGGTCACACCCATAACGAGCATAGATGATATAGAGCTGGGTGGGGAGTATCCGGGCCCCATAACCACGAGGATAGCGGAACACTATGCCGACATCCTCTCAGGGAGGGTAAAGAAGCCAGGCTGGTTAACCCCGGTCTAAATTTCCCCTTATTTTTTTATGTCTCTTTTCATGTCTCCGCTGAGCCTAGGCTCTCCTCAACCCTTCTCCCGACAAGGTTTTGTAGGGTTAAAGCGTGGAAGTATGCGATGGCTATTAGCTTCCCAGCTGAATCTCTATCGATGTACTCAGCCCTGAGGGCTAATCTTTCAGCGTTCTGCACAGCCATGGAGATTAGTGCTGGAAGGGTCTGGGGTGTGGGATAAGAAGCGAGTAGGGCAACTTGGAAGGCCTCCTCAGAGGCCTTCCTCAGCCGATCCCGATACTCCTCAACATCGAGCAGAAGCTCATCTCTGGTTATGATCCTCCCATTGAAGTAGGCCGCCTTGGCCTCGAGCCCCATCTCCCCGGCCTTTATCCCCAGCCGGGCCAGTATCTCGGAGAGGTCTTGGGAGATCTTATCGCCGGCGCTGGCCACCTTCGTATCGAAGTTGACCCAGATGGTTCCTCCCTCTATCCTCGTCCTCACGCCCAAGGTTGCCAGCTTACTGATGAATGGTCCGGGAGCTAGGCCCGTGTTACCGGCTGGGATGACTATGTCCTCGAGGGCGATGTCCCCCGGCCTTGCGAAGACCTTCACCTTCCTCTTCTTCAGCATCATGGCGAGCTTGAAGGGGTTCTCGTTGGAGAACGCATAGATGTTGGAGCCTTGGGCTCTGTTTATAAACTCTTCAGAGCCCTCGAGTCCCATCTTCTCCATGGCCTTTCTCAATATATTATTCTTTATACATTTTAAGGTCAACTCTTTTCCTAACTCTTTTCTGAGATCTTGTAGCATCTGGCTCTTCATCTTGAATAGGTCTGCCGCGAGGATGACCTCATATTTCTTCAGAAGCTCCATGGCTTGATCGAGCATCCTAGATTTATTCTCTGAGACCAATACTCACACCCCGTCATATGAGCCTTATAGCTGGCCCCATGGTCAACTTCACATATGCTGACCTTATGTTTCTAAAACCTCTATCTAGGGCAGATGTGAGGCTTGAGAGGATGGCCTCTATGTTCTCCGCGACCTTGGAATCCTCCATCTTCTCGCTGCCTACGGCGCACTGTATCAGGGGCTTATCCCTACTCCTCAGGAAGACGACCCTCCTCCCAGCCTCGATGACGCTCTCAACCGGCAAATTGGGGGGGATAGGGGTCGGCATCCTCCCCCTAGGCCCTAGGAAGGGCCCCACCAACCTTCCCACCAGGGACATGAGCGGGGCCTCCGCGTAGAAGACATCGAACTCCTTCATCCTCCTCTTGATCTCCTTCTTATCTTTAGCCATGGCCTCCAGCTCGGAGGGCTCGATCACGGCGTCGGCCCCGGCCCTTCTAGCCCTAAGGGCTAGATCCCCTGAGGCGAAGATGAGAACCTTTCTCCCCCCAAACCCGTTCGGGATCTCGACGCGCAGGTTTATCCTATTCTCAGGCTTCTTGAGATCTATGTCCTTCAGGTTAACTATCAACTCTATGGACTGTTCGAAGCCCCTAGGTGGGGCTGCAGCCCTGGCCTTCATGAGGGCATCGATCACCTGTTCCCTCCGCAGCGACATTAGGCTCTCCTCTAGGATTGGAGATAGGATATAAAGGTTAAGGGGCTCTTAAAAACTCGTCGTAGACCCCTGACTCCAATAATGGGAGGACCTCTTTAACGGTTTTACCGTCCACCGTGACTCCCATGCTTAGGCAGGTTCCCAAGACCTCCTTCACAGCAGCCTTCAAGGAGTTCGCGAGTAGCCCCTCCCTCTTCCTCATAGCGATCTCGACGACCTGCTTGAAGGTCAAGTTTCCAACGGTGCTCCTCTTCGGGGTTGAGGAACCCTTAGAGATGCCTAGGGCCTGTGTTATAAGAGAGTACGTTGATAGCATACCAACCTTCACCGAGAACTCCTTCGTATCCGTGTCCAGGGTGACCTCGACGGGCACCTTCACCCCAGCATAGGGCGATGTGACTTCGTTTATCTTGTTCACAACGGCCATTATGTTGACTCCTAGGGGCCCGAGGGCTGGGCCTATCGGGGGACCGCCAGTGGCCTTCCCCCCCACCACGATGAAGTTGAAGATCCTCTTCACCATTAGGCCCTTTTCACCTCCCTAACATAGTCTATATTAAGGGTGATGGGTAAGGTATAACTCGCCTCCAGAAGTTCAACGGTCACCTCCCCCTTCGCATCGTCCACCCTAATCACCTTCGCCTGCATGCCTTTAAAGGGGCCTGCCACAACCTCGACTATGGCGCCCACCTCAACGCCGGCTGCCCGTCTGCTCTCGAGGTACTTCTCCAACTCGGAGATGCTCAACGTCCCCTGAATCCTCTGCCTCACATGCTTCATCCCCCGGATAAGCTCCTCAACGGTGTGTGGGGCATCGGCCTCCACTATCAGATATCCCTTGAGTTCGGCCGGAGATAGAATAGCAGCCACCGGAAGCTTCTCCACCCTTGCCCTATCAGAAAGCATCAGGGATATGTTCCTCTCCTGCCCCCTAGTAACCTTCACGACATAGAGTGAAGTCCAAGGCCTCTCCATACTCAATCCATCACGCTCAGATTTACCGTTAAGGGTGAACCTATAAGATATATACATTACTAACCCAATCCCCTCGAGATATAAGCCCCATCGACATAAGCTCATCTCTCCAAGTCGGCTCTCACCTCTTAGCCTCATCATCTCAGTCTAAGAGGTCTCTTTCCCTCCTATGCCTCCCCAGGAACCCTTTATCTCCAATCCAACCCTGCAACTACAGAATCTAGGGGCGGTTGCAGGCTAAGGTATCCAGGTCGATAAAGCTGAGTTATTGGAGCGGGATTTCCCCCATAGGGGTCCTTTGAGTGAGTAGCTTCTATATGCCTTGGAGGGTGATGGATACGAGCCTGATTATATAGCCTATACTCCCCAGCAGGGCCACCCCCAGGAGGCAGATCTTCACGCTCAGCCAGAATGTCTTCCAGTCGGGCTTTGATACAATCCTTAGAAGCCTCGCCGTCGACCTGAAGAATTCTATGATCCCCATAACATCACCTGGCTCAGCCTTTATTATTACTCCTCAAGGGGTAGGATCCTCTCCGAGAACCATTCAGGGTCGAAGGGCTGGAGGTCGTTGTAGCCCTGTCCGGTTCCGACGTATATGATGGGCTTCCTTGTGGAGTAGGGGATGCTCAGGCTTGATCCGCCCTTCGCATCCGCATCCACCTTCGCAAGGATGACGGCGTCGAATCCCACCCCCTTTTCGAAGGCCTCAGCCTGTTGTACGGCGTCGTTCCCAGTTAGGGCGTCCACGATTAGGATGGTCAGGTCTGGCTGAACCACGCGCTTTATCTTCCTTAACTCGTCCATAAGGTTCCTGTTCGTCTGCATCCTCCCAGCTGTGTCTATGAGGACGGCGTCCATCCCCCTAGAGGCTGCGTGCTGGACAGCGTCGAAACCTACGGCTGCCGGGTCAGCCCCATAGGTGTGCCTGATCACCCTTAGGTGGAGCCTCCTAGCATGTTCCTCCAGCTGCTCTATGGCGCCAGCTCTGTAGGTGTCGCTTGAGGCCAGGATGACCTTGAGCCCTCGATCCATCAGCAGCTTGGCCACCTTTGCGATGGTCGTCGTCTTCCCCGTGCCGTTCACCCCTATGAACATTACTGTTAGAGGCCTCCCTGAGCCCCTCCGGGAGGAGGCGAGCTTTATGAGGTCGACCTCCGAGGTCGTTGCCATCACCGACCTTATGGATTCTGCGAGGGCTGCTCTAACAAATCTTTCTCTATCCTCAAACCTGGATATGGATGCACCCTTAAGCCTCTTTTTCAGCTCCGAGCATATCCCGCTTGCCACTTCGAAGGCTACGTCATTGGATACGAGCTGTAGCTGTAGGTCTTCTAGGATAGGGTCTAAGTCCTCCTCGGAGAGCTGGGTCTTCGATATCTTATCTAGGACCCCCTTCAGCCCCTGCCTGAGCCTCTCAAACACCTCTCCTCTCCCCTTGAAGTTGGGAGCTCAGCTCGTTTATCCTCTCCCTATGAGACTGTATCTGGGCTGTTATCTGCTCCAGCTGCTGTTGGACTGAGGCCCCAGCCTTCTCGATCTCGGAGATGCGGGAGGTGATGTCCTCCACAGCCTCGTCTATGCTCATCTCGACGGAGATGTCTGCCCCTATGCCGACGATGACCTTGCTCAGGTTCCCAAGCTTGGCCCCGATGAATGTGTTCCCACCTATGGGAACCAGGATGGGGGAGCCCTCCTCTTTACCCTTAAGCTCTCTCAGGGAGTTCTCAGCGATGCGGAGGTCTGACAGGGCGGCTTGGAGGAACTCGAGCCTTCTCTGGAGGATCTCGGCCGATCCCTCCATGAGCCTGAGCTCCACCACCAGCCTCCTGAGCCTCTCCATCTTCTCAGGTTCTTGGGTCAATCCTCTTCTAGCTCCTCCACTTCAAGGATCCTGATCTCATGCCTCTTCGCCCTGTGGTGGCTTCCCACCTCCGAGTAGACCCTCTCTATGGCCTGCTCCCTCCTCATGGCCCTGACCTCCCTCCTGAACCTGATGGGCTCGAGGAGGTTCCCCTTCCTTATCATCCCGGATATCCTGTATAGCTTCACCTCCCTCAAATCTCCTCCTCCGCGAGGGCGACCCTGACCGTTCCATCCTCATCCCTTGAGAGCCTGACTCTAAGCCTCCTAGGCGGCCTCTCCATACCCCTGCTCCATATCGCCTCGTTCACCTCGGGCTCTATCTCCACCGTGGAGGGCTTCATGTGCCTCTCGACGAATCTCCTCAGTATGGAGATGGCCTTCTCAGCCCGTTTGTACCTTGGGGAGGCGTAGGCCCTTCCAAGGGGAACCGTGTATATCCTCTCTTCAGCCCGCCTAGACCCCGACATCCTCCGAACCCCCTAAGGCCTGAGCTTCCTGATCCTCCAGTTTCTCCTGGTCTTGGGGCTGAATCGCACCCTCCCCATCGTCCTCATGATTATCCAAGAGGGGACAGGCCCCTTCTGCTTCTCAGCCTTTATCAGGCGGAGCTTGAGAGCTAATGGCTTATTTCCAGCCAAGCTACCTCCTCCTCACCTTTATCTCCCTATACTGCTGGGCCTGAAGTTGGGCTAAGAGGCTCTTCAGCATCTCGTCGGTTATGGGCAGCTTGAGCCTGCCGCTCTGGGCCACTTGGATCAGCTGGAGTTCAAGCTGCTCAGCGTACTCGGGCCTCACCATCTTTATATTCGTGAGCCTCTGCCTCGCCTCGGGGGTTAGTATCCTTCGGAGGAGGACCTGCTTAGCCGCCTCAGCCTCCCTCCTCTGCCTCTCAAGCTCCTCCTCCCTCTCCCTCTGGGCCTGAAGCTCGAGCAGCCGCCTCTCCCTCAGCCTCCTAAGCTCCTCGTCTGAAGACATGACCCCTCACTTAGGCTTGTCTTGATCGCTGCGACTCCCTATCCATCTCCCTCTTTATCTGGGTGGAGAGGGCGTCCAGGAGGCTCCTCCCCTTAGGGCTTATGCCCCTTCCCTTGAGGTCTTCCCTGACCACGAGGCCGGCGGCCTCGAGCTGCTGGAGTATCCTCCTGATTATGGCTCCGCTCCCCCTTCTGAAGTGGGCTGGAGCTACCCCCCTCCTCTTCCTCCCCCCATATAGCTTCCTCAGCCTGGAGACTCCCAGAGGGCCATTCACATATAGCTTCCTGAGCATGGAGGCGCTCCTTATATACCACCAGTCGGGGTTGTGGGGTGGTCTCTCCCTGTGAACCCCCGTCTTAACATAGGCAGCCCAATCCGGTGGCCTGACCTCGGGGACACTGCTCTTCAGGTACTCGCTCAGCCTAGCTATGATCACGTCGGCCGGAACATCGTAGACCGTGGGCATCTCCACCCTTTCTCCGCAGCATTGAATTGGTTAAGCCTCTGACATATATATCTGATCTCCCTCCCCCCAAGAGCCGGATAGTCCCTAGGCTGATCTATCTCCTGATCTTTTTCAGAGTCTCGGAGCATCCGGTGGCTAGGAGGCCTGAATCGCTGCCTATGCCTATGAACCTGAACCCCTTCTCTATAAGCTCGTTTATGTGTTCCACCCCTCTAGCGAAGGCTATCCCTGGGGCCACCCCGGAAGCGATACATGAATCCAGAACCCTCTCCATAGCCTTCACCACCTCGGGATGGAAGGGCTTACCCCTGTAACCCATGGACATGGAGAGGTCCATGGGGCCTATGAAGGTCGCGTCAACCCCCTCCACTGCCACGATCTCCTCTATATTCTCGACGGCCTTCCTCGTCTCTATCTGGACCGCGACCAGGATCTCCTCATTAACGACCTCCAGATACTCCTCCTCCCTTAGGCCCCATACGGAGGCAGGCCTACCCGGGGCGCACCCCCTCACCCCTTCAGGCGGGTATCTGCAGTAGGAGACCGCCCTCTCAGCCTCCTCCCCTGTGTTCACCCAGGGTATAATGACCCCATAGGCTCCGGTGTCCAGGGCAAGCTTAATGGCGTTCATATCGTTCCAGACGACCCTTACCAGGGGGAGGGCCTTACAGCCCATCGAGGCCCTCACGAGGCCGTCCACGGTCTCGAGTGAGGGAGGACCATGCTCGGTGTCGAAGAGGATCCAGTCAATACCCGAGTTGGCCACTATCCTGACCGCCTGAGGGTTTAGGATGGATATCCAAACCCCTAAGGCTGTCTCTCCCCCTTTAAGCCTCTCCTTAACCCTATTCCTCATGGCCTTCTCATGAGATGTATTGATCATCGTTTAAATTTAACAGCGCTTCCCCTTCCAGTTCTTCATATCTAGGGGATGGCGTGGGAGATATACTCCATCATAAATGTAGAATTTGGATGCTCTCCCCCTCATCGATGGGCTTGTCTTGATCATCTCTCCTGAGCGTAGAACTCGATGTATCCGCACCTTGTGCACCTAAAGCCTGTGATGGCGAGCCTCTTCGCCTCCTCCCTCTTGAATATGATCCCCTTCTTCTCCCCAGTCCTCTCCTCCCAGTAGGGCTTCCCGACGCTCACCTCCTCAAACGTTGGCATCCCGCCGAAGAATGTTCCAGAGGTATACGGAGAGATGGATTGAGGGTGGAGGCGCTCAACGGGGAACTGGATCTCACCCCTCCTCATTACACCTCTGCACTTCGGGCAGGTTCGCTCCTCCCCAGACAACTCCGATATCATATATGACTAACTGCTCTATAAACCATCCCCCTCGGTAGAGGATGCCGGGTTGGGCCCTTTAACCGGGTTTATGATAGGAAAGGATAAAAGTCGGTTTTATTCTTCACTCTTCAAGAGCAATCGCTCAAGTCGAGGTGATGGATTTGCAGTACATGTATGCGGCCCTCCTGCTCCATAGCGCGGGCAGGGAGATAACTGAGAGCAGCCTAGAGAGCGTCCTTAGCGCAGCTGGGATCAAGCCAGACCCCATAAGGGTGAAGGCCCTAGTGGCAGCCCTCTCCGAGATAAACATAGATGAGGCTATAAAGACCCCAATGTTCACAGCCGCGGCGCCCTACGCTCCTCCAACTCCAAGCGGACCCGTGGCCGAGAAGGCTGAGGAGAAGCCGAAGGAAGAGGAGAAGAAGGAGGAAGAGGAGGATCTCCAGGGCCTAAGCGCGCTCTTCGGCTAGCCTGGCTTTGACGGTTATCCCGGGGTCTAAGGTCTTGGAGGTTCCCCCAGACGAGTTTAGGCTGCCCTTCTTTGAGGAGCAGGGCTTCATAAGGAAACTCTGCCCCCTCTGCGGAAGCCACTACTGGACCCAGAACCCATCCTCGGAGAATTGCGGAGACTTCCCATGCGCCCCCTACACCTTCATAGGCGACTCTCCAGTTAAGAGGAGGTTCACAGTGGCCGAGATGAGGGAGAAGTTCCTATCCTTCTTCGAGGATAGGGGCCACAGGAGGATACCTCCATACCCCGTCGTCGCCAGGTGGAGGGACGACCTCATGATAACCATAGCCAGCATAGTGGACTTCCAGCCATATGTGACGGAGGGGGTCATCCCCCCACCCGCAAACCCGCTCGTCATAAGCCAGCCATGCCTCAGGTTTGAAGATATAGACCTCGTTGGAAAAACGGCTGGGAGGCACCTGACCATCTTCGAGATGGGAGGCCACCACGCCTTCAACTATGAGGAGGGGCCCCAGATCTACTGGAAGGATGAGACCGTAAGGTTCCACCACGAGCTCCTCACCAAAGAGCTCGGGGTGCCCTCTGAGAAGGTCACATACAAGGAGGGATTATGGAGCGGCGGGGGGAACGCGGGCTTCGACCTGGAGGGATGTGTCGACGGCCTGGAGATATCCACCCTAGTCTTCATGATGTTCAGGGTCATAGGCTCAAGGCTCGAGCCGATGCCCATAAGGGTGGTTGACACGGGATATGGGATAGAGCGATGGACCTGGCTCAGCGCCGGAACCCCAAGCGCCTTCCACGCCGTCTATGGGCCGATCCTAGAAAGGGCCTTGGAATGGGCTGGGCTGGATGGGGTGCATAGCGAGGTCCTATCCGAGGCCGCCAGGCATCTGAGAGCATACCCCCCAGCCCAAGGGGAGATGGAGGCACTGGCGGCGCTCTTGGGATATGATCTACTGGAGCTGGAGAGGCTGATAGGCCTTTTTGAGAGCATATACGGAGCCCTGGACCACACGAAGAGCCTTGTATTCATACTCTCAGAGGGGGTTGTCCCATCCAATGTCAAGGAGGGCTACCTAGCCCGCCTCCTATATCGGCGAGCTTACAGGCTTCTGAGGAGGGCCGACCTCGAGGAAAGGCTCCAGGACCTGGTGGAGGACCAGATAGATTACTGGGGAGGGGATTTCCCCCATCTCAGGGAGATGAGGGAGGAGGTGCTGGAGATGATCAAGGCCGAGGGGGAGAAGTACGAGGAGACCCTGAGGAGGGGCTCATCCCTGGTCAAGAGGGCGCTGAGGAAGGGATCGATCTCCACAGAGCAGCTTGTAGAGTTCTACGACAGCCACGGCCTAACACCAGAGGATGTGAGGGAGGCAGCCTCGGAGGAGGGATTCGACGTCCAAGTTCCACGTGACTTCTACTCATTGGTGGCCAGGAGGCATATGGGGAGAGAGGCCCCCGAGAGGGCTGAGATGGCCGGATGGGATAAGCTTTCAGAGAGGGTGAAGGGGCTGGAGAAGACGGTCACGCTCTTCTATGAAGACCCCTATATGAGGGAGTTCACGGCCAAGGTCACAGCCATTATAGATGATAATTATGTGGTCCTAGACAGGACAGCCTTCTACGCCGAGGCTGGAGGCCAGCTCTCAGACACGGGCTGGCTTCTGAAGGGATCGGAGAGGGTCAGAGTCAAAAACGTCCACTCAATCGATGGGGTATTAATCCACGAGGTTGAAGGCTCAAACTTCAAGGTAGGAGAGGATGTTAAGGGCATAATAGACTGGGATAGACGGTTCTCCCTCATGAGGAGCCACACGGCGACCCACCTCCTCCTAGGGGCTGCCCGGAGGGTCCTTGGGGAGCATGCCTGGCAGGCTGGAGCCCAGAAGGGTGTTGAGGTGAGCCGCTTGGATATAAGCCACCACAGGAGGTTGACGAGGGAGGATGTGGAGAGGATGGAACAGCTTGTCAACGAGGTGATCTCGGAGGGGAGGGAGGTCAAATGCAGCTGGATGCCCAGGAACGAGGCCGAGAAGATGTATGGGTTCCGCCTCTACCAGGGAGGGGTGGCCCCCGGAAGGGAGATAAGGGTTGTTGAGGTTGAGGGCTGGGATGCAGAGGCATGCGGTGGGACCCATGTCAGCAAGACCTCGGAGGTGGGGATGGTCAAGATACTAGGAACTGAGAGGGTGCAGGACGGGGTTGAGCGGATCATATTCTCCACAGGACCCCACGCCTTGGGGGAGGTGCAGAGGAGGGAGCGGATCCTACTACGGGTGGCTGAGACCCTTGGAATACCCATCGAACACGTTGAGAGGGTCGTCGCGGAGAGCGTCGAGAAGACATCGAGGCTTAGAAAGGAGAGGGATGAGTATCTCCGCCTAGCCTCGAGGTATATCGCCAAGGACCTCCTCAGGGGGGCCGTCGAGTTTATGGGGTGGAGCCTTATAGTCGAAACGCTTGAGGGGGGAGTAGACCTCCTCATAGAGGTTGGAAACTCCCTAGCCCAGATCTCCGAGAGGGCAATAGCCGTCCTGGCCTCCACGAAGGAGCCCAGATTCGTTGTCAAGATCGGGGTTGGAGCCCTCATGAAAGGGTTCGACGCAGGGAGGATGGCAGGCGAGATCGCCGGAGTTGTGGGAGGGAGGGGCGGAGGAGAGCCCCACTTCGGCCAAGGAGGGGGAGGAGACTCTAGGCTGTTCAGGGAGAGGAGGGAGGAGATAATCGGGATATTGAGGAGATGGGCCCTCATCGCGGAAAAAACTGAGAAAGGAACTCCGTAGGATTTTTTACTCACAACCTTTTATTCTCCCTACAGCTACATAATTCGACCAGGATAGGGGCTTGAATGGTTGACTGGGCATCAATAGAGGAGAAATGGCGGAGGAGGTGGGCAGAGGCTAGGATATTCGAGGCCGACCCAGAACCCGGAAAGCCAAAGTTTTATCTGACCGTCGCATACCCATACCCCAACTCCCCCCAACACATAGGCCATGGTAGAACCTACACCCTTGCGGATGTCCACGCCAGGTACAGGAGGATGCAGGGCTACAACGTCCTCTTCCCCATGGCCTGGCACTACACAGGTACACCCGTTATAGCGATGGTGGAGAGGCTGATGAAGGGGGATGAGGACCTGCTGGACACCTTCCTCAACATATACCATGTCCCTAAGGAGAGGCTCCAGGAGCTGACCACACCCATAAGCATGGCGAGATACTTCGCCGGGGAGATAAAGCAAGGGATGCAGAGGATGGGCTTCAGCATAGACTGGAGGAGGGAGTTCACAACCATAGACCCATACTACAACAAGTTCATAGAGTGGCAGTTCACGAAGCTCAGGGAGAAGGGCTACATAGTCCAGGGAAGCCACCCCGTGGGCTGGTGCCCCCACTGCGGAAACCCCGTAGGCCAGCACGACACGGTAGGGGATGTGGAGCCAGAGATAGAGGAGTTCACGGTGATAAAGTTCAGGAGGGGGGAGGAGGTCTTCCCGGCTGCGACCCTCAGGCCTGAGACCGTCTATGGGGCCGTGAACATGTGGCTCAACCCTAGCGCAGAGTACGTCAGGGCCAAAGTCGATGGAGAGACCTGGATAATAAGCCTCCAAGCTGTCGAGAAGCTCAGATTCCTAGGGAGAAGGGTGGAGGTCGAGGAGAGATTCCAAGGCATGAGCCTGATCGGCGAGGGCGTGGTGAACCCTGCGACCGGGAAGGAGATACCTATACTTCCAGCCGACTTCGTGGACCCGAAGGGTGCTACTGGAGTGGTCATGTCGGTTCCGGCCCACGCCCCCTACGACCTAGTTGCCTTGGAGGAGTTGAAGAGGCTCTCGAACCGGGCTCTCCAGGAGCTGGGCTTGAAGCCCGGGATTGTCAGAACAGTTGAACCCATATCGGTGATCGAGGCTCCGGGCTATGGTGAGTATCCAGCCTTAGACGTGGTCAGAAAGATGGAGATCAGGGGCCAAGATGACCCGAGGCTTGAGAAGGCAACCCAGGAGGTCTATAGCCAGGAGTACCACAACGGGAGGATGAGGGGTAACACGGGAAGGTATTCGGGCCTACCCGTCGCCAGGGCTAAGGAGGCCGTTAAGGAGGACCTATTAGCCGAGGGGAAGGCGACAACCATCTACGAGCTCATCTCCCCCGTAAAGTGCAGATGCGGGACGGATGTCGTTGTCAAAATATTCGAGAACCAGTGGTTCATAGATTATGGGGATCCGGCCTGGAAGAAGCTGGCCTACGAGAACCTAGCTGGGATGAGGATAGTCCCTGAGGAGCTGAGGCAGGAGTTCGAGCACGTTATAGACTGGCTGAAGAGGAAGGCATGCGCTAGGAAGGCAGGGATGGGGACGAGGCTCCCATGGGACCCTGAATGGATAATTGAGGCCCTCTCCGACTCAACCATATACATGGCCTACTACACAGTGGTCAGGGGTTTGAAGAGGCTTAACCCTGATCCAGAGGTTCTTAGGCCCAGCTTCTGGAGCTACATCTTCCTGGGGGAGGGCTCAGCCGAGAGGGTGGCTATGGAGACGGGGATCCCGAGGGAGGAGATCGAGGATCTTAGGTCTGAGTTCCTATACTTCTATCCCCTGGATGCCCGCCACTCGGGGAGGGACCTCATCCCGAATCATCTAACCTTCATGATCTTCAACCATGACGCCATATTCCCTAGGAGCCTATGGCCTAGGGGGATCTTCGTCAATGGGAGTGTCCTGATGGAGGGGCAGAAGATGAGCAAGTCCTTCGCGAACATCATCCCCCTGGCAGAGGCCATAACAACATATGGGGCGGACACCCTCAGGCTCACCCTCATGGTTACTGCCGAGCCCCTGAAGGATGCAGACTTCAGCAGGGAGCTGGCCAGGTCGATGCAGTCAACCCTCGAGAGGCTCTACAGCTGGGCTATGGAGGTGGCTAGGGGAGGGAGAGGCTTAGAGGGGGAGCTGGAG
This sequence comes from uncultured archaeon, assembly GCA_938048735.1. GTDB lineage: Archaea > Thermoproteota > Bathyarchaeia > TCS64 > TCS64 > JAGTRB01. The sequence goes on from CALIUM010000023.1 coordinate 39,539, forward strand.
GAGATCGACCTATGGATGATGAGCAGGCTCCAGAGGGCCATAGAGGAGGCGACCCAGGCGATGGAGGAGATGAGGGTTAGGAAGGCGATCCACTCCATCCTCTTCAACCTGAACGCGGATCTAGAGTGGTACATGAAGCGTGTCTCTCCAAAGAGGCTGAGGGAAGGCCGTAGAGAGGTCGTCCAGCATGTTCTACACCGCGTACTGGAGGCGCAGGTCAAGATGCTGGCGCCGTTCACACCTCACATATGTGAGGAGATCTGGGAGGCCATGGGAGGAGAGGGGTTCATATCCGAGGCACTCTGGCCGAGGGTGGATCCCTCCATGATAAGGCCTGATGTGGAAGAACTGGAGCTAATGGTAAAGACCTGCCTAGAGGATATACAGAACATATTGAAGGCCACAGGAGCTAAGCCCAAGGTGGTCCACCTCTACACGGCGACGGGCTGGAAGTGGAAGGTCTACCTAAAGGCCCTACAACAGGCGGCGACAGGCACCCTAGAGGTTGGAAGCCTCATAAGGGAGGCCCTGAAGGATGATGAGCTCAGAACAAGGCCCA
>CALIUM010000024.1 GCA_938048735.1 uncultured archaeon
AGACCATATAACGGACAGCATCCTGGATGCGGCCGCATCGGGCTGGAATGTGGTGGAGAGGGAGGGTATCAGCGTACAGCACCCATCAAGGTTCATACTGATAGGGACCATGAACCCAGAAGAGGGGGAACTGAGACCCCAGATCCTAGACAGATTCGGCCTCTACGCGGAGACGAGGAACATAGAAGATCCCGAGCTGAGAGCCCTGATCCTCAACAGGAACGAGGAGTTCGTAAGGGATCCCTTCAACTTCGTCTCGAGGTATAATAATGAGCTGGGGGAACTCCGCTCCAAGGTTGAGAGAGCTAGGGCCCTCCTCCCTAAGGTTGAGGCCCCGAAGGAGGCCTACTCAAGGGTCGCCGAAGCCTGTTCGAGGCTGAAGGTCGACGGCTTCAGGCCCGATATAGTGGCGATGAAGGCTGCCAGGGCCCTCGCGGCCTTCAATGAGAGGGGGACTGTTCTGGAGGAGGATATTGTTCAAGCCTTAGAGCTGACCTTAGGGCATAGAACCAGGAGGTCGGGTTTGATTCCCCCACCATCAAAGGGGGAGATAAGGAGGGCCTTGGGAAGGACCCTCAAGCCCAGGGTTGTAAGAGGCTTCACGGATAAGCTCGGAGGTATCCTCTTCCTTCCGGGGGAGATGGTTGAAGGGATTAGGAAGAGGGCTCTCTTAGGCTTCATCGCGAGCATCACGGTCTTCATTCTCGCCGTTGCCTCCTCAACCCTCCTGATTGAGACCGCGAGGAGCCTTCTGATCCCAACCCCCCCATCGCTGCTGGTTCTATTAATGGAGATAGCTGGAGGCCTGTTACTAACGCTCCTAATATCGCTCATCGCTGGAAAGAGAAGGGGTAGAGGGGAGAGAGCTGTTGGAGTTGTGGATCTATCAAAGATAACATTGGAGGCTAAGGGGAGGCTCCTCCCAACTGGTAGGGAGGCGGGACTGGGATCGGGCTCCGGCTCGGCTAAGGTAACCTATGGTATGGGTCCGGCATCCAATCCAGAGTACGGAGCCAAGATCCTCAGCTCCATGGAGACCCTTAGGAAGGTTCCATCGGGGGTTAAACCATGGAGGAGCAAGACCCGTGGGGGAGCTGCATCATCTGGGGGCAGAAGATCTAGGGCCGTCTCATCCCTCCTGCGGGGAAGATATGCCTGGTATACTATACCAAAGGGAAAGCCTAGGGATATCGCCTTGATTCCGACCCTGATGGCCGCGGCTCAACATCAGAAGCTCGGCCAGCCCAAGGCCAAGAGGATCTCCGTAAGGCCGGAGGACCTGAGGGTTAAGGTGAGGGAGTATCATGCTCCATACTCCATAGTCCTCCTAGTAGACATGAGCCTCTCGATGATAGATTCTATGGAGGGGCTGGTCCAGGCCATCTATAGCTTCCATAGGGAAGTCTACAGGAGGAGGGACAGGGTGGGACTCGTGGTCTTCAAGGGTTCAAGAGCCTTCACACTTCAGCATCCGACCTCAAATCTGGAGCTCGTTGTGAAGAAGCTGAGGGAGATTGGGGCGAGCGACTTCACCCCAATGGCCGCGGGCCTCCTCGAGGCTTGGAAGGTGTTGAAGAGGGAGAAGCTGAGGAATCGAGATGCTATTCCCACCCTCATAGTCGTTTCCGACGGGATCGTGAATGTTCCCCTCGATCCACCTATCTCCCCCCTCACTAGGAGGAGGTACACGAGCGAGGCTCAAGCCGACTGCTTCGACGTGGCCCGCCTCCTGGTGAAGGAGGGGTTCAAGGTTCACATCGTCAACACGAAGCACATTGAAGGGGAGCAACCCCCCTCATTGGATGAGAGATGGAGGCTCCGATTAACCCCAACCCAGTTCCTGATCGAGCTGGCCAGGGCCACAAAGGGAGAATATCATAACATGACGCTAACACCAAGGCCTTGATCGGAAAACCCAATAACCGAGACTCCATGATGGTGATGAGGGCTAACAGGATTCATTATATTCCTTTATATTCATGAAGCCAAGGAAGACGTATTTCACTGGTCTACAGAGCCTTCAAAGATGGCGATCTGAAGGCAAGGTTTAAATCGGAGATTCGCATACGTTAATGGAAGGCGCCGGGGGAGCTGGGGAAACCTGGCTGAGAGGACGGCTGGGGGCGCCGTCGACCCCTAGAACCTGATCCGGATAATGCCGGCGGAGGGAGAGCGCGCCACCTACAGGCTCCTAAGGCCTCCACAATGTCTACCTACCTAGTTCTCCCGGAAGCTCATGGAGAATAGAGGAGAGAATGATAGGTTTGGAGAGGATCAAGGGCTTGGAAAGGGTACCCGTGGCGATCACAATAGCCGGGAGCGACTCGGGAGGGGGAGCAGGTATCCAAGCCGACCTCAAGACCTTCGCAGCTTTAGGAGTCCACGGAACCACTGCTATAACCTCAGTGACTGCTCAGAACACATACTCGGTCAAGGGCGTCCAAGACCTCGACCCGGAGATAGTGAGGCTGCAGATAAGGGCTGTAGCTGAGGATATGGGCATAGACGCGGGCAAGACGGGGATGCTCCACACGGAGGAGATAATCAAGGCGGTCTCTGATGAGGTCTCTGGGCTGGGCTTCCCTCTCGTCGTCGATCCGGTGATGGTGGCGAAGTCCGGGGCCCCCTTACTCAAGCCTGAGGCGGTTGAGGCTCTGAAGAGGCATCTCCTCCCAAGGGCCGCTGTGGTCACACCAAACAGGTTCGAGGCAGAGAGGTTGGCCGAGATGGAGATCAGGAATATTGAGGAGGCAAAGAAGGCTGCCTTAAAGATCTCCAGCCTCGGACCCGAATCCGTCGTTGTGAAAGGTGGCCACCTCGAGGAGGGGGAGGCCATAGACATCCTCTTCTACAATGGGGAGTTCAGACCCCTAAAAGCCCCGAGGCATAATGTTAAGACGACCCATGGGACAGGCTGCTGCTTCTCTGCGGCGATAGCTGCGGGCCTAGCGAAAGGGCTGAAGATACCCAATGCTGTAGAGGAGGCGAAGAGGCTGGTCACCCTAGCTATAAAGCACGGCCTCGATATAGGAAAAGGGCATGGGCCAGTCAATCCCATGGCCCATCTCTACCGGGAAGCCTCGAGGCATAGGGTCTTATCATGCGTGGATGAGGCTAGAGCCCTACTTGAAGCCTCCCAAGACGTCTCTAAGGTGGTGCCCGAGGTTGGGATGAACGTGGCCATGGCGATCCCCCATCCCGAGGGCCCTGAGGATGTGGCAGCCTTGCCTGGGAGGATAGTCAGGGTTCTAGATGGGGTTAGGGCGGTCATGCCCCCGAGGTTCGGTGCATCCTCCCACCTAGCAAGATACATCCTAGAGATCTCGAGATATGATCCCTCAAGGTTGGCAGCCCTCAACATGAGATTCTCAGAGGAGGTGTTAAGGAGATTAGGGGAGAGGGGTCTAACGGCATCCTCCTATGAGAGGGAGAGAGAGCCCAATGACATCAAGAGGAGGGAGGGGATGACCATACCTTGGGGTGTTAGGGAGGCGGTTAAGAGGCTGGGAAAAGCACCGGACATCATCTATCACAGGGGGGATGTTGGAAAGGAGCCTATGATAGTCCTCCTTGGTAGGGATGCCAGAGAGCTAGCCAGAATAGTGATAGAGGTGGCTGGGGAGGTGCCCTCAGGTTGAACTCCAGCTCTTTAAGGCTCAGGAAGATAGGGCTGGTCGCTGTATTCTCAGCCCTAGGAGTCGTCATAGCTCCATTCCTGTGGTTCCCCTATCTAGGGACAAAGGCCTATCCCGGGCAGCACATGATCAACTCCATACTTGGGGTACTCCTAGGCCCCCTATGGGCTGCTGCGGCCGCCGTTATAATAGGGCTAATAAGGAACGCCCTGGGAATCGGAACCATCTACGCCTTCCCGGGAGGCATACCCGGAGGCCTGGTCGTGGGAGCTGTACACTGGGCCCTCAGGAGGCTGAGGAGGGGGAGGCTCCCCCTCATCTCCGCCTTATTCGAGCCCATCGGGACCGTTTTAATAGGGGCCACCCTCTCACTCTTCTTAGTCGCGCCATGGATAGGAGATCCAAGGCTTCTCTCCCAGCTTGAGAAGGGGCCCTTAACCGCCCTCATCCTCCTCTGGTCTGGATGGGCCCTGAGTTCGGTATCGGGGAGCCTCATAGGATTCATGATCCTGCTGGCACTAGATAGGATAGGGATAAACAGGGAGGCCCTATTCAGGGAAACCCTTCCCTCCGAAAAACTAAAAGAAAAGGAACGGGCTTGAAACTAGATAAATCTGAGTAAAAACATTTAGGTAGAGAAAAATAAATGGGGAACTCGGTCCTCTTATAAACGGGTATACTAGGGCTAAGCCGTCTCTACGGTTATGTCCAGGACATCGCCCTTCTTTATGTTCTCTACAGCCTTGACCTTCTTCGAGAAGTCACCTATTTTGACGAGAAGCCAGAGGTTTGTCTTCTCACCCTTCTTCTTAGTGGTATCAGCCGTGGCCTCAAGGCTTCCGAGCTTTGACACCGAGACCTTGAGCTTCGTCTTGTCCCTCTCTACATCGGATTCCAAGGTGAACTCCTTTCTCCTCTCCGTGTATGTGAAGAGGTCGCTGAGGCTCGCCTCAGCTCCAGCGCTGACATCCTTGTCCGATGTCAAGCTCACCTTTCCGACCACGGGCATCCTGACCACCAGAGGGTGGCAATAAATCCCAATTTATAAACCTTTCGTGAGAAAGCCCATTTTTCTAGGTTAAAAGGCTGACCAGAACCCTATAAAATGGTTTAGAAGGCTAGCAGGGCTATTTCGCCTACTATAAAGAGATCTATTCACTTTCATTAGGATTTTTAATTCTATTCATAAGATGTTCGATACTATTGCGAATAAATAGGCCAGCCTAGCCTCCCCACCCATCTTTAGCTAACCGACCACCTAAAAGAGAACGGTGTCAAAATCAGTACGGCGCTTCACTCAAGAGGGGGAGCATAACTATGCTAGAAAGTTCTGAGCGGAATCCCAGATCTCAACTAAGGCTTGAATGGCACCCTCTAAAGTCACGGTACCAAGTAAAAGGGAAACTAGGGCTTCAATTCCGGCGGCTAGGCCTTAAAACGTTCATCTGATCTATTAAGGGATTATTAAGTAGGTATTCGGCAAGTCTCTGAGTAGGACCGATACCATTTATAGCTTCTTGGTGCGGCCGCCGGGATTCGAACCCGGGACCTTCTGCGTGGCAGGCAGACATCTTAACCAGGCTAGACCACGGCCGCCCAGCTTTAAATGCCTCTAAGGATGATATTAATTTTGTCCCCTATGAGATCGGAACTAAATCTCTTTTGATCGGTTGGAGGCTTACCTTATATCACTCCTCTATTCAAGATATTCTTGAGATTGAGATGTGTGAGTTTAAGGTCTTTCTGGAGGGGGAGAAGGTCATGGAGGATGTGATATTCGCCAGATCTGAGGGGAATAATGTTGTGCTGAGGGACATCGTGGGGGAGACTGCCATGTTTGAAGATGTGAAGATCTTGGAGGTTGACGTCACCGCTGCAAGGCTTATCCTTAAACGTCTCCAGCAGGGATGCCCAGCTCACTGAAGCCTATCTCGCCCTTCAGGTACCTGCATATTAAAGGGGGGAGGGCATCGATCCTCTGCCTGACCTGCCTCCAGCTGTCCCTATCCCGGAGGGTCACGGTCCCATCCTCCAAGGTCTGGTAGTCCACGGTCAGGGCTAGGGGGGTTCCAGCCTCATCTGAGCGGGCATATCTCCTCCCAATGGAGCCCCTTTCGTCGTACTCGACAACAAGACCAGCGTCCATTAAGATTCTTTGAACCTCTCTGGCCTTCTCCGGAAGCCCATCCTTAGCTACGAGGGGGAGAACTGAGATGTTTATAGGGGCGATTGAGCGAGGGAAGGCCAGAATATTCCTTCCCTCCATGGTCCTGAAGGATGTCTCTAAAGCCACATGGACCAGTCGATCTAGGCCGAAGCTGGGCTCAACGACGTGGGGGATAAACCTCGATCCATCGCTCCTAAGCAAAGTCATATCGACGCCTGAATGCCTCTGGTGGGCGGATAGGTCATAGTCCGTCCTATAGGCGTGTCCGGCCACCTCAATCCAGCCCCAGTTTTCAAGGTGGATCTCATGGTCGAAGGTCTGGACAGAGTAATGGGCCCTCTCCTCTGGGAGGTGCCCCCTGAAACGTTGCCTCTCCTCCGGGATTCCCAGCATCGTGATGAACTCTTTTGAGACACCCATGAAGTAAGCCTGCCACTCTGCCTTGATCAGGCCCTTTGAGCTGGCTTCACCTAAGGTGATCCTAACCGGTTTTCTCTCCCCCCTCTCCTGCATCTCCTCCGTCAGTATCGCTACCTCTTCCTCCTTAACCCTATCGAACCATGGGCATGAGGGGTTTTGAGGATCAAAGAACAGCTCCACCTCCATTATAGTGAACTCCCTAAGTCTGAATAGCCCTCGACGGGGGGCTATCTCATTCCTGAGAACCTTTCCCACCTGGGCTAGGCCTAGGGGGAGGGCTCCCCGCGCCTGCCGTATGCATCGGCGGAAGTTTAGGAACATCCCCTGGGCCGCCTCAGGCCTCGCATATCCCACCTCTTCCCCTTTGGCTCCTATTTTCGTCTGGAACATTGTTAGGAAGGTCACTGGTGCTTTCAGCTCAGCGTCGCAGTTGGGGCATCTAACCTTCCCCTCCCCTACAAGCCTCTCGACCTCCCTTCCGTCGATGCTCTGGGCTGGGATCCCAAGCTGCTCCTCGATGAGGTGGTCTGCTCTGACGATCCTTCCACATCTAGCGCATTCTAAAACATACTCTCTGAAGTGTGTTAGATGGCCCGAGGCCTCAAATACCCTTGAGGGGTTTATTATGGGATCTTCGATCTCATAGAATCCGTGGCGTCTGACGAAGATCTCTCTCCAGAGCTCCTCTATATTTCTCTTGAGCCTCGTTCCGAGGTTTCCATAGGTGTAGAATCCCCCTATGCCGCCATATATCTCGAAAGAGGGCCAGAAGAAGCCCCTCCTAGAGGCTATCTCAAGGACCTTCTCGTACGCTTCTCCCATACCCCACAGCCTAAATGCTTATCGAGGTTGGAGATATAAAGCTGTCAATCCGATGAGCATTGACCGAAAAGATATAGGAAAGTGCGGGGAGGCTATGAATCGATTTTAAATTGGTATCTGTGGGCTGTGATCCTTTGAATGTCAACTCGAATCCTGCTTCGATTCTACCGGGGGCCGGAACTTGTAGCCATACTCTATTATGCCGGATGTTCCATCCTCCCTAATCTTACGGAATGTGGCTTCAACCATCATCCCAGCTTTAACCTCTTCAGGCTCTACATCCACGATCTGAGAGAGTATTCTGATCCCATCCTCGAGTTCCACCAGGGCGACCACATACGGTGCGAACCTCTCGTAGTCTTTGGGAGGGTTTCTAATCACTGTCCAAGATACTATTCTGCCCCTGTCGCTGAGCTGATGCTCCTCAAGCTCTTTTGACCCGCATCTTGTGCAGATAGCTCTCCTTGGGTAGTAGAGAGCCCCGCATCTCATACACCTCTTCCCTATGAGCCTGTATCTATACTTGCTCTCCCTCCAGTACCTCGGCACACTCAAACTAATGCCTCCTCAGGATGGTTATCGCGCAGATCGATCCTAACCCCCCGAGGCTTTGCGCCAGGCCGAACTCAGGTTTGTCCACTTGGCACCTTCCAGCCTCTCCCTCAAGCTGCATGGCGATCTCCACGATCTGGTAGAGGCCTGTGGCCCCTACCGGGTTACCCCTAGCCTTGAGCCCCCCGAAGGTATTTACAGAGGGTTTCCCGCTCACGGCCGGCTCCTGACCTGTGAATAGGGTGGCCCCCTTACCCTTCTCGGCGAATCCCATATCCTCTAGAGATATTATCCCTGTGATCGTGGTCTCATCATGGATCTCCACCACATCCACATCTCTCCTTGAGATGCCCGCCATCCTGAAGGCCTTCTCGGAAGCTCTCTTGACGGCTTCAAAGGTTACGATGTCGGGCCTTCCGGTTATGTGGATGAGATCCGTGGAGAGGGAGTGGGCCGCTACCTCAACCTCCCCACTAACCCCCTTGGAGGGTTGGATTATGACGGCTGCCGCTCCGTCCCCCGTACCTGAGCACTCGAGGATGTGGAGGGGGTCAGCCTCCATGGGCGAGGATAATATCCTCTCAAGGCTCAGCTTGAATGGGTACATGGCGTGGGGGCACCCCTCAGCGTGTTCATGGCACCTGACGGCGAGCATCGCTATATCCTCCTGCCTCACTCCGAACCTCTCCATATAGTGGCGGTAGATCAATGCGTTAAGGCCGAAGTTGGTTATGCCCGTGTATGCGGTGTATTCTTGATCCTCAGGCATCGATAGGAAGCGGGCTATCTCCTCAGGAGAGGCGTCGCTCACCTTCTCCACCCCACCCACCAGGACGATGTCGTATAGTCCTGACGCCACCGCCTTAACCCCCTCATGGAAGGCCACCGCGCCGCTTGCTGCCCCAGCCTCCACGGTGAAGGCTGGAACCCCAGCCTTCCCCAAGGCGTCGGCCATCATCGCCCCTAAGTTGAGCTGCCCTTGGATATATGAGGATCCAGAGTTAGCAACATATACCGCCTCAGGCTCTTCCACATCCGCATCTTCGATGGCTTTCACCGCGGCCTCCACGAAGAGGTCGGCTAAGGATCTCTCCCAGTGCTCCGAGACCTGGGTTAAGCCCACACCAGCTATGGAGACACTCCTCACCTGAGGATCTTCCCCCTGTGCTTTATGTAGGTCGCGTAGTCAATGTACCGCTTCCGGCTTATGAATAGGGAGACTGGTGGGTCTCGGTTAGGGACCTCAGCCCTGTCCTCCACCACGAAGCTGAAAGCGTCGCTTCCCGCTCCAGAACCATAAGAGACGACAAGGATCCTATCCCCACACCTAGCCTGGTCGAGGGTAGCAGCCAGGCCTATGGGGGTTGAACCAGCATATGTATTCCCCACATGTTGGACGACTAGGCCGGGCTTTATGGCATCCATCCCGAAGCCCAGCATCCTAGCAACCCTTATTGGGAATTTTACATTCGGCTGGTGAAAGACGGCGTACTTGAAGTCGTTAGGCCCGTAGCCAAGCTCGGCCATCAACCCCCTTGCAGCCTCTATAATGTGCTTGAAATATGCTGGCTCCCCCGTAAATCTACCACCATGTCTGGGATAAATCTCGTGGGCTCTCCTCCAGAAGTCAGGGGTATCGGTTACATAGGAGTAGGATCCCTCGAGGTAGGCTAAGGTCTTCTCAGATCGTGGTCCGAATATGAAGGCCGCGCCTCCACATGCAACGGTGTACTCTAATGGGTCTGCAGGTCGGCCTTGAGCTGTGTCCGCCCCTATGGCCATGGCATACTTCACCATCCCGCTTGAGACGAGGGCCACACATGTCTGGAAGGCCTCTGTACCGGCCTTACAGGCGAACTCGTAGTCGGCTGCGGCCACTTGGGGCGATGCCCCTATCGCCTCGGCCACGATAGTTCCGCAGGGCTTCACCGCGTAGGGCTTAGACTCGGTCCCCACATATATGGCTCCCAGCTCCTTCGGTTGTATGTTCGCCCTCCTCAGTGCGTACCTTGCACATTCCACAGCTATGGTTACGGCATCCTCATCCATAGCTGAGACGGCCTTTTCCTCTATCGGTGGCTCCCCACCCCAGACGCGGCATATCTCGGACGTTCTGAGCCTCCCCATCGGGATGTAAGCTCCATATCCAACAATGCCCACAGGTCTAGATGGCCTCATATAATACCCCCATTAGCCAGGATTGTTGCAAACATATCTCTCAAACCCTATTTAAGATATTCGACAAAAGTTAAACTTCAATTCGACAATTGTTGATTTTATTACCAAGGAATGCTGGGCTCCCTTATGGGAGATATAGTTTTCCTATGGATTTCAGGCATTTTATCGATGCCTTTAGGGTGTAAGGCCTCTCGAACGGCTTTATACCCTTCCAATCGTCTCCTAAAACCTCTATCCTCTCCAGGCTCATCTCTCCAACCCCTATCCTATGAGCCCTCACGATATGATTCACCTCGTCGGGGTTAAAGCCCATCAAACTCGTTATGACGGAGTCAACTTCGACTGGATTCCTCCCAAATACTATTAGGCCGAGGGGTCTTGGGGTTCCTATGACCGGGCCGTTCCCCTCCATCGCCATCATCCCATCTACCACTATGAGTTTGTGAGGGATCAGTTTAGCTAGGTATGGGAGGATCTCGTCCAAGAGGCCGTGGAGCCTGCTCTTCTTGGGTGTTGGAAGTACTCCGAAGAGGTTTTTTATGGATAATGTGACTAGGGTTGGGCCGCAGGTCTTTATCTTGGGCATGTTGATGAAGTAGTCGGCCTCTAAAACTTTCTTGGGTATCTGGATTTCGGTTCCGGCAACCTTGTGAACCTCGAAGTCGTCCTCCCTGGTGAGGTTTACGAATTCCACGTCTAGCTTCTCCAGCCTCTCCATCAGCCCACAGTCTCTGAGCCTCTTCTCGGCCGGGCCATCTATGTTGTCTGACTCAACGACGGTCACCTCTTTTGCCAGAGGCTTGAGCCTAGCTATCATCTCCTCTATCAGCCCCGTATCCGTCAGGACCATGCCATATGGATTTTTGGAGTTGCATATGTTGGGCTTTATGACGACCTCTCCACCCCTCAGGTCTAGGCCGCCTATGAGCTCTAAGCCCCTATCCAGGGTTTCTCGTAGGTTTCCTCCAAACTTGACCACTGCCACTCTACCCACACCTGACCCCTCCATTCTATTCATGGTGCTGGCACTATAATTTAATCTCTTTGGAAATGTCTTCGATCTTCTTCATGATCTTTATCATCTCTATCTCATCATCAAGATCTATTCTCGGCTCCTCTTCCCCCATAATCACTTTGTATAGATGGAGGTATTGACCCATAAAGGATGGATGCCTCATCCTGAGAAGATCGAGATATTGGCTTAATCCCTTTCTCATGCAGATCTTCTTCTTGTTCTTTTCGGATTCCAATATGAGGTTATATGGAGCTCTAAACAATTCTACCTTTATAACTCCTTCAGAGCCTATGATCCCCACTCTGAACTGGGGTATCGGCCTCGTCCAGCTCATATAGCACTCGACCTCCACCCCCATTTCTGTTCTGAAAAGAAGCCTCATGTTGTCAACGACACTATAACTTTCTCTCCATCCATCCACCTCCTTGATCTCCTTTACCATTCCGGCGACCTCATGGGTTAGGGGGAGGAGGTGGGGGAGGAGATCCTCGATTATCCCATACTCCTCCTCGAATCTGAACCTAGTTTTAGGACGATATAATCTCAGATTGTTCTCAAGCCTTAGATGGACCCTCTCAACCTCGCCTATTTTTCCATCATGAGACAGGTCTCTAGCCATCTCCCAGCAAGGGGTGAAGGAGTAGTTATGAACTGGGAGGACAACCAGGCTGGTCTCATCCCTAACCAGTTTTATATTTAAGGCTCCTTCTAGACTCGTCGCCAGGGGCTTCTCGCATAGAACATGTTTTCCGGCTCTTAGAGCATGGATGGTCATCTCCTCATGGTACCTTGGAGGGGTGTTGATCACCACAACATCGACCTCAGGGTCTGAGAGGAGATCCATGTAGTCTTCATATCCCCTCCAAGCCCTACAGCTCCTCAAGGCGCCTTCAAGCCTCTCCCTCTCTTTATCAACTAGGGCCGCTATGGCAAACTCTTTGATCCTCTCTATCGCCTTGAGGTGGAACAGCCTCGTGGCCGTTCCGCAGCCCACGATCCCTAGCCGGAGCATACTGAGATAAACTTGTTAAAATTATAGTGCTTTTATTATTTTCTAACCTTCAAGGAGATGTCCTTTTTTAACTTCATCGGAAGTCCCCATCCGTAGGGGTAGGTGAAAGCCGTGGGTGGTCTTATTTTCCCCTTTCCGTGATAGTTGCATTTGCATGGCCGGGAGAGCCGGCTGACCCATGACATCAGATGGGCCGAAATCAAGACTGCGGAGGTCTCGGCCTCCGTAACCAATCCTCAGGAGAGGCCCGAAGAAAATTCTCCACCGACGGGAGATCGCGCCTTGGATATGTGGAGGGTCGAGCGCGGCCGCTGAAGTAGGAAGCAGCCTGTGAAAGCTGGTGGTAGTTCACTTAAAGGGTCATCCTAATTAGCCGTGCTGTTGGGAAGATAATCTCTCAGGGCCTCTCTATATCCATAGTGGAAGCTGAAGACTGAGGAGAGTAGGAGTTCGAGCCAGTAGGTGACCAGCCTTGTCAGGAGAGATATTGCTGAGGCTACTTGTAGGGGGGCTCCTATCAGAAGGAGGGCCCCTGTAAGGCCTGCGTCTATTACGCCCACCCCTCCGGGTATGATGATGTTTAGCTGCTGGATGAATTCGACGACCGCGTAGACGAGGAAGATCTCCGCCACATCCAGCCTCTGTCCTAGGGAGAGGGCGACTAGGTATGTGGCGACGGAGCCCGAACTCCAGTGGAGGGCTACTAGGATTAGAGCCAATATGCTGGGGATGGTTCTGGACTTCAGACAGTTCACCGCCCCCCCCATCTCTTCTACGAACCTTTGGATGTGATCCCTTACATCACCGATTCTCTTAGGGCCCATGGGGATGAGCCTTATCAACCTATATGGCATATGAGCTTGAAGCCATCTGAGAAATCTGGAGGAGAGAAGGGCCAGGAATATGAGGCTTGAGGCTGCGGCATAGACCACGACGAACAGGATGAGTAGGCTGTTCACGGGTATCTCCCTCCCACGGGTCAATACCAGTATGGCCGAGGAGGCTATTAAGACCCCGAAGGATATATTGTACATAGATTTATGGACGACTACGGAGGTCACAGCCCTTCCGACCCCAGGGTTACCCCTCTTGCTGATCAGGTAGGCCCTTATGATCTCCGAGCCCATGGGGAGGGGGATCAGCCAGACGATGAAGAAGCTAACAAAGGTTACCCTTATAGCCTCCCATGGGCCCGGATCAGTTTCCATGCCCCTCAGGATGATGTACCAGGAGAGGGCGAAGAGCAGTAGGCCTATGTTATTCACCGCCACGGCTATAAGGAATAATTCTGGGCGGAATCTGCCAGCCTTTAAAAGGATGCTGAAGGGGTTGGAAAGCGCTAGGTAGAAGGCGAAGAGGATCAACCCTGCGGTGAGGAAAATTAGGCGTGGCCTCCTACCCAACAATCCCAACCACTGCCAAAAATAGCAGCTCAATTAGATAAAAACCCTGATCCCCCATCAAAAGTCATATTATTGAAAAAAAATCGCGAATCCGGAGCCCCCGTCTACAGCATAAACCTAACCCCTCCGAAGTAGTAGCCCCGATGCCATGGGAGCCCATTTTATTTACATGGATATTTCTGAACTCATATATTATTCATATGAGTAACCCTCATCTTCTAAGAACATCCTGAAATCCCCTTCAGGGGGGATCTTATCCTAAAAACTTGGCCTAGGCTGGATATAAGCGAGGCTCCTAGAATATTTTAAAGAGGTGATGAGCATCCTTATCTATGAGTAAACTTGAAGGTGAAGATCAGATCTTTCAGGGAGGAGGACCTTGAAGGTATCATTCGGATTGAGAGGCTTTCATTCAAGGATCCCTGGCCACAAACCTTCTTCAGTTATATTTCCAGAAAGGCTCCAGACCTCTTCCTAGTGGCTGAGGAAGAGGGGGTTATTCTTGGATATGTGATAGGCGAGGTGAGGGAGGTCATGCTCAGCGGTCTACCCCATAGGCTGAAGATGGGCCATATCGTGAATATAGCCGTTGCGCCTGAGAGGAGGAGGAGTGGGATAGGCTCCATGCTCATGTCGGAGGTTGAGAGAAGGTTTATGGAGAGGAAGGCGACTAGGTCGACCCTCGAGGTTAGGGAATCCAACAGCACGGCACGCTCGTTCTACAAGAACTTGGGATATGAGGAGACGGGGAGGGTTAGGGCCTACTACCTAGACGAGGACGCTATCATCATGACAAAGAGCCTTGCTTAACCTTTATACTCAGGGCTGGCTAGAGGGTTTCGAATCGAGAGGTAATGGTTGGGTTTATATCCTCCCTCTCTGAACTCGGAGTTATTGGAGCGCTCCTGGGAGGGGTATCTTGATAAGGATAGCTTTAGCTGGGGTTGGGAACTGCTGCTCAGCTCTAATCCAGGGTTTGCACCATTACAGGATGACAGAGAACCCCTTAGGCCTTATCCATGAGGTCTTGGGGGGCTACAGGGCCTCTGATATCGAGGTCGTAGCGGCCTTCGACATAGACCGAAGAAAGGTTGGGAGAGACCTCTCCGAAGCCGTCTTCGCAGGCCCTAACACCGTACCCCGCATGGTTGATCTCCCGCACCTAGGAGTGACCGTGTTGAGGGGGCCCGTCCTAGACGGCCTCGGTCCTCTCACTAAGAACCTAATAGAGGTCGAGGGGCTTGAGGGTTTTTCAAACATAGCTGAGGAGCTTGAGAGGCGTGAGGTGGACCTTCTCATAAACCTTATCTCCGGGGGCGCCGAGCAGGCCTCTGAGTATTATGCGGGGGCTGCGTTGGAGGCTGGATGTGCCTTCATAAACGCAACCCCTGCGGAGATAGCCTGCGATACCTCCTGGGCCCAGAGGTTTGAGGAGGCCGGGCTTCCGCTAATAGGTGACGACCTCCTAGATCAGGTTGGAGCAACCGCAGTCCATATGGGGATATTGGAGTTCCTGAATAGAAGGGGCGTCCATATAGATGAGAGCTACCAGCTTGATGTGGGTGGGGGAATGGAGTCCCTCGACACGCTCGGAAGAACCAAAGAGTTCAAGAGGAGGGTGAAGACAGGGGCTGTATCTTCATCAATTCCCTACAATTTTCCGCTTGTTTCCGGTTCAACCGACTATGTGGACTTCTTGGAGGATAAGAGGGAGAGCTTCCTTTGGGTGAAGGGGAGATACTTCTCAGGAGCTGAGTTCACCATGGATATCAAGATGACCACAAGGGATGCCCCAAACGCCGGTGCGGTGCTCATAGACGTGATTCGGGCGACGAAACTAGCCATGGAGAGAGGGATCGGGGGGGTTATCACGCCTATAGCCGCCTATGGATTCAAGAGGAGCCCGAAGAGATATCCGCTAACGGAGGCCCAGGGGCTCTTCGAGAGATTCGTAGAAGAGCTGGGTGGGGGCTAGTTGAACTTAATATTCATTCTTGGAACTGCGGGCTCTGGGAAGTCTGAACTCACGGGCTCCTTCACGAGCTGGCTTGAACAGCAGGGGGAGGATGTCATCTCGGTTAACCTAGACCCGGGTGCCATCACCCTACCCTACTCGCCGAGCGTCAGCGTCAGGGACTACGTTAAAGTGGAGGAGGTGATGGAGGAGTACTGCTTAGGACCTAACGGTGGATTAATGCTTGCCTGCGACATGATCATAGACGTTATCGATGAGATATACAGGGAGATCCAGGAGTTCGTACCAGAGGTCGTCCTCATAGATACCCCTGGCCAGTTGGAGCTCTTCGCCTTCAGGGATACCGGCGCGAGGATAGCTGAGAAGCTCGCAGAGGAATCCAAGGCCATCATATACCTCTTCGACTCGGTGTTCTGCCGAGACCCCCTGAACTATGTGATGAACATGTTCATAGCCTCGGCGATCAACACCCGCTTCCTCCTACCCCAAGTCTCAGCCTTATCAAAAGTGGACCTTCTCTCCGAGGAGGAGATCGAGGGGATAATAGGGTGGGGGGAAGACCCCCTGCTCCTAGAGGCTGCTATAGACTCGAGGCTGGAAGGGGTCGACAGGATCCTGAGCCAGGATACGATGGATATAATCAACAGGCTTGGCCTCGAGTTCAATCCTATTCCAATATCATCAAGAACCTATGAGGGGTTCAGCTGGTTATACTCTGAACTCGCAAGGATTCTAACCCGAGGAGAGAAGTTCACCCAGTGAAGCTATGAAGCTAAAATGACCAAGGATAGTCCAGAAATCCCCGAGGGTTCTTTAGGAGGTAGGCCTTTAAGGGCCTAGGTTTTGAAGCTTGTTAAAGGGTTTCTGACCCTTAATAGAGGATGATTCAACAATGTTTTAAGCTTCTTGAACATCTATAATTGGGGATGTGAATATGACCTTATATCTCACCTTGGAAGAGGTCAGATCCCTCCTCGATATGAAAGGGGCGATCGACGCTGTGGAGTCCAGCTTCAAGGAGATGGGACTTGGAAACATAGAGATGCCTCCGAGAGTATACCTCCACTTCGAGAAGTACAACGGCGTCATGATAGCTATGCCAGCCTACATAAAGACCCTCGACGCAGCTGGCTTGAAGGTGGTCACGGTCCACCCCGAGAACCCCACAAAGCATAAACTGCCAGCCGTTATAGCCAGGATAATTCTTAATGATCCCTCTAAAGGCGAGCCACTGGCCATAATGGATGGAACCTATATAACCGCCATGAGGACCGGGGCCGCCGGGGCTGTTGGGATAAAGTATCTCGCTAGGAGAGACGCTAAGACCGCTGGGATAATAGGGCTGGGGGTTCAAGGTCGATCCCAGCTCCTCGGCCTGAAGGAGGTTAGAGATATAGAGCTGGTGAAGGTTTATGATATCATCCCAGCAGCTAAGAAGGCATTTGTGGACTCGATGTCTAGGGAGGTGGGCGTCGATATCCAGCCCGTTAACTCGGTTCAAGAGGCCGCGGAGGGCTCCGATATCGTCATAACCTGCACTCCCTCAACTAAGCCCTTCCTCACCGGGGAGATGATCATGGAGGGGGTTCACATCTCAGCGATAGGCGCAGACACGTCGGCTAAGAGGGAACTCGACACAAGCGTCTTGAAGAAGGCCGATAAAATAGTTGTGGACTTTAGGGACCAGGCCTTCGTCGTGGGAGACTTCGCGGAGCCCCTTAGAGAGGGAGCCATCAGGAGGGAGGATGTATACGCGGAGCTAGGAGAGATCGTGATTGGAAAGAAGCCGGGGAGAACCAGTGAAGACGAGATCACCCTATTCAAGGCCACCGGCCTGGCCATACAGGATGTCGGAACAGCCTTCAGGGTATACAAGCTAGCAAAGGAGAGAGGGATCGGAAGGGAGATCTAGAACCAGAGGATTTTACCTTTTTTCACATCGGCATATTCCCATGCTTCTTACCTGGATAGCGTCTAACCCTCTTACCGCTGAGGGCGGAGAGGCTGGCGATAAGCCTCTCCCTGATCTCGTCCGGCTCTATGACATCGTCGATGAATCCAAGTCTAGCCGCCTGGTAGGGATTCAAGAACTCCCTCCTATACCGGTCTACAAGCTCCCCCCTCCTACTTGGGTCTTCCGCAAGCTCACGCCTATAGAGGATCTCGACAGCAGCCTCAGCCCCTAAAACCGCTATCTCGGCGCTGGGCAGGGCGTAAACAATATCCGCGCCCAGATGTTTGCTCCCCAGCGCTATATATGCCCCGCCATAGGATTTCCTAAGGATTATGGTTATCTTAGGAACAGTCGCCTCCGCGTAGGCATATATGACCTTCGCCCCGTGCCGGATTATTCCACCCCTCTCCTGGTCAAGCCCAGGGAGGTATCCGGGCACATCCTGGAAGGTTATTATCGGTATGTTGAAGGCGTCGCAGGTTGCCACGAACCTAGCCACCTTATCCGATGAGTCTATGCTCATGCATCCAGCCATAACCCTAGGCTGAGAGGCGACCACACCCACACTCCTCCCCATGAGCCTTGCGAACCCGACGACCACATTCTCAGCGTATGCGGGCTGGATCTCGAAGAAGCTGCCCCTATCGAAGACCCCAGAAATTAAGGCCCTCACATCGTAGGACCTCCTCGGATCCTCTGGGATGATGCCCTCAAGGCTTGGAACCTCAGGCTCCACGGCCTCGTAGATGGGTGGATCCCCCAGGTTATTCTGGGGTAAATATCCCAGGAGGCGGCGTACTGCGGTAAAGCAGGCCTCCTCAGAGTCCAAGACGAGGGAGGCGACCCCGCTAAGGGTGGAGTGGACGTCAGCCCCACCGAGAGCCTGCTCGTCGACCTCCTCTCCCGTGACCTCCTTGACAACCCTTGGGCCGGTTACGAACATCGTGCTTATCCCTCTGACCATTATTATGAAGTCCATCAGGGCGGGGGAGTACGTGGCGCCTCCGGCTGTGGGCCCAGCTATCACAGCTATTTGAGGGATGACGCCGGAAGCTGCAACATTCCTCCTGAATATCTCCCCATACCCCGCGAGGGAGGCAACACCCTCCTGGATCCTCGCTCCACCGGAGTCGTGGAAACCTATCACCGGGGCTCCAACCTCAAGGGCAAGGTCGAGGACCTGGCAGATCCTCTTCGCATGCATCTCACCAAGGGAGCCACCCATGAAGCTGAAGTCCTGGGAGTAGACGAAGACCCTCCTTCCGTCGATGAAGCCGAAGCCCGTGACAACACCATCCCCACTCCTCCTCCTGCCCTCCATGCCGAAGGATGTAACCCTATGCTCAATGAATCTATCCAGCTCGACGAAGCTCCCTGGATCAAGAAGCCTCTCCACACGCTCCCACGCGGATAGTTTGCCCCTCCTGTGCTGGCTCTCCGAAGCCTCTAAAGCGATCCTCCTCAGCTCCCCCCTCCTACGTCTCAGCTCATCGAGAGTCTCATCGGCCAAAGTAGACCCCTTAATACCAATATAACTATTATCAAATATTAAATTTAGATCCCTCTTAATTGTAAGCCTTGGATAGCTTTTAGCATAAAATTTTTGTTTATGATTTGTGGAAATCATTAAGATTAAGCTTTTTCTCAACTAAAAGCCTCATAATTTTTATTCTTCAATAAAAGTTAGCTCAGTCCTCTATGCCCTATCAGCCAGCTGCCTGGCCTGAAGCCATTTCCAAATCTTAGAACCCAGGCGATCATGATGAAGATATATAACCTTTGAGGCGAAGATGTTTTTAGATTCTATGGCGACCTTGAGAGAGCTGGCATTTTCGGAGATAAGGGAGCTCATCCACCCCCATAGAACCGTCTTCTCCTCTAAGGATCCGGCTTCCAAGGTTCTCGGGGAGTTGAAGGAGACGGGAAGATACGAGGCAGTAGTCAGGTCGAATGGAAAGATTGGGCTCGTGACTGTGAGGGATCTCCTCGGAGTCGACCAGCCTGAGCAGACCAAGATAGACAGGATATGGAGGATCACGGGTTCGGTCTCACCCACCATCACCTTGGCGGAGTTTGCCAGGTTGTTGATAAGGAACAATGTAAGAGCTATGCCGGTTTCCGAGAATGGGGAGATTCTCGGATGTGTCTCCCAGGTAGATGTGATGGGCGCCCTTACAAACGCGGAGGAGCTTGAAGGACTCCCGGTGAAGGGGTTGATGAGGAGGCCTGTCGACTCGCTGGATGTGAACGAGAGGATCTCCCTAGCAAGGAGAATAATGCTTGAACGGGGATTCAGCCATATACCCGTAGTCGAGTATGGTAGGTTGGTGGGCATCGTCACGGCCGAGATCATAGTGCACCACTTCATAACCCCAATCCAAAGGCCCACAAGGGGAGAGAGGATAGGGGAGAGGGTTGGTAGGTTCCCAGGAGTGGTTGGTGGGATAATGGATATACATCCTCTAACAGCAGAGCCCGAATCCTCAGTTCTCGAAGTCGTCCGGGGCCTTACAGGCCAGGGAAAGAGCGCCTGCATCATCGTCGACAAGGAGAGAGCCATCTTGGGGATTGTGACCCCGAGGGAGCTTTTGACGCCCCTAGCCGGAATCATAGAGGAGAAAGGCCCACCAGTATACATAATGGGGATCTCGGAGGAGGACTTTTTCGAGAAAGGAGTTGTGGAGGAGAAGGTTAGGAGGGCTTTGAAGAGGGGCATGAAGATGCATCCTCACATAAACGAGATCTCGATAAGGGTGAAGAGCTTCAAGGAGGAGGGTAGCAGGAAGAGATATGAGTTAAGAGCTAGGATTCTTAGCCCCACAGAGCAATTCACGGCTGAGGCCGCTGACTGGGAGCTCATGACAGCCTTCGACAAACTATGTGACAGGATCGATAGAGTCCTCTCCGACCTGAAACATGAACCTCAGAGGACCAGGGCGAGGAGAACCAACCCAAGTTTAAGGGGTTAAGCCTTTCATAAATTCATTTAAGAAAATCATTCATCAGGGAGCAATTGGGTCAGGTGAAAACCTTGAAGTTCACCGTCTTGGTGACGGAGCCTATCCATCCCGACGGGATCAGGTTGATGGAGGAGAAAGGCCTAAACGTGATATCCCTCCAACCCGGCTCCGAGGAGAAGGACCTATTGAGGGAGGTGATTGAGGCGGACGCCCTGGTGACTAGGGGAGGGTTAAGGGTAACTAGGGAGGCCATGACGGCCTCGAGGAGGTTGAGGGCCATAGGGGTGCACGGCGTGGGAGTCGACCATATAGATCTCCAGGCTGCGAGAGAGCTGGGTATAGTGATATTCAACACCCCAACAGCGCTAACCGAGACTGTCGCGGAGATGACCATAACCCTTATGCTGAGTTTGATGAGGAGGATCGTCCAAGCTGATAAAGCGGTACGCTGTGGACAGTGGAACCGCAAGTATACCGACCTTATTGGAACGGAGCTCATGGGTAAGACGGTCGGGATAATCGGCCTCGGAAGAATAGGGTCAGCTGTAGCTCGAAGGCTAAGCTCCTTCGGGGTGAGGATGCTATACTACGACCTCCAAGATAGGAGGGATCTAGAATCCGAGCTAGGGATCCGGAAGGTCAGCCTTAATGAGCTCCTTAAGGGAAGTGATATAATATCAATCCATCTCCCATTAACCTCGGAAACCAGGGGCCTCATCTCAAAGAGCGAGTTCGACCTCATGAAGGAGGGCGTATACATTGTAAACACAGCGAGAGGCGGGATCCTCGTAGAGAAAGACCTAATAGAGGCCCTGAGATCCGGAAGGATCTCCGGAGCAGCTCTTGATGTCTTCGAGGCGGAGCCCTTGGGGTTGGAAAGCCCCCTCACCCAGATGGATAATGTTATCCTCACCCCCCATCTAGCGGCCAGCAGCACTGAGGCCATGAGGAGAATGGCCCTCGAGGTTGCAGAAGGCATCATAAAGGTCTCAAGGGGGGAGAAACCCCCCAACATGGTTACATAAAAATTAAAATTGAAGTCAAGGACATAGGGCTTGTCCAAGATGAGCCCACATTATTTGAAACCCTTGAAACCTTAGTTTTTTAAGCTTGAATAATTAAAAAGAGGGATCATGTCCATCGATTATGAAAGGGTGAGGGAGATCAGGCGTAGAGCCCACGAGAATGACCGCTACAGCGGGTGCTCCCAGAGCGTCCTCCTAGCCCTTCAGGAGGGCCTAGGAATAGGAGGCCTCGAGTCCTTCAAGGCGGCCACCGCCCTCTCCGGAGGCGTTGCGAGAAGGGGGGAGACCTGCGGGGCCCTCATCGGGGGCCTGATGGCTTTAGGACTAGTCTGCGGAAGGGAGAGGATGGAGGAGACGGAGAAGTATGTGAGGGCTATGGAGCTGGCTGATAGGATATGTGGGGAGTTCCAGCTAAGGCTTGAGAGGGAGTTCAGCTTCAAAGACCCCTTGAGGTCAACCCTCTGCAGCGAGATACAGAGAAAGATCTACGGGAGATCCTTCGACCTGAGGAAAAAGGCGGAGAGGGACGCCTTCTTAGAGGCGGGGGGACATGGGGATATGGGCTGTCTAAGGGTGTGTGGCATCGCGGCCGAGGTCGCCGCAGAGGCCCTCCTGAGGCTCATAGAACAATAAATCTCACTTTAATTCTTAATTTCAAGGCCAGGAATAGATCCTCCTCATTGAAGATTGAGATTAAGAGATTACAACCATACACACTCATGACATAATGAATAAAACCTTTTTTTATTATAAAATAATGGATGAAGGACTCTCAAAAATAAAGGAATAAATTAAAGGCTGGATGAGGGGAGGTGGAGGAGAAGATGCGGAAGGATTTGGAGGATTTTCACCTCGGCTAAAATACCCTGAACTCCTCCAGGAGACTCCTAAGATCCACGAGGGGAACCCCCGTCTCATCGCTTAACCTCTGTCTGGCGGGCGGTCTCTCAAAATATGAGGGCAACCTCTCCGCTATCCTTTCCTCATACGTTGATTGTTCGTTCTTGTAGAAGACACCTATCGGGATCCTATCCCCCCATTCATAGGATTTTGAGAGAGCCCTCAACAGTTTTTCCATGGCCTCATCGGGGTCCCTGACCTCTGGGTCGAAGCCCTCCTCTTCAAGCTTGTATATCCTTGGTCTAGGCCTGCCGGTCTCGGGATCACGCCTGTCCTCACCTCCGTACCATTCCTTAGTTGTTATGTCGTTGTATGTTGGACATGGTTGGAGTATCTCGATAAGGGACATTCCCCTATGTCCAATTCCCCTCTTGATCAAGTCCTTTAGATGCCTGAAATCAAAGGCGTACCCCCTCGCCACGAAGGTGTATCCAGATATCAGAGCCGTCGCTACGGGGTTCAAGGCATTGTTGATGTTGACTCTCGCTAGGCTTTTGGTTCTCACCCCCAGTCTGAGGGTCGGCGAGGCTTGACCCTTCGTAAGTCCATAGACGCCGTTGTTATGGAGGAGGTATGTGACATCCACATTCCTCCTACCGGCGCTCAAAAAATGCCCAGCACCTATTCCAAGGCCGTCCCCATCTCCCCCCACGGCTATCACCTCAAGATCCGGGTTGGCGAGCTTTATTCCGATGGCGTAGGGGAGGAGCCTCCCATGGAGGGTGTGAACCCCGTAGGCGTTAACGAAGTGGGGGGTCTTACCTGAGCATCCTATTCCAGAGACCAATACCACCTGATGGGGCTCTAAACCGAGCTCCTCGAGCGCCCCCTGAAGGGCCATAAGGATTCCAAAGTTCCCGCATCCCGGGCACCAGTCTATGAAGACATCAGTCCGGAAGCTTGATGATTCATGAGCCATATGTGAGAACCCTCCTCTCAGGAGCCCTTCCCTTTAGGATCTCAATGAGGGCTTCTTGAACCTCTGTGGAGGTCATGGGCCTGCCGTTGTATTTCAGGATAAAGAAGCTCATTGGGATTCCCGTCTTCTCTCTTATGATGCCCCCGAGCTGTCCAGAGTAGTTCATCTCCACGTCTATGACCTTATCCCTATCTCTCAGGATCTCTCTTATCTCCTTCCATGGGAGGGGGTGTATCATCCTCACTTGGAGGAAACCTAGGCTATGGCCCTCCCTATTTAAGGCCTTCAAGGCCTCTAGGATAGCCCCCTTAGGAGATCCCCAGCTAACGACGATGTTCTCCGCCCCTCTTTCACCGTAGAAGTTTATTTTCTCCTCTAATGGGATCTCCCTATCTATGAGCTCTAGCTTCCTCATTCTCTTCTCCACCATGGAGTCCCTCATCCTCGGATGCTCAGTTATGTGGCCAAACTCGTTGTGTTCATCTCCAGTATACCAGTGGACACCTCCCAAAGTTCCAAGAAATACCCTTGGTGAGATCGCATTATCACCGATCTTGAACCGCTTATACTCTTCCCCGGGTTTGACCTCATCCAGGATTTTACCCCTCTGGATCCTGTAACCCTCCGCCTCGAAGATCTCGTAGGTCTTGTAGCTGTCGGCGAGAGCCTTATCCACGAGGTGGATTACGGGGACTTGATACCTTTCAGCATAGTTAAACGCCATTGCAGCATCGTAGAAACACTCCCTTATGTCCCCTGAGGCCAACACTATCCGGGCGAACTCTCCATGCCCTGCATGTACAGAAAACCTGAGGTCGTCCTGCCCGTGGCGGGTCGGGAGGCCTGTGGATGGCCCACCCCTCTGATAATAGGTTATTACCACCGGGACCTCGCTGTTCCCAGCCCAACCAAGCCCCTCAACCATTAGGGAGAATCCTGGACCCGAGGTCGAGGTGGCGGCCCTAGCCCCCGCCAGCGCCGCCCCGTTGGCCATATTTATGGCGGCTAGCTCATCCTCTGCCTGTAGGACTAGCATCGAGCCCTCGCCGCCCTTGATCTTGAAGACCTCATGAGCCTCTAAGAACCAGCTCTCATCCCCAGCCGGGGTTATGGGGTAGTATGTCTGAACCCTACAGCCGCCGAAGATCTTCCCAAGCGCAATCGCCTGATGGCCTTGTATCAAGATCCTCTCCTCAGAAGGCCTCAGAACCCTCAAGCTTGTGCCTAAACCCTCTGGAAAGGCTTTCTCCGCATAATCGAAGGCCTCCCTGAGGGCAAGGAGGTTCATCTCTGCGATCCTGGGTCTATCCGAGAAAGTAGTCCTCACAGCCCTTTCGACGAGACCCTTATCATACCTTAAGATCGAGAAGGATATCCCTATAGAGAGGACATTGAGTGTGGGCATTACCCTAAGTAGATTATCTATTCCTAACTTATCTGCTATACCCCTTAAAAGTCCCATATATGGTACTATGAACACTTTCCCTCCTCTTCCCTCAATATATTTCAACAGATCTGATATAGTTTCTCCTAATTTCAGTTTCTCGATCTTAATTTTTAAATCATCTTTAAACTCCTTGGGTAAGGTTGGGATCTCGAAGATGTTTTTCTGAGTCTCCCTCTCATCAACTATGAGGCCTCCTCTGGGTGAGACCTCATGAAAATGCCTCACTACCGTCTCCGAGTCGAAGGCCGCGAGGAGATCTACACTACTCGAGTTCGCCAGGACCTCTCTAGATGATACACGGATATGGAAATAGCTGTGGAGGCCCTTGATGTTGGAGTGATACTCCCTCTTCCCATATATATGGAGGCCTCCATATCCGCAGGCCCTGCTGAATATCACGGCAGCGGTGTCGACGCCGCTCCCCTGAGGCCCACCCGCCATCCAGTTAAACTCCCATTCATGTTCCACTCCTTGAGGCCTCCCCTATCTTCATCCTCCTGTGGCCCTGTTATATCCGACGCAGCACATGCAACCCGCGGACTCTCCACAGTATGGACACACACATCTACAGTCATCTATAGGACAGAGGCACCTTTCACAAAGAGGTATCTCAGGCATCATCGAAGTAATGAAAATCCCATTGGGCAAGTTATATCTTTCGATGATTTTGGGTATATATTTATTGTAAATTGAAAAGGTTTAAGTGTGAGGAAATAAAGTTTAGCTGACCTATCAGGGGTGCTTGAGGTTGCCGATGGTGACCGTGGACCTTGATAAGTGCCAAGGATGTGGCACCTGCGTGGATGTCTGTCCAATGGGTGTGTATGAGCTTATAGAGATGCCTGAGTATGGTGGGGAGAAGAAGGCAAAGCCGACAAGGATGGAAGACTGCATCATGTGCCTATCATGTGTTAATTCATGTCCGAACCAAGCGATAACTGTAGAAGAATAGGCCCTAATCTTTTTCTAATAAAATGAGAACTTTACTACTTAACTCGTACGGCTATGGCTCTAACGATATCGGCGGTATTCTCGCACCAATCTGCAATGGTTTCGAGGGCGTCGAAGAACATGTTGAGAAGGATGAGGGAGCCAGTCGTAAAACCTTCAAACTCCAGAGTAGCTATGTGGCTCCTAGCCACCCTATAGAGCTCATCTATCTCCTCCTCGAGGACCTCGACCTCATTGGCTAGGTTTAGAGCCTCCTTGGAGTTCTTCATCAGGGTGTTCACACAGCGGGAGAGGATCGATACGCAGTCGTTAGCCGCCCTACACATGTTCTGGGCGTCAACTTTCAAATCCCTAGGCGCCCTTGAGAAGGGTATAACGCTGAGGATCCTACCCGCCTCCCTAGACCAGTCCGCCACCCAGTCCACCGCTCTCACCAGCTCCATCAGGTCCTGCCTCTCCTCTGGAAACATCTCGCTCCTGCTCAGCTCCTCGACCATGTCCCTCCTGAGGGTATCCGCCTTCATCTCCATCTGGGATAGGCTATCGTAGAAAGCCTTGGCATCCTCGGTTCTTCCCTGCGCCGCGTTCTCAACCATGTTGTAGAGGTCGCTTACAGCTCTCTTGGTGAGCTCCAGATGCTCCTCAACCATCGAAAGGACCTTCTCACCCCTCCTAGGGGCGAACCACCCAAAAAGCCTTCTAGACATATCCGCCTGCTCGATTATGGTATCAGGCTTAAATTTAATGCTTTATCACCCTTAAGAAATTTCCTGCCATAAAGATCATCTTCGAAGTAACAAGCTCTCGGTAAATGTTCTTCGTCCCAGGACACAGGGGGATATCCAAGCCTAATCGATGAGGTGTTTAGCCTGAGTGAGAGGCTCCTATCATCTTCGAAGAAGATAATAGGAGATTATAAGGATGGGGATAAGGTGGTAGGTGCCTATAAATAGAAGGGACCTCCAGGGCGAGGACGAGACCTCATTCGAGACCCGTCTCACCAGTCCACTGAAATGCTTCATAAGTGGGAGAAAGATAAGGGCTCCCACCAAGTTATTCGAGAGGTGGACGAGCCAGACGCCAAGGGCGGCTGGATCCCCCGTGGCAAAGGCCGCTATCATAACATCGAAAACAGTTCCTATGTTTGCTCCTAGAACGTAGGGTAGGATATAATGCTCTGGCCCGATGACGCCGCTGGCCGCCAATGGCACGAGGAGGGATACCATCACCGTGGTGCTTGGAACCAGTATCGTGAAGATGAACCCTGCGATGAAGGCCCTCAGAGGCTTCATAAAGGTCGCCCTGATGAGGTTCCATGATCTCGGCATGTTGAAGGTTGCGGTCATATAGTGCTCGAAGGCCCACAGGGATGCTAGTAGAATAAAGCATCCAAAGATGATCCCCAGCCATCCGGGAATAAAACCCATTAAGAGGTCGACCCAGGGCGTGATCAATTCTAGAATATCTGGTATGAGGCTGAGCCAGGAGGCTTTAACAAATATCCCCTTTCCAGCCTCAGCTATCCTTGTGAAAACTCCGAGGGAGAGTTCCAAGAAGTAGAATAAAATGAGGGTCAGTAGGTTATAGAGGAAATGGGTCATGGAGACGTTAAAGCTGGCGGATAGCTGGCTCCTCCTCCTTATGTAGCCCAGTATAGATATGGTTAAGGGTGTAACCGTGGTTCCAACCTCAGCCCCTAGTATCGTTGCCACAGCCAATCTAAGGGGGATCACCCCTGCGGATACGAAGGCCACTATTATGGAGTCAAAGGCCCCACTGCTATGTAATAGAGCTGTTGACAACCAGCCCACGAAGACCCCGCTTGTTGTGTCCCTTACGAGGAAGAGGAGGGCCTCCGCAAGGGATCTGCCTAAACCTACGGCTGAGGACTTTATGAGAACTATTTGAGGAGACGAAAAAATATGCCGATAAGATGACGAATATTGATGTTTTATATCTCGCCTCCAAAGTTTTTCAACTTACATTGATGGAAGGATATTTAAATCTTTTTATAGAATATATATAATTTATGTTTCTCTATATAGATTTTTGAGAACAAATAAAATCGAGAAGGCTAAAACTTAAAATGAACCTTAGGTAAGGCAACTTTAAAGATGTCGATATTAAGGTAAATGTCAAGCATCTCATAAACCAGCACAGTTAAATCTAAAAACAGGTTTGTTCATCGGGATAAGGGTTGAGGCCTCTACGGGAAGGAGTGGTTTACTATGATGGGATACTCTCCCCCATAGGGGAGATCTGGATCGCCGGCTCCGAGAAGGGCCTATTAAAGATAGATCTCCTCGTATCAGAGGAGCAATTCCTCGCTGATTTGAGGAAGATCACCTCATCCAAGCCTATTAGGGATGCCAGGAGGTTCACCAAGATAGAAGGGATGCTTGATGAGTATTTTAGAGGGAATAAGGTAATCTTCGACATCCCACTGGATCTCAATGGGACAGAATTTCAAAAGGATGTGTGGAGGGCCATCTATAAGGTCCCCTTTGGGAGGCTCTCATCATACGGTAGGATAGCCGAGGAGATCGGAAGGCCTAAAGCGGTAAGGGCTGTTGGAGACGCGGTTGGAGCCAACCCATTACCCATAGTGATACCATGCCATAGGATAATCAGAGCTGATGGAGGGCTGGGGGGCTATGGAGGAGGAATTGATCTTAAACTCTATCTGCTGTCCATCGAAGGAATCATTGAGATGGGACATGGGTGGTCAAAGAGAAGGGCAAAGAGTATTCTAAAAATGTCGGATAATCCATCGTTCTAATCATAGAGCTTAAAATCATTTGCAAATTCTGACTATAATTGTTCATGATGGATTATTATAGTAATTCGTTTTGAGGGCGCGATGGTTTTAATAAAACCACAATCTCTTAAGGAGAATGAAATGAAGCCCTTGGAGGGAATTAGGGTTCTAGATCTCACCCACGCACATGCGGGGCCCATATGCACCCTGTACCTAGCGGCGATGGGGGCCGAGGTCTTGAAGATAGAGCCCCCTTGGGGTGAGATGACGAGGGCCTTCCCACCCCTTGTTAAGGATATAAGCCCCTACTTCTCCTTCCTCAACAGGAACAAGAAGGGGATAACCCTGAACCTGAAGACACCAAGGGGTTTGGAGATCTTCAAGGAGTTGGTAAGGAAGGCCGATGTCGTCGTCGAGAACTTCTCCCCGGGAACGATGGAGGAGCTTGGACTTGGATGGGAGACCCTTAAAACCCTCAACCCCGGAATAATATATGCCTCCATCTCCGGCTTCGGCCATACGGGGCCTTGGTCAAAGAGGCGTAGCTTCGATGCGATAGCGCAGGCTGCGAGTGGCTATATGTGGCTGATGAGGGAGAGCGTAAACCCAGATGGCCCCCCTCTCCTGGCCCCGGAGGCGATCGCCGACACCATTCCAGGCCTAACAGCACTGGCCGGGATACTCTCCGCCCTCATAAAACGCTCAAAGACTGGGTATGGGGACAGGGTAGATGTGGCCCAGATGGACTCGATGATAGCGGTGCTTCAGAGCATAGGGTTCTGGACGATGGCTGGAACAACCTTCAAGAAGGCCTTATCCATGTATGACATTCAGGTCTCCGGCTGTCATAGAACCAGAGATGGATATGTGATGATAAGCATACCGCCTGGTAGGATGGAGGAGAAGCTCAAGGAGGCCATTGGGCTTGATGAGTTGACATGGGAGGGCGTCGCGGGATGGATGGCTGAGAGGAGCAGGGATGAGGTAGTGGAGCTCCTCTCGAGGGCTGGGATACCGGTGGCGCCAGTCCTCAACCTCGAGGAAGTTTTAACAAATGAACAAGCCCTAGCTAGGGAGATGATTGTGAAGCTTTATAGCCCGAACCTTGGAGATTTAACCCTGCCGGGATTCCCCATAAAATTCCTCGAGGCCGAGGGAGATCTGAGAAAACCCGCACCAGCACTAGGCGAGCATAACAAAGAGGTTTACTGCGAGTTCCTCGGAATCTCCGAAGCCGAACTCGAGGAGCTTAGGAGGGAGGGCATCATCTAGCGACTCCCAACTTTATCCGCCAGAATTTCATGGAATTATTAAAAGAGCTAAATTAGATATGATGGATGAGGAACTTGGATAAGAGGAAGTACCTCCTTACGGGCCCCCCTGGATCTGGTAAGTCTACGGTCATTATGAGATGTGTAGGTCTTTTACGTATGGAGGGGTTGAGGATTGGAGGGATATCCACCCCTGAGCTCCGCGAGAAGGGGAGGAGGATCGGATTCAAGATAGTCGACCTCGCCTCAGGTAGAGAGGCCATCATGGCAGGGGTTGATATCCCCTCCATCCATAGGGTTGGAAGGTATGGGGTGGATGTCACTGCCTTCGAGTCGGTAGCACTGCCAGCCCTGGATGGCGCAGAGAAGAGGTTCGACGTAGTCTTTATCGACGAGATAGGTAGGATGGAGCTCTATTCAAACCTTTTTAGTAGGAGGATCATCGAACTCCTCACAGGTCCAGTGACCCTAATAGCGGTTGTCCACAGAGACTATGCAGATCTCTACGGGAAATACGGGGCCCTCTTCTGGGTCTCCCAAGAGAATAGGGATGCGCTTCCCTTGAGCTTGGCCTCGCAGGTATTGCGATTCCCCTGAGGTGGAGGAGTATTGAGAACCCTTATAGCGGGGGTGGATGAGGCGGGCAGAGGCTGTGTGATAGGCCCCCTTATAGTGGCTGGGGTTATGATGGAGGAGGATAGAATCGAGAGTCTCAAGCTGCTGGGCGTGAGGGACTCGAAGCTCCTCTCTCCGAAGAAGCGTGAACGCCTGAGGTGGGAGATCGAGGCCATAGCCTCGAGTTGCGCATATTTCGAGATACCTCCCCACGCCATTGACAGGATTGTGGAGGGAGGAGTGAAGCTGCGCAGGCTTAACTATCTTGAGGCTTTGGCGATGGCAAGGGTGATAGACGAGCTTAGACCGGATCTGGTCTATGTCGACTCTTCAGACGTGGATACCTCAAGGCTAGCCCACCAGATCCTCAGGGTCATGAGATGGAAGCCCCAGATATTCTGTGAGCATAATGCCGACAAGGTTCACCCCATCGTCTCGGCTGCCTCTATCCTCGCGAAGGTTAGAAGGGATAGAATTATAGAGGAGCTTAGGAGAAGCCATGGAGACTTCGGCTCTGGATACCCAAGCGACAAAAAGACTATAGAGTTTCTTAAGAAAACCCTGTTGGAGGGTGCAGAACTACCTCACTTTATTAGGAGATCTTGGAAGACGGTCAAGAGGCTCTCGATGCATCCTAGCCTAGCTATGGAATGAGGCCACAACCATGGCGTGATCCTTTTCATAGGGATCTAATTCAACGACCTCCAATACTTCGAATCCTCTACTCTCAATCTCCTCTATCTCCGCTTTATATACCTCTTCCGGGGGCCTAGTGACATCTATGCTCCTAGATTTGATGGCTAATAATGCCCACCCGCTTGGTTTGAGGTAGAACTCCGCATTCCTATGGAGGATTCTCGACTGGTCTGGCTGAGCCACATCAGCGTAGATCAGGTCGACGATGGGCACCAGAGGTGAGTAGGCCTCTGGGTTCCTTGCATCTCCTAGGATAGGTGAGATATTCCTCCTATAGGATGCTAGTTTCTCTATGAGGTCTCTCAGAGGCCGGGGTGCGAAGTCTACCCCCCAGATGTGGCCTCCATCTCCGACGATGTCTGAGATGTGGGAGCAGGTTGTTCCGGATGCCACACCCAGATAGAGGATCTTCATCCCCCTGGAGATGGGCATGTTCTTCAATCCCCTCAAAATGGCGGCGGCGAGCTTACTCCTGAAGGGACTCCAAGCCCTGTACTCAACATCTCCAACCCTTATGAGCTGCTCTCCATAAACATCGATCCCAGGGGTTAGATTGATAGTCGCCAGGAGCCTCCTATCCTCCATGAGAATCTCAAATACACCTTGAAATAGTTCGTGTATCTCTATTCCCATCCTCTTCCTCCGTGGTTTGGCCCTCTAGGCTCACCGAACCTCAACATCGGATTCCATGAGCCTCTCCTGCTCCACTGCCAGCTTCTGGAGCCAGGTCATGGGCCTCCTCAGCTCCCCCACCATCTTAGCGAAGTACTGGCAGTTGACGTACCCCGGTGTATTACAGATCCTCGTGAAATAGTCCCTTGTAACCTGGTTCTCACAGCTGTAGAGATAGGGGCAATCTGACCTCCTGAACATCTCATGCGAAGCCTCGGGATATGCCGTCACACCGCTCACCTCGAGGTTTATCGTTTATAGGATGGACTACCTAGTATGTAAACCTTTCAGTCCCCCACCCAACAGAGAGAATCAGCGTTGAATAAACGGCTTTTATAATATCCATATCACCGACCAATTCTCAAAAAAATTGCAATAATGAACACGACCCACGGAATAATATTTCACTTCTGGTTTAAATAGATCTCCATCTTAAAATCTCAAAATACATCCACCTTTGATAATCCTCGCTTTTTACGATGGATTTTTAACCCCTCTAATCTCGCCTCCAGCTTTCTCTTAAGCTCTTCTCCGATATACTTTCCAGTGAGGGCGTCCGCTCTAGCGGCGACTGCAAGTTGGGATGCCAGAATCCTCGCCAAGCTTCCCCTCATCTTCCTTGGGGAGTTGTGCACGATTGGATGTTGAAATATGAGGCCGTGCTTAGGGGGCTTCGACCTGGTCTTCAAGGCACGGAACATTGCCTTCTCAGCTCCCAGAAGCTGGATCGTGCCGGAGGGCATCATCGAAAGCCTCTTAAGCCCCCCGGCCTTCTTTATCAGCCTCGCTGCGAGGATGGGCCCTGCAAGCTCTGAAAGGTTAGGGGCCACCTCCAATGTCGTCTTCATTACGTACTTCTCAAGCTCCTTCCTATACCCGTAAAGGCCTTTGAGGTGTAAGGCCAGCCTTCTCACGGGCTCAACATCCTCCTCCGACATATGCGCCCCGATCGAGGCTGAGGAAGCTTTAGAGATCTCAATCCTAACCCTCTCATCAAGATTTATACTCTCTGGGATTTCCATCATCAGTGTTCTATCGCCTAATTCTCCGAGGATTGTGGAGTAGGTTTCATGATCCTCGATGATCCTGCCAAGCTCGGGGAAGTGGAGGCCATACCACTCCCTCAGCTTCCCAGAGAGGATGTTTAAGGCCCTGTCAAGCCCCTCCAATGTCTGGATTGCCTTGATTATGATGGCCTCCCTATCAGATAAGGCCTTACCAACATCCCTCCTAGCCAGGATAAGCGAGATCTCCCTGTTCATCTCATAGAGCTGGGAAGCTTCTCTCACGAGGCCACTCTCCAGTGCTATCCTCTCTAGATTCAGGCGGAGATATCTGCAGGCCTTAGAGTTCTCGAGGAACTCCGCCTCCACCCCCCCCTTCCCCCTCGCGCCCTCCGCCAAGGCCCTGTTTGAGAAGATGAACCTCGTATACCCTTTTTCTAAAAGCCTTCTAATCATCTCGATGGCCTCCTCCGTCAGCTCCCCCTTCCTCTGCCGGTCTATGGTTTCTGCGATCTCCTCAAGACTCCCCTTGTAAAGGATC
This sequence comes from uncultured archaeon, assembly GCA_938048735.1. GTDB lineage: Archaea > Thermoproteota > Bathyarchaeia > TCS64 > TCS64 > JAGTRB01. The sequence continues at coordinate 32,893 of CALIUM010000024.1, forward strand.
CTCTCTATGATCCCATTATTCTCATCTATCCCGAATAGTCCGATGATGGATTCAACTATATAGATCCGGCGGGCTGAGCCTTCCTTCCTCATATCACATATCCCTGAAGGTTTATCCAGAGCCCTCTCCCAATATTTGAGAACGATGTCTCAATTAAACTTAGCAGTGGAGATAGGGGGACTTAAGTTAAGGAATCCTCTAATGAACGCCGCCGGGATCCTTGGCCTATCAGCAAACCTATTAAAGAGGGTCTATGAGGGTGGAGCGGGGGGGGTCGTCACAAAGAGCATCGGGCTCCATCCCAGGAGGGGCCACTCAAACCCAACCTTGGTGGTCGTCGAGGGGGGAGTCCTGAACTCTATGGGCCTGCCAAACCCGGGCGCCACATACTTCGCTAACGAGGTGAAGAAGCTCAAGGGGATGGGGATACCGGTTATAGCAAGCATATTCGGCTCGTCTCGGGAGGAGTTCGTAGAGGTCGCGAGGATCCTAGCCGAAGGTGGGGCGGATGCCCTGGAACTAAACTATAGCTGTCCCACTGTTGGGGGGGAGAGGTGCCTCCTAGACGCCGACCCAGAAAACATAGAGAGAGTCACCTCAGCCGTCAAGGACGCCGTCGATCTACCAATCTTCGTGAAGCTATCTCCAAACGTTGGGGATATATTGGAGTGCGCATGGGCATCTGAGAGGGGGGGAGCGGATGCGATAACGGCCGTAAACACCTTAAAGGGTTTGGCAATAGATGTGGAGCTGAGGAGGCCGATCCTATCGAACATAGTTGGAGGCTTATCTGGACCCGCTCTAAAGCCAGTCGCCCTGAGATGTGTCTGGGAGATCACCGAGGAGGTTGAAATTCCCGTGATAGGATGCGGAGGCATCTCGACCTGGAGGGACGCCGTAGAGTTTCTCCTATGCGGCGCCAATGCCGTACAGATAGGCACAGCGATAATGTATAGGGGGCTCGAGGTCTTTGGGGAGATCCTGGAAGGAGTGAAGGGATACCTCGAAGGTAATGGCTTTAGGGATGTGAACGAGATTGTCGGACTTGCCCATAAGGCCTGAACTCCTAAGGATAACCACCATAACGAGGGTGGAGGAGGAGTCGAGGGATGTCAAGACCATATACCTAAGCGACAGGTTATGCTCGGAGGCCAAGCCGGGCCAGTTTCTCATGATCTGGGCACCCGGGGTGGATGAGGTTCCAATGTCCCTCTCCACCATAAGCCGTGAGAGGATCTCCGTGACGGTCAGGGCTGTGGGAGAGGGGACAAGAGCCCTCCACAAAATGAGGGTGGGAGATAGAATAGGTATAAGAGGCCCCTTTGGAAACGGCTTCACGATCTCAGGCTCCAGACCCCTTCTCGTCGGAGGGGGGACCGGAGTAGCGGCCCTAAAGCCTCTTCTAGAAGCCATGATCGCTGATGGTTTGGAGCCCACATTTATCCTAGGGGCAAGGAGCGCTGACGAACTACTATTTAGAAATCCTCTGGAGAGGCTTCTGGGTAGGAGGCTCCTCCTCACCACGGATGATGGCTCCCTTGGCTTCAAGGGATACGCGTCGGATCTGGCGATGAGGCTGATGGTGGAGGAAGATTTCGACAGCGTATACGTATGCGGCCCCGAGCCTATGATATGTAAGGTCTTCGAGGAGGCTGAGAGGAGAGGGCTTCCCATACAGGCGAGCCTTGAACGATATATAAAGTGCGCTGTGGGCCTCTGCGGAAGCTGCGCATTAGGCCCCTTCAGGGTCTGCAGGGATGGCCCTGTCTTCAACTCCCAGCAGCTCAGGCTGGTAGGCGATGAGCTAGGTAGGGCCAAAATGGATCCTTCGGGGATAATGATCCCCATAGAGCCATAAACTCTGATAAGAGTTATCCACGCTCAAACACAGATCTACTTGAGCTGCCTTGGCAGAGGTCGAGATCCTGTTCCACTGTTTCTATATCCAGATGGGCCTCATGAAGGGCCATCCAGTGCTAAGCATAAGGTGGCCTTTGACGCCCATGCCGGAGAGGGAGGTCGGTGATGCCTATGGAGGGAGGGTGTTCAACCTCGGATCCACGAACACCCTTCTCATAAGGGATGGAGATGTCAATATAGTCGTGGACCCCGGCATCATACAGCTTGGAAGATACGGGGCCTTCCAGTTGCGCCTCGCGGAGTTCGGTCTCAAGCCTGAGGATATCGATATAGTTGTGAATACCCACTGCCACTACGATCACGTTGAGTGCAACTACCTCTTCAGGGGTAGAAGGCTCATCGTCCATGAGAGGGAAACCGAGTACTGCAGGAGGCTTTACTGGCCCGAATATTATGAGGCCTATATGGGGATAATGGATGTAGAGGAGATATCAGGCCCTTACAAGATAAGCGAGAATGTCAGGATCTTGGAGACCCCTGGACACACGCCGGGGAGTATATCGGTATTGGCCGAGACTAGGAATGGATTAGTGGCATGTGTGGGGGACGCCGTAATAGTCAAGGAGGACCTACAACTGATGAGGCCTCCTCAGGTCGTCACACTAAATGTCTCACCGGAGATGGCTGTAGAGAGCGTGAAGAAGATAATTTCTCTGAAGCCATCTACTGTCATCCCAGGTCACGACGCCCCCTTCCAACCCTAACTAGAAAGGTTTATACACACAGCCCTATTTAGAGTAGATCTGTGAAATAGATGCCGACACATGGTTCCCTGACAAAGGCTGGGAAGGTTAGGTCTCAAACCCCAAAGATAGAGGCTAGGCCGAGGAGGCAGCCCATCCCTAGAAGGAGGAACTGGGTCAACTTCCAGAAGAGGATCATTTACGCCCCGGAGGAATCCAAGGGGCTAGGGAGAGGCAGCTTCCTCTAAGGAGAAGCCCGATAAGATGATCTGAGGATTGGAAGCCGCAATTAGGGATATAGTTGAAACGATTTTACTTCGGCAACCTAAGAGTTTAGAAGAGATCAACAGGATCAAGTTAGAGGTTTGTAGGAAGCATTGTCTAGCCAGGATCCCTGGGAATGCGGATATAATTGCCTCACTGCCCGAGGGGGAGGCGGGGAAGCTCATCCCGATTCTCAAAAGGAAGAGGGCCAGGGCTGCGAGCGGGGTCATAGTCGTGGCCGTCATGACCGAGCCGAGGGGATGTCCTCATGGTAGGTGCGCCTACTGTCCAGGAGGGCCTGAGGAGGGGTTCCCCCAAAGCTACACCGGGCATGAGCCGGCTGCAATGAGGGGGATCCAAAACCAATATGACCCCTACCGCCAGGTGGTGAGCAGGATAACTCAGCTAAGAAGAATAGGGCATGAGGTGGATAAGGTTGACCTCATCATCATGGGGGGCACTTTTCCAGCATCTCCCGTGGAATACCAGGAATGGTTCGTGAAGAGATGCATAGACGCTATAACAGGGGTGGATTCAGAAGACCTAATTCAAGCCAAGAGACTGGCTGAGAATTCGAGGATAAGGAATGTGGGGATAACGGTCGAGACCAGACCTGACACGATAACCGAGAGGAGCGTCGACCTAATTTTGGAGTTAGGCGTCACCAGGGTGGAGCTTGGGGTTCAAAATATCTATGATGACATATACCAGCTGGTTGGCAGGGGGCACACCGTGAAGGATGTTATCAAAGCCACTGGCCTTCTCAAGGATTCGGGCCTCAAGGTCTGCTACCACATGATGCCTGGCCTACCTGGCTCAAGCTGGGATAGGGACATCGAGGCCTTCAGAACAATCTTCACCGATCCGAGATTCAAGCCCGATATGCTGAAGATCTATCCAACCCTCGTCCTGAAGGGGACTAAGCTCTATGATTTGTGGGCCTCGGGAGATTATAATCCCCTCTCTACTGAGGAGGCTGTTGAGCTGATCGCCAAGGTCAAACAGATGGTGCCACCCTGGATTAGGATAATGAGGATTCAGAGGGATATACCATCAAACCTGGTTGAGGCGGGGGTCAAGAGGAGCAATCTCAGGCAGCTGGTTGAAGAGAGGCTGAGGAAGCTGGGGGGGCATTGCAGGTGTATAAGATGCAGGGAGGTCGGCCACAAGAGCCTCAACGGGGAGAGAAGAGACGGAAAGGTAAATTTACACTGCATCTCTTATGAGGCCTCAGGAGGCATAGAGAACTTCATCTCCGTAGAGGATGATGAGGAGGATGCCCTTATAGGATTCATCAGGCTAAGGATACCATCGGAGAATGCTCATAGGCCCGAGATAAGAGGCTCCGCCGTCGTTAGGGAGCTCCACGTCTATGGAAGGATGACCCCTGTTGGGAAAAGGATTGAAGACGCCTGGCAGCATAGGGGGTGGGGGAGAACCTTGCTTTCAGAGGCCGAGAGGATCTCCAGGGAGAGGTACGACATGAAGAAGCTGGTCGTACTGAGCGCCCTAGGGACTAAGGAGTACTATAAGAAACTCGGATACTACCCAGATGGGGTCTATATGTCCAAGAGGCTTGGGTAACAGTTTTATTCTCCCCAATCAGGCTTAACTAGTGGCCGGGCATTGTTCATAGTGGTCTATAACCTGAAGATCCCTCCTGAGAGGGCTGCGAGGTATATACAGATAGGTAAGGAGATGGTTGGGATCTATAATGAACATGGCTGTCTGGGCGTTGAGATATACAGGGATGCGGTTGACCCCCAGAACTGGATGGAGGTCTACAGGTTCAGGGATAAAGAGCACTATGAGGAGGTTGTACGCTCTGTCGGAAGAGATCCCAGAATAGAGGGCTTGACAAAGGCCTTCACCTCCCTTTTGGATGGGGAGGAGAATAGGCCTAAGAAAGGAGTATACTACAGGATGATATAGTGGCTTATCGAGTCGATACCTGAGTAAGTGGTTGGCATGGATGAAGCTCTTCAGGGTTATAGGGGGCGCGTTAGGGAGGCCCTAGAGAACGCCGGGGTTAAGGTAGGGGACCTGGTGAGGATCCATGGAGGGAGCGAAACCTATGAGGGCATATTGATGCCGAGGATAGAGACGGCCGACGATACATACATTGTGCTGAAGCTCCGCAGCGGCTACAACATCGGAATAGCCCTAGAGGATTCCATGAGCATAGAACGCTTGAGAAGAGCTGAGAGGCCTCAATTCAGGCCCCCACCCATCCCCGAGACCAAGCCTAACCTGCCAAGGGTGAGCATAATTAGCACAGGGGGAACAATAGCGAGCAGGGTAGACTACACTACTGGAGGAGTGAGAGCAGCCATAAGCTCAAGGGACCTCCTAAGCATAATACCCGAACTCTCGGATATCGCTGTTATAGACGCCGACATACTCTTCTCGATATTCAGCGAGAACATGGAGCCAAGCCACTGGTCTGAGATGGCCAGGAGGGCAGCCCAGAAGATAAGGGATGGGGCGGAGGGTGTTATCATAACCCATGGCACCGATACAATGGGCTACTCATCAGCAGCCCTGAGCTTCGCCCTCCAGGGCCTCCCGGTTCCCGTCATCTTTGTTGGGTCCCAGAGGAGCTCTGATAGGCCTAGCTCCGATGCCGCGACAAACCTCATAGGCTCGGTGAAAGCAGCTATCGAGGCCCCCTTCGCGGAGGTGGTCCTAGCCATGCACGAATCCACCTCCGACGACAGCGTAGCCTTCCACAGGGGGACGAAGGTGAGAAAGTGCCATACGAGCAGTAGGTACGCCTTCAGATCGATAAACTCCCAGCCCTTAGCCAGGCTCAAAGACGGCCGATTAGAGATGCTCACAGACGATTATAGGAGGAGGGGTGTGGACGAGCTTGTCATAAGGGACAGGTTCGAGCAGAGGGTTGCCCTAATCAAGTTCTATCCCGGATTCGACCCTGGAATTCTAGAATGGCTCGCCGACCGGGGGTACAAGGGGGTCGTGTTAGAGGGGACAGGGCTCGGTCATGTGGGCTCCAAGTGTTACCCACCCATAAAGAGGCTGATCGATGAGGGGGCTGTGGTCTGCATGACCTCCCAGTGCCTCTGGGGGAGGGTTAACATGAGGGTGTACTCCACGGGGAGGGAGCTGCTAAGGATGGGGGTAGAGCCCTTAGGAGATATGCTTCCGGAGACGGCCATGGTGAAGCTCATGTGGGCTCTAGGGCAGGGGGAAGGAAGGGGGGAGGCGCTGAGGCTGATGAGGATGAACATAGCTGGGGAATACTCAGAGCGGACCCTATATGAGAAGGGTGAAACCTAATGGACTATAGAAGCCTAGGCCTCAAGATCGGCCTAGAGATCCACCAGGAACTGGAGACCAAGCATAAGCTGTTCTGCAGGTGCCCGCCGAGGCTCTTCAAGGGAGACCCCGAATACACCTTCAAAAGAAGGCTAAGGCCGAGCCAAAGTGAATTGGGAGAGGTGGACCCGGCAGCCCTCTTCGAGTTCATCCATGGGAAGACCATCGTATATGAGGCTAACAGGGAGACCTCGTGCCTCGTCGAGATGGATGAGGAACCTCCAGGCCCCCTCGATGAGGAGGCCCTAGATACCTGTCTCATCTTCGCCCTGATGACTGGGTCAAGGCCCGTCGATGAGATCCAGGTGATGAGGAAGATTGTCGTAGACGGATCTAACACGACGGGATTCCAGAGGACCTGTGTGGTCTCCATCGGGGGCTCAATAGAGGCAGGGGGCAGGACCTACGGCCTTGAGCAGATCTGCCTAGAGGAGGATGCAGCAAGGAAGGTCGATGAGGATGATGAAACGATAAGATACAGGATAGACAGACTTGGGATACCCTTGATAGAGGTCTCAACAACTCCTGAACTCCACTCACCTAAGGAGGCTGAGGAGGTGGCCCTAGCCATTGGTCGCCTCCTAAGGGCCACTGGAAGGGTTCGGAGAGGTCTTGGAACTATAAGGCAGGACCTTAACATCTCCATCGAAGGCGGCGCCCAGATAGAGATAAAGGGGCTCCAGGAACTCGAACTCATCTCCAAGGTCGTGGAGTATGAGGCACAGAGGCAACTGAGCCTTCTCTCCATAGCATCAGAGCTGAGGAACAGGGGGCTCAGCCCATCGGATTTGAAGGAGGAGTTCTTCGATCTTACCGACCTATTCGCCTCCATGAACAGTCCAACGATAAGGGAGGCTTTGACTGGAGGCCGTCGGGTTATGGCCCTCCGCCTCCCAGGGTTTGGAGGACTGCTCACTAGGGAACTCTGCCCAAATCTCACGCTGGGAAAGGAGATGGCCGATAGGGCGAGGGCTTGGGGTGAAGCCAAAATGATCCTCCATATCGAGGAGTTCTCAAGAGGGGATTTGAGCGATGAAGAGCTCTCATCGATCCTTTCAAAGACCATGACGACGGATAGGGATGCACTCTTCATCGTAATCGATGAGGAGGAGAGGTGCAGGAGAAGCCTCCAGGCTCTTCTAGTCAGAGCGAGAGAGGCGATATTGGGAGTGCCGAGTGAGACCAGGGCGCCAAACCCGGATGGGACGACGAGATACACGAGGCCTAGGCCTGGGGCTGCTAGGATGTACCCCGAGACGGATATTTTCCCCATACCCATCACACCTGAGAGGATTGAGAGGCTTAAGGCGGCCTTACCCGAGACCCCGCAAGCGAAGCTTAGAAGGTTAATGGAGGACTATCATCTAAACGAGAAGCTCGCAAGGCAGGTCATCGACTCGGTCTACTCCGAGTTCTTCGAGGAGTTGGCTAAAGAGACCAGGGCATCCCCAACCGTTATAGCTGTTATCCTCACGGAGACCATGAAGAGCCTCGAGAGGGAGGGGGTCAGGGTGGGAGGGGTCAAAGAAGAGGCGTTGAGGAGCCTTTTCAAGCTTCTAGGAGAGGGGGAGTTGACTAAGGAGGCCATACCTGAGATTCTGAGATGGATCTCGGCTAACCCTGAGGCTTCTCCCGAGCAGGCTTTGGAGGCCCTTGGGCTTAAACCCATATCCGGAGATGAGCTGAGGCTGCTCGTCAAGAAACAGGTTGAGGAGAACATGGAGATGGTGGCCAGGATGGGTGAGAGGGCTTTTGGCCCCCTCATGGGTATTGTGATGTCAAGGGTTAGAGGAAGAGCCAAGCCCGAGGATGTGCAACTCCTCCTCAAGGAGACCTTAAAGTCTCTCTCATCTTGATAGCTCTCTAATTTGTTTTCAATAAAGGCTCATTCCATAGGCTAAATTTCAGAATATTTTACATTTATATTAAAAAATATATCCTGTTCAAAAAGAATATCGTCCAAAAAAGTTTAATTATGATTCCTTGCAACCCTCTCTTAGTAAGCCCTTTGTGATAAACATGAGCCGCCCCCCTTTCCGGATAAGGGTCAGAATAGGACAGGTTGAGGTTGAGATAGGGGGGGACAGGGAGGAGGTGATATCCACCCTTGACGAGTTAGGTGGCATCGTAGGGAAGGTTCAAGATGCCTTTAAGCTGGAGGGGGGGACAAACCTCAGCCTTAAACCTAGGGCCGTCATGGAGGATTTTCCCAAGATCCCAGTGACAAACCAGTGTAGCGAGGCCGTGATCTCGCTCCTCTCGACGGACTGGGGTAAAACACCTCGAACCCTCTCCGAGATCCGGGAGGCGATGGAGGCTAATGCGATATTCTTCCCGAAGACAACTCTGTCAGGGGTTCTGGTATGGCTGGTCAAGAAGAACAAGATCAGGAGATGGAAGGATAAGAGGAGGGGGTATGTTTATACTATTCATGAGGTAGGAGATGATGGTTAGATTTAAGTTGAGTATAAAGACTCAATTCTGCGAGCTTGAGATAGAAGGCGACTCAACATCAGAGATTCTAGAAGCCCTGAGGGGTTTAGATAAAGGATTTTTAGAAGAGGCAAAAGGGATCGTGTCATCAATTATGGAGACCTCAATAGATGATGATCTCAAGAGTATAGTGGAGACGAGACATGATGGCCCCTTGATCGTAACCAAGAAAGATCTATCTCATTATGAAGCTATAGGAATTGTTCTATACTGTTCTAAGAACCATCAAGCCACCTCTAGGCAGATTAAGGATAGGCTCACAGCGAGTGGGAAGAAGGTTACTGTCCCTGCTAGGCTGAACGAGATGGTTAGGAAGGGCCTCGTCTTCAAGCCGGAGGAGAGGGGGGCTTTTTACAAGCTGTCCACGAAGGGGTTGAAATGGATGGAGGAGGAGGTCATACCTAGGCTTCGGAGGTAGTCTCCATCCTGCTTAGTTTTTCATAAATCTCGGATGTAGCGAGGAGAAGTGAGAGGAGGATTAGATTACTGTCACAGGCGTATCCACCATCCCTAAAGGGTGTTCTCTGGATGAGGCCTTTCTCCAAGAGCTTCGCCATGGCCCTCTCGGCGGCCTTAGGGGTTAGGTTCAGCTCAGCCGAGAGCTCCTTTATCGTCATCGCCTTCCTGGTACTCAGCAGGTGAGATAGGATGGCGAACTGGCTGGGTGCCTTCTGTATCGTTAGGAGGGCATTCATCTTTTCCCTTAGATCCTTCATAGCCCCCTGGGTCAACTAGCCTTTCAACTCCTCCTTAATCTCTCTATACAGCTTCATAAGCATATCATATGGTGTTAGGTTTGAGATATAGCCTTCAGGGGTGGCGGAGATCAGACCCGCATCCTTAAGCTCGGTCAGCCTCGCCCTCACGGTTGAGGCCTTCTCCCATACCTTCTCCGCTATCTCGGAGGGCTTCATAGCCCTATCCTTGAATGAGAGATAGCATAAAACCTTGAAGGCGGATGTCTCAAGGCCCAGATCATCCAAAGCCTTCAACCTATCTTGGGACAATCCTCCTACCTCTCGAAGTAGTCTTTAAGTAGCATCACCAATATGGGCCCAAGCTTATACTTGTAGACCCCCCTCGAAACCCTGTCCACTAGCCCCTTGTTGTGGAGGTTGAAGAGGGCTATGTTGACAGCATTCAGGGAGAGGGAGAGCTCTTTCGAAAGCTCTTTGGAGGACATCTGCTCCCCCTTCTCCACAAGCCTTAAGAGGACCAGACGCTGTGTATCCGCCCTCTTCAGCCCCTCCAACTCCTCGGAACCCGTCAAGGGGTCTCCCTCCGGCTACTGCTTCTTCGCTGTACATCTCAAATACAGATCGGATATTATATCAGTGAAGGCGACCTTAGACCTATAGGCCCCGTCATCCTGCTGTATCACGAACCCCTTCTCGAGCAGGGATCTCAGGGCGGGGCGCACGGTGCCAGGGGGGATCCCGGTTTCCTCGGCTATCTGCGAGGGGAGGCTTGCCCCCCTGAAAGAGAGATATGTCAGAATTTTAAACGGACTTGTATCAAAGGATAACTCCCTTGCAACCCTATCTAAGAGCTCTTCCATTTCAATCCGCCTCTAAACAACGCCCTTCTCCAATGCCCTTATCCTATCCAGAAGGTGTAGAAGGATCCTAGGAACATTTGGCGTGTAGTTTCCTCTGCCCTCTCTAACCAACAATCCCTCACCGCAGAGCTGTGAGAAAACAGCCTTAACGGAGTTGTAGTTGGCGTTAAGTTTAGCGGCGACCTCACTGGGCCCCAGTTTTGGATCCTCGAGGAAGGCCCTGAAAACCGATTCCTTCAGGGTTGACTCCTCATTCATATCACATAAATGAAGCTCAGCCTCCTTATATAACTTTATATTTCTCTGAAAGACCTGTAAGGCCGAGGTCCTCAAATTTATCGAGCGTTAAAATTTTGAGATATATAAATAAATCTCAAAAATTCCGAAATGACGCTCTATTTTCCGCAGAGTTTAAATATCCAAGAAAGGAATCGTTGTAAATGGGGTTTGGATGAGGGGTGGGAGACGGCAGGTTGAGAGCGACTTCCCCCACAACCCACCTATGACCATGAACCTTAGGCTCTGCCTAGAGGTGAGAAACCTGGTCTTCAAAGAACTCACGAGCAGCGTCAGGGATGAGGGGCCAAGGGTGAGGGAACTCGCTTCCAGGGTCAGGCGTGAATTGGAGATCTTTAAGACGAGGAAGCTTGAGCCATACAAAGAGGTCTCAGGGGCGGACGCGGGCAGCCAAATTCTACCTCTAGCATCGAGGAGGTACGCCGTCGTCAGCGCCCTGGTATACACCCTACCCCATGGAGAGAGGTATTTTAGGGCTCCTGAGCTACTGGTCCTACCATACACGGTCCCAAATGATAGGTTTGAGGGCACCCTGAGCCTGAGGAGAGAATCCAAACTCTTCGAGACCGCCTGCAGCTTCATAGATGATGGTTGGAGGCCCCAGCTCCTACTCGTCGACGGCCCCCTAGCATTCAGCGACCTCCTTAGCAGGTTTGGAGGGGAGAGAGACAGATCAAGGCTGGTCGTGGCAGTAAACGGCCTCCTAGAAAGATGCGGGGAGAATGGAATAATCCTAGCAGGGGTTGTTAAACGCCCCTCTTCTCGACATATAATCCACCATCTTGGACTTCAGGAAGAGACCGACTTATCTGATTCCTTCCTATTGCTACATGCCCTGAGGCCAGGGGAGAGGACGGGCCTCTTCTCCACAAGGGCCGATAGACTGCGACCCATGGGCTCCACACCCGAAGCGATTAGGCACCCGATATACTCCTTTTATGGGAGGTTCTCGGAGGACTGGTCCATCCCACCATTGAGGCTGGATCTCCCCGACTTCTCCCTAAGCCACCTAGAGAATGTGGCCGGCTACTGCTACAGCTCAAGCTTCTGGAATGGCGTACCACTCCCGATCCTCAAGGCCGATGAGGAGGTCCGCATCTCTAAGCGGTTTATGAGTGAGATCTACGCTGAGGCCGTCGCTCGGATTGGGCGTCTAACAGGTGAGGTCTCCCTCCTGGCTCCTTTCTGGGGTGAGGGTAGATGGATGGGGATATGCTGATAGGATACACCTACAGCCTCACAGGGGAGTACCCTGTGGAAGAGTTAAACATCATACTTTTCAGGGATTCGGGGCTGGCTAAGGGCGACCTAGTATATGTTAAACACCCAAAGAACGGCTCTCCAGTAGTCTATCAGGTGACGGAGGTCTACCCTAGAAAGAGGGTGAGGGAGTATGAGGCTGCGATGTTGACTGAGGGGAGATTGGTCGACGACCCCGACTGGTTCCTACACGCCACGGCCTACCAGTGGGGCTGGATGGATGAGAATGGTGACTTAAGACCCCTGAGACACCATATACCCCCTCAGACCCCCGTCTACCTTGCGGGGAGGAATGTGATAGAGAGGTTTGTGAGGCCTGAAGGGAATTGGAAGCTCCTCCTCGGAGTGGACCCATCAAGCGACCTAGATGTTGAACTTGATATGTATCACTTGATCAGACAATCATGCCTTATCTGCGGCTCCGTAGGCAGCGGAAAAACAACAACAGCCATCTCCCTAATCTACAGGGCTTCACTACTCAATCCGCCGGTGAGGTTCTTCATAGTAGATAAGGATGGAGAATACAGCTGCCTAGTGGAGAGGCTGCCCCCTCAAACAGTCGTCAAGGTGCCTTGGAGGAGCTTCTTTCAGCCCTCGGAGATTCCCTGGGAGGACTACCTCTCCGAGTTCGGATGGCAGAAGACTTGGTGGAACTCGAAGATCCTATTCAGGGCCCTGAGGAACCTTTACTCAACTAGAAGCCCCGTAACAAAGGCCAATCTCCGAAGAACCCTAAAGGGTGTTACCCCAGAATCAATAGGCTTCGGGAAGAAGGAGACCGAGTTCGAGAACTACATGCAGCAGGTGATGAACTCCATCAACAGCTCGAGTCTAATCCCAGAGACCGAGACAAACCCCATAGACCCAGTCGAGCTGCTGAGGAACCATAGGGTCGTGATCATGGACCTTTCACAAGGAAGGGACACATGGTCCCAGAAGCAGGTCGTCATAGCCCAAGTTTTGAGGAGGATCTTCAACGAAGCCCTGGAGAATAAGCTCTTCGGATGCGTGATCGTCCTAGAGGAGGCGATGTATTACGCCCCCCAGCGGGGGATCTTCGAGATAGGAACTAAAGAGAGCAGATCCAGGCTCCTAAGCATCCTAAAAGAGATAGCGACCAATGGAGGGAGAAACGGGATCGGTCTCTGGATAGTGACCCAGAGATTAGCCACTGTAGACAAGACCGTGGTCACCCAGTGCGCAAACAACATAATATGCCACTCCCTCGAGGACCTAGATAAACAGAGGCTGGCTGAGATCGTTGGAGGGGAGTTCGTAAACCTCTTGGGAGACCTCCCGAGGGGAGAGGCCATCGTGAAGGGAACCGCCCTTAAATGCAGATTTCCAGTATGGGTGAAGGTTCTCCCGGAGGTGTTCCCAGGCTCCTCAACCTCCAGCCCATTGTCGAGATTTCAGAACATGGAGGCCCTAAACCAGGACCTGGAGATCTCACCTATCAGAGCCACCCTCCACCCGTTAAATGAGATCCAAGAACACAGAGCCTAAGCTAGTTAATAGTTAAACTCCCCTTAACTGAGAGCCACTCCTAATTAAGAAAATTTTGGGGATCCACAGATCAGCCCATTAGAAATATTAATTCTGGTAGGATTTGTCCGAAAATTGGAGAGTTATTTTTCTTCTCAGCTCCCTCCCCTTAGTTTCAGAAATGAGTTAAGCTTTCGTTGAATTACTAACTCCCATCTAGCTTCTCAAAAAACTTATAGTTCGTCGGGCTTGCTTGAAGATGAACCTTTGGCCAAAGCTTTTAATAATTTCTCATGCTGAGGAAAAAAGATGGATTTGGACATCGCATCATCCTTTCTGGGTAGAGACATCGTCTCCATGAAGGATCTCTCAAGGGAGGATATAGATTTCATCCTGGACAGGGCGACTGAGATGGAGCCCATCGCCGATAGGGGTTCGGATATACTTAGGGGGAGGATAATGGCCACCCTCTTCTTCGAGCCTAGCACGAGAACCCGTTTGAGCTTCGAGTCGGCTATGCTGAGGCTGGGTGGAGGGGTGATAGGCTTCGCCGAGCCTAGCGCCTCCTCGGTGGCGAAGGGGGAGTCCCTAAGGGATACTATAAAGACTGTTGAAAACTACTCGGACATAATCGTCATAAGGCACTATGAGGATGGAGCGGCGAGGGTGGCTGCTGATGCTGCCGGGATCCCTGTTATAAACGCCGGCTCTGGGAGCCTGGAACATCCCACCCAGGCCCTTCTGGATCTGCACACGATGAGGGCGGCGAAGGGCAGGATTGATGGGCTTAAGGTCGCCCTCCTTGGTGACCTACTGTACGGCAGGACCGTCCACTCCCTCCTCTACGCCCTCTCAAACTATGATGTGAAGGTCTTCCTTGTCTCCCCTGAGAGGCTCAGATTCAGGAGGGATCTCCTGAAGGAGTTGGAGAGGAAAATAGATTATGAGGAGATGGATGATCTTTATAGGTGCCTAGGGGAGATCGATGTCCTATATGTTACGAGGATTCAGAAGGAGAGGTTCCCAGACCTCAGGGAATATGAGAAGCTAAAGGATTCATATATCATTACAAGGGAGACCCTGAGGCATGCTAAGAGGGATCTGATCATTATGCATCCCCTGCCCAGGGTTACAGAGATATCCACGGATGTGGATGACACCCCTAACGCCTGGTACTTTAAACAGATGAGGCACGGCCTATATGTGCGGATGGCCCTCCTCTCTCTAATCCTAGGAGGCAGGTAAAAGTCCCTTGGAAATGCCTCCCACTTGGACTAGATTGTCTTTTTAAGGGGACTATTCCAATAGGTGGACTTGAACTAACTCCTAATGGTGCCTCGGAAGGTATCTCTTATCCTGCCCCAGCGGCCCGCCTCGGGTTCTCTGGGCCCCTTCCTTTCTTCCAATCTGAAGGATTCTGGGACTCTGTATAGGTATATTCTGTGAGAGCCTATGTCGTTGTGAAAGGCCTCATCTATTCTCATGCTCATCCACCCATTTATCGGGAAGTCGTGGCTCACGATCCTTGTTCCATCCCTGAGTTCCTTCTCAAACTTGGGTTTCAGCTTCGCGTTTCCGGATGTGGTTAGATATAGTGTGATGAGGGTTGCTGAGGAGAGATCGGCTAGGAAGAAGTTCCCCCTTATCACCTCTATCCTATCCTCTAAACCCTTATTCTTGACCTTCCTCATCACTGCCTCGCACATTGATGCGTTGAGTTCATAGCCCACCGCCTTCTTCACATTGAACTCCTCTATCGCTGTGAATAGGATCCTCCCATCACCGCATCCTAGGTCATACACCACGTCGTCTGGCCCCGCTCCCCCCACCTCCAGCATCTTCTTCACGATGTTTATTGGGGTCGGAACATAAGGGGCGACACTGGCTGGAGCCTCCCATTCGAAGGGGTAGCCCCTCTCAGTGGATCTCAGACGGTCGGTGAGGTGGGATATGAACCTTCTCGAATCCGAGGACATCTTCACAAAGATAGCAGTCTAATCCCTAAATAACTTTAATCCCCGATGGGATACGCCACCGAGAGTTCCAATCCTTTAAATTTGCATTTGGATTTGTTCAAAATTATAATAAAATAGAGTGAAGATTGTTGATATTTAAATCCTTTTATTTAAGGAATTCATAGTTTATATCCTATTTTTCTCAAAAATCTCTTCCTCTCCTCTATATCCGCCTCGTCCTCGACCCCTCTAGCTCTATATCCATCAACAACCCCCACTATCCCCCTACCTTGTTCTGTCTCTACCAATATCACCTGGACAGGGTTTGCCGTTGCGCAGTAGATCCCGCAGACCTCCGGGACATGCTTTAGTGAGTTCAGCACATTTATCGGATAGGCCTCCCTGATAAAAAGCAAGAAGCAGTGGCCGGCCCCTATCTCAAGAGCCTTCTCATAGGCCAACCTCCTGAGTTCTTCGTCGTTTCCCTCATGCCTGACTAGGCAGGGGCCTGAGGACTCGCAGAAGGCTAGGCCGAACCTGATCCTCGGATTGCTATTCACCAAGGCCTCATAGATGTCCTCCACGGTCTTTATGAAGTGGGATTGGCCGAGGATCAGGTTACACCCCTCCGGGGCCTTCACTTCGACGATCTGGAACCTCAATTTGGTATTCATCCCTAGGAGATCGTGGCGCCTCGATAATTGAAGATTTCGCCTCGAACTCCCGATCCGATGAGAAGGCGGTTAAAACCTGAGTTCCTCATGGTATTCGGCTGACGGCTGGGCTGAATAACGACCCTCGTAGATGCTTTTGAAATGGTCTCTTCGGGATCCTTCGACTAAAAATTTCTATTTGATCATTAATTTATCAACTGGAATTAATCTCCTCTCATGAAGAATCTTTTTTAGTTCATCCGGTATTTTATCTATCATAAGCTCTCCACTTATCTCAACAACCTTTCCCATTTTTATGTATCTATCTAATACCGGTTTAGTCTCTTTATAATAAATCATTATTCTATGCCTTATGATCTCCTCTCTGTCGTCATTTCTCTGTATCAGCCTTGATCCACACTCGTCGCATATCTCATCATTGAGGGGGGGCTTATCCTTGAGGTGGTAGATCGCGCCGCAGTGGGGGCAGGATCTCCTGAGGGATAATCTTTCAACGATGACGTCATCCCTGACCACGACATTTAGGACGAGATCGATGTCTGCCCCCTCATCTCTTAATATGTGATCTAGGGCTTCAGCCTGTTTGAGGTTCCTTGGGAAGCCGTCCAGGACAAAGCCTCTTTTCAAATTCAGTCTCCTCAGCTTCTCCTCCAATAGGCCGATTACCAAGTCGTCTGGAACCAGCTCCCCTCGCTCCATGTATCCTTTAGCCCTCTTGCCCTCCTCACTACCTTCGGAGACGGCATCTCTCAAGATGTCCCCCATCACTATGAGGGGGATCTGGCACATCTGGCCGATTAATCTGGCCCTCGTTCCCTTTCCAGATCCTGGCGGGCCTAGGACAACAATTATCATACTCCATAGCTCCTCGAAGGAGATTTCTATGATGATTACTCGGTACCATTTAAAACATTAGGATGGATGCCTTTAGTTTGTTGAGATTTAACAGGCTTAACCGTGATGGACTAGACAGAAATTGTTTTAATTATCTTAAACTAAACATGCATTTGGTGATGTGTTGAGTATCGATTTCGAAGGTCTTGAAGGTTTCATATTCTCGAAGATGTCCGAGACCAGGCTTCCAGGTCTATCAATCTCAGCCATTAAGGATGGTGAGGTGGTCTACAGCAGAGGATTCGGTTTTCGGGATCTCACCACGGGGAGCCCAGCGACACCTGAGACCCTCTACTGCATAGGCAGTGTGACGAAGTCATTCACCTGTATATCCATAATGCAGCTTCAGGAGAAGGGTCTACTAGACGTGGAGGATCCGGTGGAGAAGCACCTGCCAATTAGTTTAAGGAGTCATGGGGAGCCTGTCAGGATCTGGCACCTAATGAGCCATACCAGCGGGATCCCAGCCCTCGCATATGCAGAGGCCGTCATAAGGCATACCATGAAGGCCCATGATAGGTGGCTTCCTATCTCGGGTTACAGGGATATGTTCACCTTCATGGATGGGGCCGAGGGATGGGCGCACACGAAGCCGGGTGAGAGGTGGTTCTACCTCAATGAAGGATACATTCTGCTTGGATATATTATAGAGAAGGTCTCGGGCGAAGGATATGTCGACTACGTGAGGAGGCACATCTTAGAGCCTCTGGGCATGAGGAGGAGCTACTTCTACAAGGATGAGGTGGATAGAGATCCCGACGCTGCGACCCCATACATAGTCACGAAGGATGGAGAGAGGATCCCGAGCACATATCCATATGGAGGTATACTGAGCGATGGTGGCCTCATCAGTAATGCCATGGACATGGCTGAATATGTAAAGATGTATCTGAACTATGGTGAATATAAAGGATGTAGAATTTTAAGCGAAGAATCGATTAGGGAGATGATGAAGCCAAGGGTGAAGACTCCAGATGAGCCATTCATAAGTAGGTATGTCAGGTATTATGGATATGGCCTTGGAATAAGTAGAGACTTCTATGGATACGACCTCATAAGCCACGGCGGAAGCGTCTCGGTCGCAACGGCCTACATGGGATTCATACCCGAAAGGAAGATCGGGGTTATGATCCTGGCAAACGGCAGCGGATACCCATTAAGCTATATCGGGGAGTACGCCTTGGCCCTCCTCCTTGGCAGGGATCCGAGGGACAATCCAGTATTCGGGTATGAGAGGCTCCAGGAGGAGCTTGAAGGGGTCTACGAAACCTACAAGGCCACCATGAGGGTGAAAGTGGCCAGGAGGGGTAGCCTCCTAACCCTAGATATGGGGGACCGGTACAGGGAGCTCGTGGTTCCCCTCGTCCCCTCGGGGTTAGTGGGTGAAAGTCTCCACTTCCACGGGATATCTATGGATAGGAAGATCCCCGTGGAGTTCGTAAAGGAAGGAGGTGAGACATACCTCCTTTACGAGAGGTATAAGATGAAGAGGGTTGGGAAGCTCTGACCCCATGCAATCGGAGGACACTAGAGGTTTAACATTTGTAGCTATCCGCCGCCGACGACTATGGAGAGGACCAGGGTGTCTCCATCTCTAATCTTCTCATCTAGTCTCCGCGCCACCTTCCCATTAATTCCGATGATCACGCCATTTTTCAATTCCATTTTTTCCGTGTCTAATATAAGTTCATAGAAATTATCACCATATCTTTTTCCAAGAATTCTGACAAGCTCAAACAGATCCATTTCTCCCTCTATCTCAATAATCTCACTGTTAGTTCTCGTCAGATCTCTTATATAGGTTAAATATTTAACCTCAATTTGCATTTATTATTGCCCATCCCAGATCCAGTTCTTGAAGCTTCTCCTCGGTGGGGCACCCCCTCTCATCCCATCCAGCCATTTTGTAATAGATCTCCCTTGCCCTCAGGAACTCGCCCCTCGGGATCTTCTGGCCCTTCCTACTCCCGAACTCGAGCTCTTGGAAGAACCTCTCTGGGAGGGTATCCATATCGGGTTTATGCCCCTCCCTGATGTTGTATAGCCTCGCTAGGTTGATGGCCCTCTCACTCGCCTTCATCAACTCCCAGAGGCTTGTGCTCCATCCAGTCACCGCGTTCACTATCTCAACAAGGTGGTTGGGCGTATAGACCCCGGCTGGGTGAGGGGTGAAGGTGAACTTACAGGCGCATAGAGAATCTAGGAGGCCCCACCAGAGGGTTGAGTAGTAGAAGACCTTGACCTTCTCGGCTCCTAAGTCTAACCTTCCTACAGGCTTGTTGATCCCCAGGGTTTTAAGGTGCTCAGCTTCCCTCTCGTATACCGGGTCGTGGGCGCACTGCATGTGGTCGGCCCCTGATGGTGATAGGGCGTATTGCAGCCCTACCCCAACCTTCCCTCGAGGCTCATGCATGGGTATCTCCTTCCCCTTCACATGCATAGCATACTTAATCGATTCCTCGCCTATCTTTTCGGATGAGGTTTTAACCCCCTCCGCTAGTATATCTCCAAATTCCTCCCTTTTAACTATCTTTTCCAAAATTTTCAACATTGATGAGGTATTACCAAAGTTTAATGAAATGTTTCCAGTCTCTTTTTCTCCTATCAATCCACTCTCGAAGCATTCCATTGCGAAGGATATGACGTTTCCGGCGCTTATGGTGTCAACCCCATATGCATTACATATCTGGTTGGCGTAGGAGATTGCGCTAAGGTCGCTGATGCCGCATAGGGATCCGAAGGATGCTACGGTCTCGTACTCCGGCCCCCCATAGGAGGGGTCGGTGATGTAGGGAGGCTTGCCCTCCACCACCCTCTTACAGTTTATCGGACAGGCGTAGCAGCCCTCCCTCCCTATCAGTATAGTCTCGTTCATCGCCTCCCCACTTATCTTCTCTAACCCCTCGAGGGAGCCCCCTCTGAAGTTTAGGGTTGGGAGGACCCCATCCATGTTGAGGCCCCTGATGCCGTCGAGGGTTCCATAGATATGCCGCGCGTTCGCCCCTGGGTATCTTCTCCAATTCTCAGCAAACCACTTGGCGAGCGAGCTTACCTTCTCGGGGTCGTGGAGTTCCACCCTTCCACGCCCCCTTACCGCCACCGCCTTGAGCCTCTTATAGCCCATTACCGCCCCTAGGCCGCTCCTTCCGGCGGCATATCTCTGGTCTACTATTATGTTGGCGAACCTGACGAGCCTCTCACCCGCCGGGCCTATGCATGCAACCCTTATGAGGGGGTTTCCGAGCCTCCTCCTGATCTCCTCCACCGTCTCCTTGGTCTGCATACCCCAGAGCTCGCCGGCTTCGAGGAGTTCTGCCCTTCCATCCTCCACGTGTAAGTACACGGGGCTCTCCGCCCTCCCCTCCACAATTATGGCTTCCAGGCCCGCCCTCCTGAGCTCTGGGCCGAAGAACCCGCCAGCCTCAGCCTCCCCAAACCCGTATGTCAGGGGGGATTTTGAGACTATGCTTATCCTGTTTATTCCAGGGACTGGGGCCCCTCCTATTATGCTTGAGGCGAAGATGAGCCTGTTATGCGGTGAGAAGGGTTCTACGCCAGCTGGGTTCTCCTTATAGAGGAATAGGATGCCGAAGCCCCTCCCACCCAGATAGGCCCTTCGGGTTCCCAAATCCAGCTCCTCGGACCTCACCTCCCTTGAGGTTAGGTTAACCCTGAGAAGCCTGGCTGTATCTGAGCTTGGCATATAAATCGATCGTCATTTTGACGGATTTGAAATAAATTTTTATGGTTCTAAGAGTTCTGGATCCTAGGAAATGGATACCTATAGGCCACTCACCCTACTGGGGCTTATCTTCATAGTGAGCGGCATCATCCTCGTGGCTCTCCCATTCATCCTTAGGCACCTGCCAAGCGTGGAGAGGCTCCCATGGATCTTAGTATTTATATATAGGAAAAACGGTTTCTACTTCGCTACATCTCCTCTACTAATAATGATCTCCATAGCCTCTTTGATCATATATTTAAGTAGTAGGTTTAGGGGTTAGACTAGAGCTGGATGTTTTTAAGAAGAGGATCCTCCACCGACATGTCGGATATTAGCATCATCTATCTATTAATCTAAGGCGGTAGGCTCCCTACCAGATGAAGGAGAAGGGATAAAAAGCTCTCAGCCCCCAAGAAAGTGATAACCGAGATGAGATTCGCCGCCAGAGTTCATGTCACCCTTAAGAGGGGCTACTCTGATCCAGAGGGAGAGACAACGGCGAGGGCCTTAAAGGGCTTGGGATACTGTGTTCTAGATGTGAGGGTTGGGAAGGTTTATGATCTCTCCTTAGAGGCTGGAGATGAGGAGGAGGCGAGGAGGGTCATTGAGGAGATCTGCCTGAGGCTCCTGGCTAATCCCACCAAGGACGACTACTCCTTCGAGTTGAGGGGTGTGGCTTGAGGAGGGTTAGGAGGACCCCCCTCCCCTTCCCATATCATCTCATAGATTTGAGGGGGGCGGAAGACGGGGAGCTGATCGAGATCGCTGCCCTTCTAGGCCTAGGATTGAGCCTTGAGGAGTTGAGGTCCATCAGAGACCATTACAATAGCCTTGGGAGGGAGGCCTCGGATGTGGAACTCCAGACATACGACCAGACATGGAGCGAGCACTGCTTTCATAAGACCTTCAAGGGCTTGATAGAGACCCCTGAAGGGTTGGTGGACGGCCTCCTCAAGACCTACATAAAGAGGGTTGTGGAGGAGCTGAGGCCCGACTGGTGCCTGAGCGTGTTCGAGGATAACGCTGGAGTCATTGAGTTCGATGAAGACCACGCGATAGCGGTGAAGGTTGAGACCCACAACCACCCATCCGCCATAGAGCCCTTCGGGGGGGCCGCAACTGGGATCGGGGGGGTAATAAGGGACATCCTAGGGGTCTGGGCCGACCCTATAGCCTGCACAGATGTCCTATGCTTCGGCCCCTTAGACTACAAGTACGAGCTTCTACCCCAAGGGATTAAGCATCCATCATATCTCTTCAGGGGAGTCGTAAGTGGGATTGGATCCTACGGAAACAGCGTCGGCATCCCAACGGTCAATGGGGCGGTCTACTTCGATGAGGGATATGTCGGGAATGTCGTGGTATACGCCGGTTGCCTAGGGCTCCTAAGGAAGGACCGCTATGCGAGGTGTGTGAGGGCCGGGGATTGGATAGTGGTGGCAGGGGGCAGGACGGGCCTAGACGGGATCCACGGGGTCACCTTCGCCTCGTCTGAGCTGACCTGGGAGTCTGAGATGGTCTCGAGGCCAGCGGTCCAGATAGGGAACCCCTTAGAGGAGGAGAAGCTAAAAAGGGCTATAAAGCTCATCGGGGAGGATGGGCTAGGGTCAGGGATCACAGATCTAGGCGGGGGAGGCCTGAGCTGCGCAGTATGCGAGACCGCATATAGATATGGATTGGGGGCTGAGGTCTGGCTTGATAGGGTGCCCCTTAAATATCCGAGCATGGCCCCATGGGAGATCTGGATCTCGGAGTCCCAGGAGAGGATGTGCCTAGCCATATCACCCCAGAACCTAGAGAAGGCATTAAGGATTTTCGAGGAGGAACAGGTGGAGGCAACACCCATCGGCAGGTACAGTGAGGAGGGCTTGGTAAGGGTTTACTATGGAGGCCTCAAAGTAGCGGAGCTTGACCTCCGCCACCTCTTCAGCCCCCCCAGGATTAGGCGCTCAACCTCATGGAGGCCCCCGAGCCTTGAGGATCCGATCTTCCCTGAGCCTCAGAACCTCGAGGCCATCCTGAAGAGGCTGCTCGCCTCCCCAAATATAGCCAGCAAGGAGGAGGTGATAAGGAGTTATGACCACGAGGTTAAAGGATGCACGGTGGTAAAGCCCCTTCATGGATGGAACGCGGGCCCGAGCGATGCGGCGGTTCTGAAACCCCTTGGGGCATCCTGGAGGGGGATATCCATCTCCTCAGGGTTGAAACCCAGATATGGGAGGATAGACCCATACTGGATGGCGGCATCCTCCATAGATGAGGCTGTTAGGAACAACATCGCCGTCGGAGGGAGGAGAATAGCTCTATTGGATAACTTCACCTGGGGGAACCCTGAGAAGGAGGACCGCTTGGGCTCGCTTGTCCAAGCTTGCAGAGCCTGCTACGATGTCGCGAAGGCTTATGGAACACCCTTCGTCTCTGGTAAGGACAGCTTATATAACGAGTCCCCACTCGGTCCAGTCACCCCCACCCTCCTAGTTACCGCCGTGGGAATAGTTCCGGACATCAGAAGGGTTGTGACCATGGAGCTGAAGGAGGAAGGAGACCTGATCTACCTCCTAGGTCTGACTAGAAAGGAGGTGGGAGGCTCCGAGTACCTTAGGCTCATGGGCTACATAGGGGGCTCCGTCCCCAAGCTCAACGCCAGCAGGACAGCTGAACTCTATAGGCGTGTGATATCCGCGATGGATCTCGGCCTTGTTAGATCCTGCCACGACCTCTCGGAGGGGGGTTTAGGCATAGCCGCGGCGGAAATGGCCTTCACAGGAGGCTTGGGACTAACGCTCAACCTAGAGGGGGTGCTCGTTGATGAGGAGATGCGGGATGACTTCAAGCTCTTCTCGGAGTCAAACGGCCGGTTGCTGGTCGAGGTTAAACCCGAGCATAGATCATCATTCGAGAAGCTGATGGAGGGCGTCGAGCTCTCCCTCGTGGGGATGGTCACAGCCGAGGATAGATTCAGGGTTCTCGGGAGGAGGGGAACCATCCTAGACCTCTCACTCGGGGAGCTAATGGACGCGTGGAAGACACCATTAGGAGGGTCGAATTGAACCGATCGGAGATCAGGGTCCTGATCCCGAGGGCTCCAGGAACGAACTGCGACTCCGAGACGGCGATGGCCTTCCTTGACCTCGGGGTGAAGGTCGAGGTTGTCCACACCCAGAGGCTCTTCAGGGAGAGGAACCTAATGGACTATGACATCATAGTCTTCCCAGGGGGCTTCAGCTACGGCGACTATGTGAGGAGCGGGGCCATCTGGGCCAAGGAGTGTGAGTATAGGATAGGTCGGGAGCTGGAGGAGTTCATCCGAGAGGGGCGCCCCGTCCTTGGGATCTGCAACGGCTTCCAGCTCCTGGTAGAGGCGGGATTCCTCCCAGGGTTCGAGGGTAGATCTATCTATCCCCAAGCCGCACTAGCAAACAATCCGAATGGCTTCCAGTGCAGGTGGGTGAGGATCAAACATGTGAACAGTGGGAACTGCCCCCTAACTAGGGAGATCCCACCAGATGCTGTCCTTGAGATGCCCGTAGCCCACGGAGAAGGCAGATTCCTATTCCCGAGAGATAGGGAGGATGAGTACCTGAGGAGGCTCTACGAACAGGATCAACTCGTCTTCAGGTATGCAAAGCCTGATGGAACCTTCGCCGATGGGGAGGATCCCTATAACCCGGATGGAGCCCTCCACGATATAGCTGGAATATGCAACCCTGAAGGCAACGTCCTAGGTCTTATGCCCCACCCAGAGAGGGCCTACTACGGCTGGCAGCTCCCCGGATGGACCAAGAGGGGAACTCCACCGGAATATGGAGATGGCAGACTCCTCCTAGAGTCGATAGTCAGGTATGTGGAGAGGAGGCTCTAGAGCCACCCGCCAATCTACGCTCCTCAAGCCTCTCTTTGAGCCCCTCATACTTTAGGGCTAGGATCTCCACGGCCAAGATGGCCGCATTCCTCGCGGAGTCTATACCCACACAGGCCACGGGAACACCGGTGGGCATCTGCACGATGGAGAGGAGGGAGTCCAGGCCTCCGAGCTTTACCTCCCTAGGAACCCCGATAACAGGTTTAATGGTTCTAGATGCTATGAAGCCCGGAAGGGCCGCTGAGAGTCCGGCGATCGCGATGTAAACATCACAGCCGCATCTCTCAATATACTCCTCGAGGTCTTTTGGATTCCTATGAGCCGATAGGACCTTTAACTCGCACTCGACCCCGAACTCCCTGAGAACACCCTCAGCCTGTTCACCCAACGCCCTATCAGACTCGCTCCCCATAATTATCGAGACTTGGACCATGAGGATCTAACCGAAAAATGGAATAAAAATATAAAGATATATAAAAACATCCCCCTTTACGTAATTTTGCGAGAAAGCCTAGATTTTAACTATGGTTTAAATCAATTAATAGGATCTAGACTAGAACTGGGTGATCGCGGGGTGATCGCGGACCCCGAGGGTTGACCCAAACCCCCTCATTCAACTGTTGCGTGCTTTTTCCTAAGATCCAGCTCGCTCACGCCAAGCCTTCTCATCAGCTCGGCTATCACACAGTCAAGGAAGACCATTGCAGAGAGCTCGAACATCGTTCCCAGGGGTGTGGGGTCATATTTTCCGATGATCTGCCTCCTCTCATAGTCCGGCTCGACATCTATCTTACTTCTACCCTTAACAATGACAAGGCTATCGGCGACCTTGGCCAGGGGGGAGTCAGCATGGGAGGTTATGGCGATGACCTTTGCGCCTATCTCCTTCGCTACCTCGGCCTGAGTGACGACCGTCCTCGTGACACCAGATCCAGATATTGCTATGACGAGGTCTTCGGGGCTCAGGGCCGGAGTGATGGTCTCGCCGCTCACATAGATGTTGAATCCTAGGTGCATCAACCTCAGGGCGAAGGCCTTCCCAACAAATCCGCTCCTACCCGACCCCAAGAGGAGGATCTTCCTGTCCCTCGACTCTATGATCCTTTGGACCATCTCTTCTATTTCCCTCTCATCGATCTGGTCAATGATCTCCTTGATGCTGGATAGGACAACGCCGGAGATCTCCTTCACATACCCCAAATCTCTCATGAATGTTTGATCGTAGACCCTTTATCTCCCTTTCTGATCGCCCTCCGGAATCGGAGGGCCTCATAAATATGGTATATATTTTTATAACAAAATCTATATAAACCCCTTGAAGGAAAAGATCAACTCGAATTTCTCCCTTCGAAAAGTGTGGCGGAAAGACTCTTGAGGAATTTATTTAATTGCACCTATGAGGCGGCTCTGCAGATATCCGTCTCCCCCTTTAGGATGTTATCAATAGCTATCTCGGCGACTGCGGCGCTATGCTCGGCTATAATCCTCAGCTCCCAGAGTATCGAGCTGAAGAAGACTGCGGCCTCGGTATCCAGCTTTCCCTGAAACTCCTTAAGAAGGCTCCTCTCCTCCCTCTCCATGATCTCCTTCAGGTCTATCGCGTCGCTCGCTATCTTCAGATTTCCATTGAATAAGCTGTTAACCGCCTTATCGAACATCGTAAACGTCATCAATCCAAGCTGGGAGAGCCTATCAAGCAGCTCGTTGTCTCTTCCCTCTCTCAGGGGATAGAAGTTTATTATGTTGTTTGCAATGTTCTGGATTCTATCCCCGATCATCTCCAGGAACCAGGCTATCAAGTTTGTGTATATTATCTGCATTGGATCCTTTATGCCTAGATCCTCTGCAACAACGGCGGACTGCTGGGCTGAGGCTAGAAGCCTTGCTAGGAGCCAGTAGATCATGTCGGCCTCATGCTCTCTGGTTATCGCATCCTTGGAGAGCTCCACATCACCATCTGCTAGGCTGTCCACAACCTCCTTGAACATGGTGGAGGTTAGGACGTAGAGCCTCC
Organism: uncultured archaeon; assembly: GCA_938048735.1. Classification (GTDB taxonomy): domain Archaea; phylum Thermoproteota; class Bathyarchaeia; order TCS64; family TCS64; genus JAGTRB01. The sequence continues at coordinate 59,312 of CALIUM010000024.1, forward strand.
TGAGAACCGTCTGTGGTGAGAAGTCCTTAGGGTCTATGGAACTCTGGAGGAGCAGATGCTGATCGCTCTCCTCGATTATACCTATCCCGAGTAGTCGTTGGGTCACCTCCCTTATGCTCTCTATCTGCTCCCTCATCAATCGCTTGGATGACTGGACCCTGATCATGCCCCTCCCGAGGATGTAGTTTGCTACAATGACCCTGGCCAGGATCTTTGAGTTCTCACATGCGTCTACATCCACTACATAGAGTCCTCCTTCTCCCCCCTTCGAAGGCTTGACGGTCAGCCTTAGGGTCCCGTTCTTCTCCTCAGAGAGGAAGACTATATCCCCCTTCTTGATGCCCATCCTTTTCGCCCAGTTCATGGGGAGGGATACCGAGAGAGTTGAGTATCCCACCTTCTGGACCTTACGCGGCTCCAAGCCTCTTCACCATTATTATATATATTTTATCCTGAAAGATAAAATCATAATTATATAAACTTTACTCTCGGGGTCTCGGTTCGGCCCGGTTGCTTAGGGCTTGTGACCGATAAGATCGGTTTCCCTATAAAATCCTTGTGGGGGGAAGAACCGTCCCGGTTGAGAATCCTGAGAGCTTAAGGTACATCGATGCGCAGAGGAGGATGGCGGAGATGATGAGGACGATGTAGTCTCCCCCCTTCATCCTAAGCTCGTAGAGGTTTGTCCTCCTCTTCGATGCCCCGAAGCCCCTTGACTCCATCGCCTCGGCGAGCTCCAGGCTTCTCCTTATGGAGTTCACGATGAGGGGGAGGAGGACCGGGATGTAGTTCCTCAATCTGGCCAGGAAGCTCCCCCTCTCGACCTCCAGCCCTCTGGCCCTCTGTGCGTCGAGGATGGACTGGGCCTCCTCGGCTAGCACCGGGACGAACCTTATGGCTGTGATGAATGCGAAGTTGAACTCGTATGGAACTCGGGCCTTCTCTAGGGCTAGGCTGAGCTCGTCTGGAGAGGTTGTTAGGAAGAAGATGGAGAAGGAGGTCATGAGGGAGAGGAAGCGCAGGGATAGGGATAGGGACAACTCGATCATCTCGGTGGTCAAAATGTGTCCTTGGAAGAAGTAGAAGGAGATTAGGTTCGAGGCGAATATTATTAAGGCCAGCAAGGCTCCCCCCCTCAAAGTTCTAATCCACTCCCTCGCCACCCTTCCCAAGAGGAGGATGGGGACCTGCAATAGGAATATGGCCATGAGGGGGGGCAGCTCATAGAAGAGTATAGAGGCGGAGAATAGGGTCATAACCATTATGAACTTCGCCCTTGGGTCGATCCTATGGATGGGTGAGGCCCCCATCCTGAACCTGAGCCCATCTAATAGGCTCATTCTCCTGCCCCCTTTAGGAAGATGGTGAGGATCTCCGCTGCCTCCTCCACGTCGAACACATCGGGAGGAAGCCCGTAATCTGAGAGGCCTCTGAAGGCCTTCGCCACCTCTGGGGGGGTGATGGACGCCCTTCTCAGGGTTTCGGCATCGGCCATTATCCTCTCCATGGGCCCGTCGGCTATGATCCTTCCCCCGGCCATCAGTATCACCCTAGGGCGGTTCTCGGCCACGAACTCTACGTCGTGGGTAACCGTTATTATGGTCTTCCCCCTGGTCCTCAGCTGCATCAGGAAGTGTCTGAGCCTCTCCTTCTGGGCGTAGTCCTGCCCTATGGTCGGCTCGTCGAGGACTACAACCTCCGGATCCCATGCCAGGACGGAGGCGAGGGCCACCCTCTTCCTCTCCCCGCCGCTCAGGGTGAAGGGGCTGGATTTCCTGTACCTCTCTATGTCTAGAAGGTTGAGGGCCCACTCCACGCGCTTCTCTATGACCTCATCCTCGAACCCGAAGTTCCTAAGCCCGAACTTTATCTCCTCCTCGACGCTCTCGGCGAAGAGCTGGTCGTCCGGGTTTTGGAATACCAACCCGACCTTTCTGGCTAGGGCTGCTACGCTTGTCTTCGAGGTGTCCAATCCATCAACTAGTACCCTCCCCCTCTGCGGCTTCAGGAGCCCGTTGAAGTGCTTGACCAGAGTCGTCTTCCCAGCCCCGTTCTCTCCCATGATGGCTATGAACTCCCCCCTGTTTATTGTGAGGGATACTCCATCTATCGCATGCATTCCGTTAGGGTAGGTATAGTGGATCTCCTCCACCTCAATTATTGGTGTGCCGCTTACAAATTCCGGCTCCCTTCTCCTCAGCCTCCTGATCTCTGGGGGCCCTTGGAGGGTCGAGAGGGTTTTTCCGATTCTGGATACGAATTCCTCGGCGCTAACGGGAAGGCCGCCTATCTTCAGCCCCCTTCTTGCTAGCCTCTTGCTCAGCTCTATAATCCTCGGCGTTCCGACCCCAGCTAGTCTTGATTCCTCCGCTCCGAATACCTCCTCCGGAGGGCCGTTGGCTATCACTCTGCCGTCGTCGAAGACGATGATCCTATCTGCGTATCTGACGGCGAGGTCGACCCTGTGCTCTATAAGGATGATGGTTATCTCGAACTCCCTCCTGAGCCTCTCCAGGACCTCGAATATCCTCTCAGCACCTAAGGGATCCAGGAATGATGTGGGCTCGTCTAGGACGATTATATCGGGCCTCATCGCGAGGACGGATGCGATGGCGAGCCTCTGCTTCTGCCCCCCTGAGAGTTCGTTGGTCCCCTTATATCTCAGCTCGGTTATCCCGGTAACCTTTAGGGCCCATTCAACCGCTTCTATTATCTCCTCCCTCCCCAGGCCTAGGTTCTCGGGGCCGAAGGCCACCTCCTTCTCCACTGTTAGGGCGAATATCTGGTTATCGGGGTTCTGGAAGACAAGCCCCACGTGCCTGGCGAGCTCGGCTATCGGGTGCTCCTTCGTGGAGAGGCCCGAGACCTTTACATCCCCCCTCATCTCCCCATCATAGAAGTGGGGTATCAAACCGTTTAGGCATCTGCAGAATGTCGTCTTTCCACAGCCGCTCGGCCCTGTGAGGAGGACGAACTCCCCTCGCTCTATCCCGATGTTCAGGCCTTTGAGGGATGGAGTGCTGGCGTTTGGATAGATATACCAGAGATCCCTGACCTCTATGATTCCCAAGGGCCCTCCCTCAATAAGAATAGATCAGATTAAAAAGGGTTCTAGAGGAAGAGTTGAGCAGCTTCTACGTTGAGCCTTGATCTTAAATGCCCACTATCCTGGTCGAGATGAGTTCGAGGGCCCTCTTCAAGATTTCCTCGGCCTCCCCCTTAGATTTGACCCCGGCGGAGGTTGGGTGGCCTCCCCCGACCCCGCCGAACTCCTCCCCCAGGGGGATCGCCACATCCCTTCCCAGGTGGATCATGGTCTCCCTATTGAACCTCTTGGTTGAGCGTAGGCTCATCTTCATGTCCCCCCTTTTCCCCCCCGCGACCATGGCGATATCGGCTCCCAGCTCAATGAGGGCTCTAGATGCGGATGCGTGGAAGGAGCCGACTTGGGAGGTGACTATTATCCAGCCCCCAACCTTGTGGAGTTCCATCCTCATCGCGGCTTTGAGGCGGGCTATCCTCTCCGAGCGGTTCATCTCGTAGGCCAGTAATGCCGTGACATCAGGCAGGGCATCCTCTATCTCCAAGAGCTCTGAGACGGCTCTGAAGGTCCTCGAGTTCCCGATGAGGAAGTGCCTGGAGTCGTAGGCTATTCCTATCAGGAGTGCCCTGGCAACCTTTGTTGAGGGCGTTATCCCTAGACCCCTATATATCCAGTAGACTATCTCGCACGTCGAGGTCGAACTCTCATCTATGATGGAGATAGATGCAAGCCTCATGGTCTCCGGCCTTGGTGTGTGATGGTCTATAATAACCGTGGGCTTGCCTGAGGAAGCTATCTTCTCACCCCACTCCTCAAGCTGTAATGGGGAGGAGGTATCCAGAACTATTAGGGCCTCAGCCTCATCTATGGAGGCCTTATCGACCGTCTGGATCCCTAGAGCCTTGATGACCTGCTTCGAGATCCCGCTAGCCCCCCCGGTCAGGATGATGGAGGCTTCAACCGAGCCTAGGGCCTCAGCGAGGCTCTTCACAGCATAAGCGGAGCATACCGCATCGGGATCTGCGCTGTGGTGGCAGAAGATCATGACCCTCTTCATTAGAAGTTCCCTGAGCACCTCAAGCTCTATTGCCATAAGCCCCATTTTGGGGGAGGGATGGTCGGATAAAAGGAAAGCTATTTTTAGGCATCTCTTGATAGTATATTCATGCCCAAAGAGATGATTGATGACGTAGAGGTCGTTGAAACCCTACCCTTTGAGAAGGGAAAATACACGGTTTTCCTTGGATTCGCCGGATTCGGCATGATCGGCAGCACAGCGGCGATGTACATCGTCAGGAGCAGGGGGTTTCTCGAGAGGGGTTATGTCAGGTCTAGGCTGATCTCCCCGATGATGATCCTCATAGATGGTCGTCCTAGGCCCCCCTTCAGGATCTATGGGGGGGATGAGGGGCTTATCTTCATCGTTAGCGAGGCCCTCTTTACGACTGAGAGCTCGTGGCCCCTCGGCTTCGGGGTGATGGAGTGGCTCTCAAAGAAGGGATTGAAGGAGATCATATCCATGGAGGGGGTTCTCTCGGGGGCGAGGGAGAGGGTCATAATGGGCTTCAGCACTGGGGACCTCTCCCGACTGGATGTCAGGCCAGCTCAGGAGGGTATGATCTCGGGCATCAACGCCTGTTTCCTAGATGAGGCCCTGAGGAGGGGTATCCCATGGACAACCCTCTTCGTCCCAACCCAATTTATGTCATCGGTCGATTATGGCGCGGTGGCCGACCTCATAGAGGTGCTGAACGGGGTCTTCAACCTGAGGGTGGATGTGGCCCCCCTAAGGAGGAGGGACGAGGAGCTGAGGAGGATGGCGGAGAGGATGACCAAGGAGAGGGGTAGGATTCCCTCGATCTTCAGTTGGAGGCGTTCCCCTCCAAGCCAGGCTGAGGGGGCTTGAGGCCCAGATCCCTCTGGAGGGCCTCTTGGAGGCTGGCAAGCCTCTCCCTCGCCTTGTTCTCCTGCTTCTCCAAGGCCTTAGACCTTATCTCTAGGAGCTCCTTCCTCTCTGTCAGATCCCTAACCACCTCATCCTTAGGCATCTCGACTAGGATAGAGCCGACGGACTTGAAGATCCTGGAACCCTCGAGAACCTTCTCGAGGGTCTTGAGAGCCCTCTCCGTCTCATTTAGCTCTATGTCGACCCTCTGCCTCTGGAGCACAAGGGACTGGAGCATGCTCTGAAGTTGCTGGAGGCGGGCTATCCTCTCCTGAACCTCGGGCGGAAGCTGCTCCATCTCAGCCATATCCATTCCCACCTATAAGGGCTCCCCCACATTTAAACCTCTTTTCCCTTGATGCGCTCTCCTACTCAGCCTCTTGACGATTTCCATGATCCCCTCTATCCAGTGGAGGTAGCTGTTCGTCGCAGCCCTTAGGGCAGCCGTGTCTGAGGCTTCGACCTCGACGAGTAGCCCCCCGGTTAATGGTTTTAGGTTGACCCTGGAGCGGTTCGAGGAGGGGGTCTCGGCCTCCGGTGTTAGAGCTCCTATTATGATCTTCGTTAGATCCGGGGGGATCTCAATCCATATCCTAGCTGAGGCTCCCTCGATGCTCTCCCCTCCAAGCCTCTATTTTGTAGGTCAGATTATTGTTGATTGTTGGGTCTTCGAGCTTGCAACTCTCTGGGAGGCGAGGCCTGTCTTTGTGGTGGGCTGGTAGGCTCCTCCAGCGAGCTTCGATCCGCAGTTCCCACAACTCCAGATCCCTACGCTCATCCTCTTCAGGGAGGGCCATCCGCATGTCGGGCACTTATGAGGCCTCTTCAGCTCCATAATCGTCTGGGTCCACCTCTTCCTCACGGAGAGGCCGCCTCGGGTTCTCAGCCTTGGGCCTAGGCTCCTCCTCTTCAATCTCAAGTCCCCCCTATTATCTTGCTTCTGATCTCGGGGGCCTTCGACGCGGCGATACTTATAGCTTTCCTAACCTCTTCCGGGGTGAGGGCCTCTGGGCCGCTCTTCTGTATGGCGCATACATTTCCCTTCTCGTCTAGGGTGATAGTCAGCCTCGTCTCCATGGCATCCTCCTCCTCCGATGTTGGATCTACTATGAGGGCCCCTCCGATCTTTGAGAGGGTTACGGAGACCGGTGTGCTCTTTATCTCTAGGGGCTCCTTCCTCCCGCTCGGCACCACCTCCCCATTCCTGACCTCGAATATCGGCTTTATGGTGCTCCTCAGGGCTGCCACCGCCGCTAGGGTTGAGGCGTCAATGAGGTTTCCGGCGTGGTTCAACACAAAGAGATCCACATTTATGACGTAGACCGTCTTCTTTGGAATGATCTCCATCTTTGAGAAGTCGACTATTCCGGCTGATCTGAGGCCTCTATCCACTACCCTCGCGAGCTCTACTGAGACCTCGTCTGGTGGGCCTGGCTCTATATCCGGAGAGGCTAATGGGACGATCTCCGCGTTGCAGATGAGGATCCCCTCGCCTGGTGTATCCTCGAATGGAGGTCCGTGGGAGATCTCTATTCCGGCTATAACCCTCGTGTCCCCGATGAACACCTCCGATGAGCCGTCAGCCTTCTCTATCACCCCGGTCTTCACCCTTATATCCCTGTAGTCCTCAAGCCCTCTCCCATCTAGACGTTTGCCTGAGGATATAGCCTCCTGGATCCTCTTCAGCTTCAGGCGTGATGTGAACCCTCCCTTCCCAGACTTCAATTCCCCTCCACCTCCTTCTTAGCCTCATATTTCCTCTTCAAGGCCTCCCTCTGCACCTCATATATCTTCCTGCACCCCTCTATGGCGAGGTTTATACACCTGTCCAGCTCCTCTGGTGAGAGGAGGCCGTCCATCTGGAGGAGGGTTATGCTTCCCAAGTTAGGCATGTATGCTAGGGGTAGATCAGCCTCGCCATACTTATCTTCGTGGTCGTTAAGGTCTAACACGATCCTCCCTTCATATTTACCCGCTGAGCAGGCTGCGACGAGGTCCTTTAGGGGTATGCCGGCATCCGCTAGGGCCACTGCTGCGGCTGTGATAGAGGCGCAGCGGGTTCCACCGTCTGCCTGGAGAACCTCCGCATAGACATCTATCGTCGATCTTGGGTACCTCTCTAGGAATATGGCTGGCTCTAGGGCGTATCTCATGACCATCGTTATCTCCATATCCCTCCTCGAGGGGGCCGGGGATCTTCTCGGCTCAGTGGAGAAGGGGGCCATGTGATATCTGCATCTCAGGATTCCTGTATGGGGCCTCGCCAGGTGCTTGGGGTGCATCTCCCTCGGCCCGTAGACCCCAACGATTATCTTGTTCCTTCCCATCTCTATGTATGCTGAGCCGTCGGCGTTGGGTAGGACCCCGCTCTCGATCCTGATCTCTCTGAGCTCGTCCCATCTCCTCCCGTCTACCCTCCTCCACTCCTCATTCGAACTCAAAGCCTACCCTCCTTCCAACATCTCAGATACTCCTGGATCCTGTTGGTGAGGCCCGTTGTATGGGCTTCCATCTCTATCCTCCTAATCACCTTAACCACCATATCCTCCTGCTCCCTGCTTCTACCCTTGACAACTATTCTACCGTTCTGCCCTATTATAATATCGCATCCGGTTTCTTTAAGGATCATGGTTACCATTGATCCCTTCTTACCTATTAGCCTTGGGATCTTTGAGGGGGTCATCCTGATCACCAGGCCGTCCTCTATTCTACCGAGGCCCTTCCCCAAGATTGAGAGTATAGGGATCCTCTTCCTATCTAGGTCTACCACCTTAGCTGCGATGGTGTCGCCGACATCCAATATATCTGGCATCACGATCTCCGGGCTATAGGGAGAGCCTGTAGCATCTGGAACGCTCAGCTGGGCTAGGGTTGGGGCGTCTATATCTACATACCAAAACCCCAGCTCCATATCCACCACGTCCCCCACGACGAGGTCCCCTATCAGGGGTTGGTATCCAGCCTCAAGGGCGATGACCGATACCGTTCCACGCCCGTACTCCACCAAGCCGATCCTCGTCGCGAGGATCTTATCTCCAAACCTATATGTGTTCTCCCCGGCTCGTATCCTCCCTATGTAGAGGACATCACCTGGAAGTACGAGCTCCCTATTCTCGAAGGTCTTCAATCGGCAATCACGTCATTTAAGGTTCTTAGTCTGGGCCTCACCTTGGGTGGCCTTTCCAAGCCTGTCTAGGAAGTCCAGCTGCATGGCTGCTGGGATGGTGACAACAGCTATTAGGGAGCCATCGGCCTGCCACTCCTCTCTCTGCACCTCCCCCATACTCTTGAGGATGCCATAGGCCTTACCTGCGTGCTTGGATGGGATCTTCACAGCCATCTCCAAGCTCTCAGCGCTCATTGGGAGGATAGGCCTTAGGGCTTTAACTATCTCCTTAACCTGCTCCTCCGCGTCCCTGAAGGGGTCTATGGAGACATGGGCCTCCTCGAGGGCGGCCTCGATCCTGGCTACGGGATGCGGAAGCTTCGTCCTAGGATCGACATATGTGCGGGATATGATGTTCACTATCTGCCTGAGCTTCTGCTCGGTTATCATTCTCCTCTGCTGCGCGGTGAGCTGGAGGATCCCCCTTTGGAACATCAGCTCCGCAACCTTCAATGGGTCGCTAGTCCCGAATACGGCCTCCAGCTTCTCCTTAGAGGCCTTAATCCCCTTCCCGGCGTCGGTGAATATGGTCTCTATGATGAGAACCCTCGAAATATCTCCTATCTCCCTCCTCTTATAGGCTAGAGCCTTCTCCGGGTCGACGAGGATCTCGAATCTCTCTCCTCCGTGAGCATACCTCACGAGGGTGTACCTCTCACCCATAGCCCTCCAAAACGCCTCCCTCTTCTATCTCAGATACTTCTCTATCTCCTCTGCTGTTAGTCTTCTGAAGGTCTTTGTGGATGCTGGGATGACCGCTGCTCTGAGGTCCCTTGCCGTTGGGCTCCCCTCAGAGGCTGTTTTGACGGCTGATAATGCCAGGGCTAT
>CALIUM010000025.1 GCA_938048735.1 uncultured archaeon
CAAAACTCAAAGGATTTCGACAAATTAAGGCCTATTTCACGAGCACGATGGATGAGATCCTCCTCGACATAGAGGCTGAGGCGCGCCTTTCTATGCGCAGACATGCGCATCATCTCAATCCTCCTTCTTCTCAGCTCCTACATGAGGTAGGCTCTCAGTCTCCTCCTTCTCCTTCACCGCCTCGAGGATTAAGGTGCGGAAGAGCACTCGATCCCTAACTTCCCGTGGGAGCTGCTTCAGTTGAAATACCGTCTGATAGAACATTTTCACCAGCCTTCGGCCATTCTCTCCAGGCGGCATGATGAGTTTGGGGATCTCGCCCTCCGGCGCGGGCTGGAGGCTCCTCTGCCACTCCTCCTCGGTGTCGGCCTCTCCGAAGACCGCCATGAGGAGGCGGATGAGGAGCCGATACTTCAGGGAGTGGATCTGGGCTCTGAGCCAGGCCTCCGCCTCGGGGCCGGATGGAGCCGGGCCTAATGGAGGGGTCTCCGTTGAGCCCGTTGAGAGTGCTTGGAGCAAACTCTGAGCTGGGATTCGCCTGTAGGAGACGCGGGGTGGAAAACTCGTGGAGTCGACAAGCCTCTCTATCAGGCCCTCCTGGGTCAGGGCCCTGAGGTGCCGTCCGAGAGTCCCGCTCCCAATCCCCAACTCCTCAGCCCTCCTTTCAAGCTCACTGAACGGGGTGGGGGCCTCCCCGACGAGCTCGAGGATCTCCTGTCGCCTCCGCCAGAGGCGATCCTCAGAAGGCACCCCCACGAACCATTTCCTACGCGTTTGAAGTTCCCTCCAATCAGTTAAATATTTAAGCTGGCCCGTATTTAAATGTTGCGAGGCTTGTTCAAATCATATGAACCAGCCTCGAAGCATAGGAGGAAAAGGGGAAGATGAAAAGAAGGAGCGGGTGCGTGCTCAGGACCATCTCCCTGAGTCGGGAGGCTGACGAGAAACTCCTCGCCCTCATGGAGCGGCTGGGCCTCGGGCGGGGCCCGACGATCACACGCCTCGTAGAGTGGTATCTCTCAAAAGAGGAAGGGGTGCCCCAATAAGCCACCCGGATAGAATTGAACGCCGCGCCACCATAAGAGGGAGGGCTAGATGATTGTATCCATCGGAAAGCATCGGCTTTAAGTTAATAGACCAAGAAGAGTTCGAACTGGGAAGTTTCTGGGAGAGGAACATAGTGAACATCATAGAGAGCGAGGGAAAACTCACCGCTCAACCGTATGGAAAGGGCTCCATGAACCATGAGATCATCAACGTGGACCACTCCCGCATCGGGCCGCCAGATCTTCTGATTCGAGGGAGAGAGAGGAGAGGTATATGCTGGATTGAGATCACGGGATCAAGACGAAGGAGAGCCGTTTTTCTAATTCAATATTCAAAAGTGAAAAAGATTAAAGAGCTATATCTGCCAATATTCTTCATTTTTTACATCAACGAGAGTGATGAGCTTTATTGGTGCGAAGGAGCCGCACTCCTGAAATATCGACCGAAAATTGTTGAGACCAATTGGAACGGGGAGAGGGTTCTCCAGAGGGTGATAGCCACACCGAAAGACGAATGGCATCATGGAATGAAGAGCCTGATAAGGTTGTTGAAGTTTTTGGAGAGAGAAAGGGGAGGGAGATGGAGAGTTGAAGAAAATAGAGCTAAATGAAGCGTTGGGGCTTCTCCATCATGGAAAATGCAGCGGAATCTTCATTCCAAGAGAAACAGACACCGACTACATCTATTTTTGGTGTAGAAAATGTATGGCAAGAGCTGACATTGTTGGAGTGCTAATAGATAATTCGGGGAGAATCATCTTTAACTTGAAGTGTCCGAAGTGTGGAGAGCTCGATGCCTTGAAAACGGTGGTAAAATCATTGAATCAAGTTCATCTATCGCCGAAGCTTGCACCGAGAATTAAGAGGCATGAGTGGGATAATGCATAGGGGTGAGAGGGTGGGATGAGCTCAAGGATCATGGCTGAATGCACAAGGGAGGGCTGGGTCTTCAAAATGGATGAGAAAACAGTGGGGCCATACTGGACAGCCAATCCTCCAATCGTAGAGATCGCCGGGAAGCTGGGAGTTCAGCCCAAAGCCCTTTATGACGCAATCCTCGAGAGCTATCGAAGAGAACTATCGCTAGATGAGCTGGCCGAGATCCTAGATTCTACGGTGAAGAAGGATTTCTCGTCGAAGCTTTTGGTCTTCCTCGGAATGCTGCTGGCCCAAACTGAGGAGGACCAGATAAACATCGCGCTGCAGGCAGAAAGCTCCTCCGGGAAGAGTTATATACCACTGGAATTGATTGAATACTTCCCGGAAAGTGAGAGGCGAATATATGCCGGAGCATCACCCACAGCCTTCTTCCATGAGGTCGGTGAATGGGACGAGGAGCGCAAAGTCATAAAGGTGGATCTTGAGAAGAAGATTTTGGTCTTCCTAGATCAGCCCCACTGGCAGCTATTGGAGAAGCTCCGCCCACTACTAAGCCATGACAGCAAAACTCTCGTATATAAAATAACGGATAAGAAGGAGCGGAAGGGTCTTCTAACTAAGACCGTTGAGATCAAGGGATACCCCACCGTAATCTTCTGCACAGCAAAGGGAACAAGCGAGGATCAGGAAAAAACGAGGATCTGGCTGCTCTCACCAGAAACGAATGAGGAAAAGATCCTCGAAGCCCTCAACCTATTAAGCATCCGGGAAAGCGATAAGCAAAGCTTCAAGAGGTATATAGAAGAGCACCCTCAACGCCGGTGGCTAAAGATGCGAATCGAAGTGATAAGACGGTGTGGAATAAGCGAGGTAGTCATCCCCAACTCCGAGATGGTCCTGAGCAGGTATCTGGCCCGCCCCCGAAGGCAGGGACTGCAGCCACGAGACCTAAGGGACTTTGCGAAGCTTCTAAGGATCATCAAAGCCATCGCGCTGCTGAACGCTCCGGCCAGGCCGAAGGCCGACGAGAAGGCCATAATAGCCACCGAGGCAGACATTGAGGAAGCTTGGCGGCTCTACCTCACGGTGGCCGAGGCGAACGAGTTCGGCATCCCACCAGCCCACCTGGAATTCTACCAGCGAGTGGTCAAGCCCACAGCCCTCCCAGCCCAGGGATGCACACGCCGAGAGCTCATCCAAGCCTACCAAAAAACTTATCTCCGGAGGCTCTCCCTGAAGCGGCTCGTATGGGACCTCCTACCCTCCCTCGAAGCGGCCGGCCTGATCATCCAGGAACCCGACCCACTCGACAAGAGGATCATGAGGGTCTATGCCACCGAAGCCACCCAGGAGGAGGAGATGAGAAGGGAAGGCCGAGAGGAGCCCCTCAGCCCCCCAGACGCGCTCCAGCCACAGAAAAAAATATTCCAAGGATAGTAGGGTAACACACCCCGAACCACGAAAAAAAGAAGCCTTAAAAACGCTTCTTTCAACGAGAAAAGCCCTAAAAAAAATGTTCCTGACAGTCCCCCAAATATTTTAGCCCCTTTTTCCCACACCCACAGCGAAGCCCACCAAGACCCCACACACACACACACACACATATATAGAATGGTAGTATTCCGAATGGAGAGATCGTTATCGAGGCAGGCAGATTTACCCTACTATCCTCAGAATATATTTTATTGGCTTATTGGCTTCTGGCTCATGGGGCCGCTAAACTGTGATCATCCTCGGTGAGGTCTCATTAAGGGATCGTGGGAAGGTGAAGCGAATTACCGTCGAGGCGGAGGGCTTCATGGTTCTCAGGATCGCGGGGAGCAAGCCCATCGACCTGATAGGGATTAAGAGTGGGATGGTTCAGCTTGTTGAGTGCAAGCAGGGGAAACTGAGGCAAGGGATCGAGAGAAGCTGAGGAAGCTATCTGATAAACTGAAGCTCCAAGTTTTAATTTGAATGAATGGGGTGAATGCTTGAATGGCATATACTCGGGGAGAGGGGGAGGGGGGTGGGTAAAAAATGGTCCAAGAAATGGGGATAATAAAGCTCTTTATTTTAAGAATAAAATGTGTTTTGAGGGTTCGTTTATGTTGCTAGGATCATGGGTGTGAGGCACATCGTTAAATGAAGCTTTAGCTTTATTTTAAACTAAAGCTTTGGAATCTTGATGCCCTCGAGCCATGATCCTAAACGGGAAGGAGTCAAGCCCCGAAGGCTGTCATGAATGGAGCGACTTTGTTCTACTTGAAACATTTATAGCGACCCTTCGCCCCTTTTTTTCCTGATGGCCCCATCGAAAAGCCCATATTCCCGCGGTGCTTTCTGCAAGCGGTGTCGGAAATTCTGGCCGTTCGATGAAATAGTCGAGAAAAACGGAATTCTCTTATGCCCTAAGCATCCAAGCGTCCGTCTCCGCCTCAAGCGGGGCCTGGGGCGGGCAAGATACGCCGAGAAAAAGGGATAAATGAAAAAAAGAGGGGAGATGGCTCACTCAGGGGGGTATAAGGCATCTCTCAGCCCTGGATATCTCTGAAGGAATTTTTTTCTATCGATGATTTCACCCCACTCATTTAGATCGTGTTCAATGTCGCATCTCAGGATTTCAACCACTCCTTCCTCAATGTATCCCTCGACGTCTCCGTCGAATTCTTTGATGAAGTCCACTATGGCCTTTGGAAGCTTCACTTTTATCTCGACTGTTTCCTCCATCTTTCTCACCTCAGAAGTGTTTGAGCATGTCCGGGCACCTCTCAGCCAATGCATCATAGAACCGTCGTTTAATCGGCGGATAGGCGGTGTTCAGCGCCCTTCTCACCGCTTCGACATACTCTTTCGGGGGATCTCTCCCATTCAACCAGAAGCTCCTCAAGGTGTTTATTATCTCATCCACATCCTCATACCCGAGTATTTTTCCTCACCTCACCTACCGTCGATCTCTTTCTGGCGCGACCCTCGCCTTGGGTGGAACGCGACCCCTCCTCGAGGCGTCGAGGAGCTCTCACTACCAATTTGAAAAAGCTGCTTCTCCAGAGGCTCCAGAGCCCCGAGGACCTTCTCTCCAATCTCCTTCAGATCAGGCCTATAGTAGTGCCTGACGAATACCGAGGAGCTTATCCTTCCTTGGAGGAGGTCCACAGCCTCAGATGGGATGACATTCCTGAGCTCAGAGGCCCAGGCCCTCCTCGCCTCCTTCAGCTTCGAGTTGAGTGCCTCCCGCTTCAGCTTCGAGTTGAAGGCCGGGAAATCCACCGTTTCAGGCCTCGATCTGATCAGATCTAGAAGATCATCCGAGATGAATGTCAAATATGCGTTTTTTGTCCTTCTCATGAACTCTGGATATCGAAAATGCTCCAGACACCTCAATTCAGCGTTATAATAGCCCTCGAGGCTTTGAGAGGCGAGCTTTATGGCTCTAAATCCCTCACTCGCCCTGAGGCCGGAGTAAACTGTGAAAGCCGCCGGGAGATAGTATTTCAAGCCAAGGGGTCTGACCTCCTCCACGAGCCATCCTACAGCCTCCTGGAGAGATGCCGGCTCACCGATCATTTTGAGGATAGAGTTTCGCTGCCCATAATTGATCTCATATCTCTCTTTGAACTTTGTATAGAGAGCCGCCGCTCCAAGGAATGTTGATAAGGCTTTTAAGGCATTGGCCACAAGCCTCCTCCGATTTTCGGGGAGCATTAGGAAGGAGGGGTCGTGTTCATATAGAAGGCGGTGGAAGCGTCGAGCATAGGAGAGATTTAATCGAACTGTGCTCTGAGTATAGTTTGCCTCTAAAAATCTCTTGAAATCTTCCTCAATTTTCGAAAAGGAGGCAGTTTTACAGCCTCTTAATCTCAATAGCAAAAGAAAAATGAAGGATAGCGCATAGGCTGAAGGCCTCGAAGGCCCTTCTATCCCGATTCTAACTGCCCATAACTCTTCTTGTAGTTACAACCTCCTTAACTATGACTCCCCTTTCCCGAAGCTCCCTTAAAAGCCTCCTCGTAAGCTCACCTCTTATAACCCTTACTGGGGGCACCAGCCCCCTCTCGGTTATGTCTCCCCTGCCTATCATCCTAGCGACTATGGCTGCTGTATAACTCGTCGTCTTGGCCATGGAGGTGATGTCCTTGACCTCATCGTAGTGGTCGACCGTTTCGAAGGTGTAGCAGGTCTCACAATCATCTTTGTAACCCTCGACAGTCACCCTGAAGACGGTGATGTCCCTCTCCTTCTCCTCCAGCCTGACCTTAGGATATATTATCCGGCTGAAGACCTCGAATGGTACTATCTTCTCCCCCCTGAACTCGATGGGGTCTCTGCTCAAGAGGCCGCACTCATCTAAGAAGTTCACCTTATCACAATACCCAGCATACCTAACCGTCATCTCCGAGCAGTTCTTGACCCCTCTAAACTTCTCTACCTCGTACAAGGTCTGGGGAAAACCGTCGTAGAAGCACTCGAGCGGCCTCTCTATCCCCTCGAAGCATATGGGCTCGCCGAGGGTGTAGCGTTTAATGTATTTCTCCTTCCCATCCTCGATCACCTTCACCATACCGGGTCTGAGGGGGAGGTAGGGGCCTCCAAAGACTATCTTATAGTCGAGGGGGGGCTTCGGGTCACGTGGGATACCTCCACACCAGATCCTCACGGACTCCACGCGGTCGAGCATATCCATTCCATATGCGGCTAGAATATCGACCAGCCCAGGCTCCACCCCACATCCGGGAATTATGGTCACACCAGCCCCCAACGCAGAGGAGTTTATATCGCTCCAGTCCTTCTCTGCCGCGCTTGCGAGATCCACCGCATGAACCCCAGCCTCTATGCACGCCCAGGTGGCGTCCACATTCAACCACCTTAGGAGGGCTATCCCAGCAACATCGTATCCCTTTAAAACCTCAACCAGCCCCTTCCTGTCCCTCACGTCTTGAACCACTGTCCTGAGCTTGGAGGGGTGACCGAGCCACGAAGCAACCCTCCTAAGCCTCTCCGCATCTATATCCACTAGCAGAACCTCTTCTACCTCTGGGCTCTCAAGACAATCCATGGCGAGGGCTGGGCCCATCAGCCCAGCCCCTAAAACAGCTATCTTCAATCTCCTTCACCCAACAACTTCTTTTTGATCCCATTCTATATAAAATCTCTGTCGAGGTCTTAGGCCTCAACAAAGGTTAAATGTGGTTTGAGGATATTCCAATATGAGGTTTGAGAAAGATGGTGGACTTCTCCTTTACAGAGGAGCAAAGCCTCTTCAGGGAGACCGTAAGGGAGTGGCTTGCTAAGAACCTTCCCCTAGAGAGGGTAAGGGAGAACGATGTAAAGCAGAGGCTCCCTAAGGACCTGATAAAGGGGTTGGGGGATCTCGGCCTCCTATGCATGACACTTCCTGAGGAGCATGGAGGGGCTGGAGCCGACTGGGTCACCACGACCATCGCCGCGGAGGAGCTGGGCTACGCAGACATATCCATAGCCCTCCCCGTCTTCTTCCTTGTTCAGGCGAGTTGGGGATATGTAGTTGATAGATACTGCACGGAGACCGTAAGGGATGAGGTTCTAAGGAAGGCAGCTAGAGGAGAGGCCTTCATAGGGATAGCTGCCACCGAGCCCGGTGGAGGCTCAGATGTAGCAGGCTTCCAGACAACCCTGAAGAGGGGTGAGGGGCACTGGATCGTTAACGGTGAGAAGACATATATAAGCGGGACGGAGGAGTGCCTAGAACTCGGAGGGGGATACTTCTGCGTAGGTTACCATGACAGGTCTCTCGGTCATAGGGGCATGACCGCCTTCTACCTCCCCCTGAAGGCTCAGGGAGTAGAGGTGACGAAGAGGTTCGAGGATATGGGGAGGATGGCCATAAGCACTGGCGGCTTCAAGATGACGGATGTAGTCATACCGGATGAATATCAACTCGGGGAGACTGGAAGGGGATTCTACCTGACGATGGAGGGCTTCGACGACGCCCGCCTCCTGGTCTCGGCCAGCTGTATAGGGGCTGCTCAGAGAGCCCTTGAGATCGGGATCGAGTATATAAAGGAGAGGAGAGCCTTCGAGCAACCCCTCGCAAGGTTCCAAGGGATCCAATTTGAACTCGCTGACATGGTTGCCAGGCTTGAGGCGACTAGGGCTCTAATATACAAAACCGCATGGATCCTTGATGAGAAATATAAAGGAAAGATAGGGGCCCTAGAGGCGTCAAAGTGGATCTCGATGTGTAAGCTTCTCGCCCCAGAGCTCGCCTTCGATGTATTCAAGAGGACCATGCTATGGCTCGGAGCCTATGGGTACACGAAGGAGTGCCCCTTAGAGATGGGCCTAAGGGGGGTAATGAGCTACTGTATCGGAGCCGAAGGGGCTGCAAACATACAAAGGATCGTGATAGCCAGAGAGACCCTGGGAAGGGAGTACACAAGAACGAGATGAGGATTCATCTCCATTATTTATTAATCAATTATTATTTATTTTTCTATCCCGTCCTCCTTTCAATAGAGAGGATATAGTTAAATCTTCGGGTTATTCCTACCAACCCCGTTGAAGAGGGTTCTAGTAATCTGCGAGAAGCCCAAGGCAGCTGAGCGGGTGGCCAAAGCCCTAGACGATAATGGGGCTCCAAGGGAGGCGAAAAGCCTTGGAGTGCCCTACTATATCTCCAGAAGAGAGGATAAAGAACTCATAGTTGTATCTGCCCTTGGCCACCTGTTCACGGTGACCGCGGATAGGCGGGGATGGAGCTACCCCATCTTTGAAACCAAGTGGATCCCAATTCATGAGGTGACTAGGTCGAGGAGGGCTTCGAACCACCTTAGGTTGATTGAGAGCCTGGCCAAAGAGGCTGACGAGTTCGTCAGCGCTTGTGACTACGATATAGAGGGCAGCCTAATAGCCTACAATATACTCGCCCACATACTGCCTGCGGAGAGGCTGAAGGATGCTGGTAGGATGAGGTTCTCCAGCCTTACAAAGGAGGCCCTCTTGGAGGCGTGGAGGAAAAGGTCGGGAACCCTAGACTACCCGGTCATAGAGGCTGGAAAGGCAAGGCATGAAGTGGATTGGATCTTCGGGATCAACCTAAGCCGGGCCCTAATGAGCTCGGTGAGAAGGGCGATGGGAAGATTTAGACCTATGAGCATAGGCAGGGTTCAAGGCCCCACCTTAAACTTCTTAAAGGAGAGGGAGGTAGAGATAAGGACATTCGTGCCGACACCATTCTGGGCTCTAGAGGCCTATGCCGTGATAGATGGTAGAAAATATCGCCTTGAGTATTACAGGCCTTATATGGAAAGGGAAAGAGAGGCCCTCGAAATCGCATCTAGATGCGATGGAGAGAATGGATATGTGGAGCTCCTATCTTCCAGTAGAAGGTCCATTCCTCCCCCCAACCCCTTCAGCCTCGGCGACCTGCAGCATGAGGCCCATAGGGTCTATGGATACTCACCTACAAAAACCCTCAAGATAGCTGAGGTTCTTTATCTTAAGGCCTTAATAAGCTATCCGAGGACATCAAGCCAGAGAATTCCCCCCTCCATAGACCTGAGAGAGATCCTCCATGGACTGAGGGGAATAGAGGCATATAGGGAACTCGCTGTAGGCCTCCTCTCAAGAACTCATTTTAGGATTAGACAGGGCCTAAAAGAAGACCCAGCTCACCCAGCAATTCACCCCACAGGATACTATGAGGAAAGGCTGAGACCTCATGAGAGGAGACTATTCGACCTAATATGCAGGAGATTCATGGCCTCCATGGGAGAGCCGGCCCACACCCTCGAAACGGACGCCCAGATCGAAGTAAAGGGGTACCGCTTCCATCTGAGGGGGAGCAGGCTTATCGACCGGGGCTGGATGAGCATCTATGGTCCATTTTCAAAGTATAAGGAAGAAACCCTCCCTCCTCTAAAACATGGTCAGATAATCGAAAGGATCTCGGTGAGGGCTGAGAGGAGGAACACCAAACCCCCTCCAAGGCTTGACCAGCCCTCCCTCTTGAAGCTTATGGAGAGAGAGGAGATCGGGACCAAGGCCACAAGGTCCGAGATTATTGAGACCTTATTCAGGAGGGGTTACATTGAGGGCTCTTCCATAAGGTTGACAGATCTGGGTCTAGCTGTCGTGGATGCATTAGAAAAGTACTGCCCCGAGATCTTGTCCCCTGAGTTGACCCGCTACCTAGAGAAGCAACTCGAACGCATGCAGTTATCTGAGACAAACTCAGCCCTAGTCTTGAAGGATGCCGTTGAAGCCCTCAAGCCACCTCTCTACAAACTAAAGGAGAGAGAACTCGAGATAGGGCTAGAAATAGGCTCCGCTTTAGGATCCCCATCTCATGTTGAAGGCTCTCTTGGATCCTGTCCAAGGTGTAATACTGGAAAGATGATGATCATATGGAATAAGAGAACCGGCAAGAGGTTCGCAGGCTGCAGCAACTATATTAAGGGGTTATGCTCGAACAGCTTCCCCCTACCTCAGAGGGGTGAGATTAAAGCATGTGGAGAGGCATGCCCAATATGCGGAGCCCCCCTTATCACCCTGAAGAGGGGAAGGATCTTCCGTAAGCTTTGTGTAAATCATGAATGCAGCTATGGAAGGGGTGGTGAAAAACATGGAAGATAGATGCCTCATCTGCAACCGCCCGAGGATGAGTGGGGGCCAGCTTTGCAGATATCATCAGCAAGCCTACGATAGGCTCATGGATGCCTTCATCTCATGGAGGACAGCTCTAAATGTCGATTGGAGAGGGTTTCTCGAGGAGGTCTTAAAACTTCCCGAA
This sequence comes from uncultured archaeon, assembly GCA_938048735.1. Classification (GTDB taxonomy): domain Archaea; phylum Thermoproteota; class Bathyarchaeia; order TCS64; family TCS64; genus JAGTRB01. The sequence goes on from CALIUM010000025.1 coordinate 10,675, forward strand.
ATTGGGGAATGGGCTAGGGAGGTCGCTGAAAACCTCCTAAAGCGGGCTCAATAGGCTGGCTGTTTACCTATCTCCCACCTGCTCTGCTTCCCTTCCCTGACCCAAGCTCCACCTAGGCTCCTCACAGCCTCATTTACTGAGCCCCAAAGGTCTCCTAGAAACCTCTTGGGGGTGATTACCGTTACATCCTCCCTGTCCTCTATATCGAGTAAGGAGACATCGACCCCCATAGAGGACAGCCTTTCACTTATCGATGTGAACCTCTCAACCTTTTCCTCGCCTATGGGCTTTATACTGGGCTCAGGCCTTCCAATCGAGAGGATTATCCCTATCCTAGCACCGCACTCAGGGCAGGTGATCCAGGTTATCCTCCCCTCTTCATCCCTCTCCAATCCCTCACCTCATGTATAGTTATGGCCATCATCTTAAAAACCATGCTGAACTCCGTTGAGGAGGTGGCACCCCCCTCTAAGGGCGCCTTTTGTCTCAAAAATATGAGACAAAAATGCTCCAAATTCCCGGGGAAACCCAGGCAGAGGGTGGATGGAGGTAGAGGATGACGGCTAGATCCTATTCAGAGGCCATGGCTATAACTTCAGTCCAAAAATTCGAAGCTCCTCTTTCCATGGGGCCTCCAGGCCCCGTTCTCGGACTTCGATCGAACTTCGTCGCCCTTTATGCCGAGGTTGCATGAGCGGTTAAAGTTCGAAGCCTCATAATGCCTTCTACGGGCTCTCGAAGAAGTAATACGGACAAGCAAACTATCCATTGTGAGGGGTCCGGGAGGTTAGCCTATATCCGTGAGTGTATGTCCATGTAAACTGTCAGCTCTTTGAGTGAGTTGTTATGGAAGGGAGACTAGTACTGGAGAATCCCCCTCTTGAGGAGGCTCTCGAGGCCCTTAGGCTGAGGCGCTCTAGAGAGGACACCGTCCTCATCGTCGGAGAGTGTTCAGTGAAGTATGATGGAAGAGCCTCCTCGACCTTGGAGCCAGGGGATAGGATAGTCCTAATAAAGTCGGATGGTTCTCTTCAGGTTCATAGGCCGTTCGAACTCTCCCCGGTCAACTGGCAGCCCTCGGGTTCTGTCCTGAGAGTGAGGGTCCAAGATGGTCTTCTTTTTGTCAGGGCTTATAATCCAAGAGGAAGGGAGTCTTTAGAGGTTGTTTTCAGCAAACTCGTGCTCTTGGCCGTGCTTGGTCTGAGGGATACGGGATCTTTCTTCCTCCACGCGAGCGAGGAGGATATGAGGAGCGCCATCCTGCGTCAGCCCTCCATCCTCGAGGAGGGGTTCAAGCCTATCGCCGTGGAGAGACAGGTCGAGCCTGGGTTTGTAGACATTCTTGGCTTAGATGGAAAGGGGATACTCACGGTTGTTGAGGTTAAAAGGAATGATGCGAGCAGAGATGCAGTCCTTCAGTTGAAAAGGTACGTCGACTCGTTAAGGATGGAGACTGGAAAAGAGGTTAGGGGGATCATCGCCGCTCCTGGGTTGGCTAGAGGAGCTCAAAGCATGCTCACCTCATTGGGTCTAGAGTTCAAGGCCCTATCACCTCAGCGGTGCGGAGAGATCATAAAAAGGGGTAAGGAAAGGAAGATGACAGATTTTTTGAGATGACTATATTATCTCTAGCTCTTTTCCAACATCTTCCAGGTCTTCGATGACCTTATCTAAATCCTCTCTGGAAAGCTGGGAGTGCATCTGCACCCTGATTCTAGCCTTATCCCTCGCAACCATTGGATAGACGATGGGCATAACGTATATCCCCCTCTCATAGAGCCTCTCGCTCAACATCTTCGCCTTCTCACTCTCTCCGACGATCAATGGGATTATTGGAGTCTGTGAGGTTCCTGTGTCAAATCCTAAATCCTGAACGGCCTTCCTGAAATAATCGGTGTTCTTCCATAGATCCTTGACATGCCAGGGCTCCGTCTCCAAGACATCGATGGCAGCTATGCAGGCGGCGACAACGGGAGGTGGCTGGGAGGAGCTGAGGAGCCAAGTCCTGCTCTTGTTCCAAGCGAACCTTATGAGGTCCTCCGAGCCTGAGATGTGGCCACCTATGACCCCGTAGGCCTTACTGAAGGTTCCCATCTCAACATGAACCTGCTTGTGGGTGAGGTTGAAATGGCTCACGATGCCCCTACCCCCTTCTCCCAGCACCCCTTCCCCATGGGCATCATCAACATAAACCATCGCGCCGTGCTCTCCAGCCAGCTTCACAATCTCATCTAGGTGGGCTATGTCCCCATCCATCGAGAAGACCCCATCCGTGATTATAAGTATCCTCCGGTATGGCGGATCATGCCTCTCAGCCTCCTCCAAAACCCTGTTGAGATCCTCCATGTCGTTATGCTTATAGATCACCCTATCCGCCCTGCTCAGCCTAACCCCGTCAATGATGCTTCCATGATTCAACTCATCACTTACGATGAGGTCCCCTCTATCGGCCAGTTGGGGTATAAGACCTGAGTTGGCCATAAAACCAGTTGGATAGGTGAGGGAGGCCTCAGCCCTCTTAAACCTGGCAAGCCTCCTCTCAAGCATGAGGTGCAGATCCATTGTGCCAGATATGGGCCTAACGGCACCTGAGCCGACCCCGTAGGTCTCTATAGCCTCAATCGCGGCCTTAATCACTTTAGGATGGGTTGTGAGGCCTAAATAATTGTTGGAGCATAGCATCAGCACCTCCTTCCCATCCACTAGGGCCCTAGGCTTACTTGGGCCCTGTAAAGTCCTAGGCCTCCAGTCTAAAGCCCTCTCAACCAACTCATCATATTCTGCTTTTAGAAATCCTATCGGATCCCTCAAAGCCCCCACATAAAGCAATCATAATTCAATTAATAAATTTTTATCTTTCAATCTTAAACTATTTTGGCTTCGTTTGCAAGCGATAAGTGCTGGATACTTTCTTCAAACCCTTAGGCCCACCAGTTGAACTTGGCGTTGTTTAATGCCTGTAGTCCACCTCACAACCTCATATCCTGAGCTGGGCCGAGCAAGGTAGGCATCCGAAAAATTTCAATAATTTGAGAGGGGATGTATAATAAAATCGTCACCGAGCTGGCTTCTAAACAAATTTAATTTTTAAATCTCCCGAAGTCTTTTTACCCTTAATTGAACATTGATTTGTGTGAATTTTTGATATGAAGAGGATCTTGGTTACGGGGGCTTTGGGCCAGGTGGGAACTGAGTTGACCCCTAGGCTTAGGGAACGGTATGGTATGGAGAATGTCCTCGCCACCGATATAAGGGAACCAGTCGAGGGGGCTCACTTGGGCCTCTTCGAGCTCCTAGATGTCACGGATCTACACAGGGTTAGGGAGGTCATTAAGGAGTATGATATAGACTATATATTCCACCTTGCCGCTATCCTGTCCGCAGCTGGGGAGATGAGGCCTCAGCTCGCGTGGCGGGTGAATATTGAGGGTCTTCGAAATATACTTGAGGCATCTAGGGAATTTGAGGTTGAGAGGGTATTCTTCCCCAGCTCCATAGCCTCCTTTGGCCCTGAGACCCCTAGAGAGATGGCTCCTCAGGACACTATTATGAGGCCAAAAACGATGTATGGCATTACAAAGTTAGCCGGAGAGCTTCTCTGCGACTATTACTACTATAAGTATGGGGTTGATGTTAGAGGAGTGAGATATCCCGGTATAATAAGCAGTGAGGCCTTGCCTGGTGGTGGAACCACGGACTACGCCGTTGAGATGTTTCATTATGCGGTAAAGGAAGGTCACTATGTCTGCTTTGTGAGTAGGGAGACTGTTCTCCCCATGATTTATATGCCGGACGCGATAAGAGCAGCTATCGAGCTTATGGAGGTAGATATCTCGAGATTAAAGCATCATAACGCGTTTAATGTTTCTGGCATGAGCTTCTCAGCTGGGGAACTGGAGGAGGAGATAAGGAGGCATATCCCTCACTTTACCGTTGAATATAGGCCGGATTTTAGACAGGGGATAGCTGAGACTTGGCCTAGATCTATAGACGACTCCGCGGCTAGAGAGGAGTGGGGATGGAGACCACTCTACAACCTATCCTTTATGGTCGAAGATATGATTATGAAATTGAAAAAGAAATATGAGAAGGGGCTTCTATCTTAAGGCTTTTTGATGCTTAGGTATGAGTTTTCAAGGGCCTTATCTTTTTAACGTCGGGGTTAACCAAGTTTGGAGGCTCTTCCCCCCTCAGGACGCAGACGAGGTTCTCCGCCGCTGTTACGGCCATCTTTGTCCTAGTCTCAACACTTGCACTTGCTATGTGGGGGGCGAGGACAACATTATCGAGTGTTAGGAGGGGATTCTCCGGATCTGTGGGCTCCCTCTCGAATACATCTAGAGCCGCCCCAGCTATAGCCCCCTCCTTCAGGGCTCTATACAGTTCTTTCTCATCTACCACTGCTCCTCTCGATGTATTGATCAGATATGCACTCTTCTTCATCATCGAGAGTTCTCTTCTCCCTATCATGTGACGTGTCTCCGCTGTAAGGGGAACGTGGAGGGTGATGAAGTCGGCCTCCTTTAAGACCTCCTCAAGGCTCTTATACAAAACTCCAAGTTCCTCCTCTGCTCTAATGTCTCTCTGGACATCATAGTAATACACCTTCATGTTGAACCCTTTCGCCCTTCTGGCGACGGCCCTCCCAATCCTTCCAAGCCCTATTATCCCAAGGGTCTTTCCGTGGACATCTGAGCCTAGAAACATCTTTGGCCCCCACGGATGTATCCATCTCTTAGACCTCACATAGCGGTCGGCCTCGGCCACCCTCCTAGCAATCGCGAGTAGTAGGGCCCAGGTGAAATCGGCCGTCGTCTCTGTTAGAATTCCAGGTGTATTGGTCACATAGATCCCCCTTTTAGTAGCGGCCTCCACATCAATGTTATCAAAGCCTACGGCGCAGTTACTCACGACCTTTAGCCTCTCTCCGGCCTCCAGAACCTCTGAGTCTATCCTATCGGTTAGGAGGGTGAGAAGGCCATCGACCTCTCTGACCTTCGAGAGGATCAGGCTTCTCGGAGCTGGTTGATCTACCCCCTCGAAAACCTCAACATCAGCATGCTGCCTTAATATCTCTATGGCCTCGTCGAAGAGCTGCCTTGTGACATAGACCTTGGGTTTAGCCATCTCGAATCAAAATTGTTTCATGCCTCACCCTTTATATTTTTATTCATCCCTAACCGAGCTGTTGTGGGAGTATGAGGCTCATCATCTCTTATTTATTTTGTTGATTTTTAATCGGTTAGTGGATTGCTGGCTTTGCAGTCTCCCATAGATGTTCGAAGTAGACCTTGGCTATGGTCGTCAGTCCTATGTCATCTGACCATATTGCTAAATGGCCATGCTCTTCTCCGAGAAAAATCAGGCATTCCCTTCCATCCGCCACTAGGCCTCCGCCGAACATCTCATCCCTAGTCCTTACCTCTCCAAAGATGTGGGCATATCTTCCCATGGACCGGAAAAGCTCCTCTGTCATCAACAGCTGGATGTCAACACCCTGTATCTGCCCGAGGAGGGGGAGAACATTTTGATGCATCTCTAGGCTAATAGTTGGAATAGCCATCATCAATCGATTTCTCGTGCTTTTAATAATCCTGACAATATTGGAAACTATGTTTTTATTTCCTCTTATTATCCAAATTTCTGGTCTCTCTTTTATCCTCACCTGTTCAAATAAGGGTTGAAGATCTTCTAAAACTATTTTTTCATACACTTGAAATTTATTTTCCATTTTTATCTTTTCAGATCTCAAGGCATCAATTGGTGATCTGGGAAAATAGGTCTTTGGACGCCCATCTTTAACCCCTATCCATCCCCTATTTCTAAGGCCCTCCAATACACCATAGATCTTTGAGTACGGGATTAATGTCGCCTCGCTGATCTTAATCGCTGTTATCTCTCCCAGGCTCACGAGGGCGATGTAGGCCAGTGCCTCATACTCTGTTAGGCCAATATCCCTCAGAGCCTCACGGATCCTCCCATTCACGTTTAGGCCCTCCATTCAGGTCCACCCCCTAAGCCCATATACTAAGTGATTAATGATGTTAAAAACTTCACCAAATCCACGGTGAAAATTCGGATAAAATTAATTAGCATCTTAAAAACCAACCTATTGCAGAGGGGCCTCTTTGAGAGAGATCAAAGGGACGAAGAGCCTCTGTCCCGAGTGCTTAAAGGTCATACCGGCCATCATATATGAGGAGGATGGCAAGGTCTATCTCAAAAAGAGCTGTCCAGAGCATGGGGAACTCACCGATCTCTACTGGGGAGACTATGAACAGTACATGAGGGCTTTGAAGTATGATAATACGGGCGTCAAGCTGGAGAATCCTAGGACGTCAAGGGAGAGGGGATGCCCCTATGACTGCGGGATTTGCCCAGAGCATTCCTCTCACACAGTCTTATCCATAATCGATGTAACCAACCGCTGCAACCTCAGGTGCCCGATATGTTTCGCCCATGCCGGAGCGGCGGGTTACATCTACGAACCCACCCGGGAGCAGATCATCGAGATGCTGAAGAACCTGAGGACTAACATACCTGTTCCCACCACCGCGCTCCAGTTCAGCGGAGGGGAGCCGACGGTTAGGGATGACCTACCCGAGCTTGTCAGGGCGGCGAAGGAGTTAGGGTTTCACCATGTCGAGGTCAACTCAAATGGCCTCAGGATGGCTGAGAGCGTCGAATACTGCAGGGAGCTGAAGAGCGCTGGTGTGAGTACTATCTACCTCCAATTCGATGGGGTCACGCCGAAGCCATACGTCATCGCGAGGGGCTTCGATCTACTACCAATAAAGATCAAGGCTCTTGAGAACCTGAAGAAGGCTGGTTTCAGGAGTGTGGTCCTCGTTCCGGTCCTGGTGAGGGGGGTCAACGACGACCAGGTTGGAGACATCGTTAGATTCGCAGTTGAGCATCAGGACATAGTTAGAGGTGTTAATTTCCAGCCCGTCTCAATAACCGGTAGAATAAACAGGGCTGAGAGGGAGAGGATGAGGATAACCATCCCCGAGCTGATGAAGCTGATGGAGGAGCAGACCGAGGGATTGATCAAGCGGGAGGACTGGTACCCAGTTCCAACAGTCGTCCCCTTCTCACGCTTTGTCGGGGCCCTCAAAGATAAGAGGTATCTAGATTTCAGCTGCCATCCCCACTGTGGCATGGCAACCTACCTCGTCTCTGAGGGGGGTAAGGTCGCCCCGATCACACGTTACCTGAATGTAGACGGGTTCCTCAAGGCGATTGAGAGGGCTAATAGGATGGCCTTAGAGGGGCATAGGACGAGGGCTAAGATGTCAATAGGGGCTGCAGCCCTTAGAAACATCGACCTGGGGATGCTCAGAAACTACCTCCTACCGGTTATGTGGAAGGGAACCTATGAGAGCCTCAGCGAACTGCATCATCGAATGATCCTCGTTGGTGCGATGCACTTCATGGATCCCTACAACTTCGATCTTGAGAGGGTTAATCGCTGCATCATTCACTATGCGACCCCAGACGGCAGGATCATACCCTTCTGCTCGATGAATACCCTTCATAGAAGCTCGGTGGAGAAGAAATTCGCTCAGCCCTTGGACGATTCCAGGGTGACTCCCCTATATGACGTGGAGGCTCTCAGGAGAAGGATAGCTGAAGAGGGGTAATGGCTAAGGGGAATAACACCAACCTCATTTCAGGGAGGCACCCCTACTAGCCGAGGAGACAAGCTTACTATACCTGTTTAGGTATCCTTTCGTCACCTTTGGAGGTGGGGGATTCCAGGATCTCCGTCGCCTCTCAAGCTCAACATCGGGAAGAGCCAACTCCAGCCTCCTAGTGCCTATATCTAGGATCACCTTATCCCCGGTCTCTATTAGGGCTATTGGGCCTCCAGCAGCCGCCTCAGGGGAGACGTGGCCTATGCATGGGCCCCTGGTCGCGCCCGAGAACCTGCCATCGGTGATGAGGATGACCTCCTCACCGAGACCGCTTCCGATGACGGCGCTTGTGGCAGCTAGCATCTCCCTCATCCCGGGCCCTCCCCTAGGTCCCTCGTATCGGATTATTATGGCATCCCCTGGTTTTACCTTCCCACCTTTGATGGCGGAGATGGCTTCCTCCTCCCCGTCAAAGACGTTGGCCTCTCCCTCGAAGTGCCAGAGGCTTCTGCTGATCGCCGATATCTTTGTGACGCAGCCCTCTGGGGCGAGGTTTCCATAGAGGATAGCTATTCCACCTTCGGGGTGGACTGGGTCTGAGATAGGCCTTATGACCTCTCTATTCGATACTAGGGCCTCCTTGATGTTCTCTGAGACGGTCTTCCCTGAGACGGTTAAACACTCCCCATCTATGAGCCCTCCAAGCTCCTTCATAACCGCAGGTATGCCCCCAGCACGATGTAGATCGTTCAACTTGTAAGGCCCAGACGGAGCCATATTACATATGTGGGGGGTCTTCCTGCTTATCTCGTCGAAGACATCTAGTCCAAACTCTATCCCGAGCTCCTCTGCTAACGCCGTGAGATGTAGCACAGTGTTCGTGGAGCCTCCCAATGACATATCCACGGCTACAGCGTTCCGCAGAGCTCTTTCGGTTATTATCCTGCTTGGGGTTAGGCCTAATTCGAGAAGCTTCATCACCTGACGCCCAGAGGCCGATGCCAGGCGCATCCTAAGAGAGCCAGTAGAGGGGGCGGTCGCCATGTAGGGTAGGGCCATTCCCATGGCCTCTATTAGGCACTGCATAGTGTTGGCTGTGAACATCCCACCGCATGCCCCTGGACCTCCACAGCAGACCTCCTCTAAATACACGGCCTCCTCAGGGCTGATCTCACCCCTTCTAACTAGGCTTGGAACCTCAAATAGCTCCTGAACGGTGATGGTCCTATCCTTATATCTCCCCCAGGCTGGGCAGCCCGGCTCCATGGGCCCACCAAGGCAGAATATGGTGGGGATATCGAGACGGGCGGAGGCCATCAACATCCCCGGATCTATCTTATCGCATGTGGTCAGGCAGATCATCGCGTCGAAGCCGTGGGCCTCCACCATCACCTCAACCGAGTCGGCGATGAGCTCCCTGCTGGGAAGGGACATCCTCATCCCCTCATGGCCCATGGCGATACCATCGCAGACCGCTATAGTATTGAACTCTATCGGCGTTCCTCCAGCCTCAATGACGCCACGCTTAACATGATATGCCAGCCAATTGAGGTGAATATGGCCTGGTACTATCTCATTCCAGGAGTTAACTATGGCTATAAGTGGCTTCCCAATCTCAGAGTCGGAGAGCCCTGTAGCCTTCAACAGGGAGCGATGGGCGGTTCTATCTAACCCCTCAAAGACCCTTGAACTTCGCCCTCTTAGAAGAGTAGTCATGGAGTGGAGAAGCCCGTCTCATCCTATTAAGAATTACTTCCGTGAAATTGAGCCTGAAGGCCAGCAAGTGAACCTATTATAGAGGAAATCATCCCCGTTAAGGCCGCTATATGGATGAAGTTTATGTCCCTCACCCCTTAAGTCGGCCGATAAAACTCATTTTTAACGGTTCTAAATTAATAACTTCATGTTAATGGCTTCCCCGCGGACTTTGAAAGAGGCCTTTTTAACCCCCGTTTTATCCCATAGAGGGACGGAGGCCTTCTAGAATATGTAGTTTCGAGGATATGGATTGGAAGCATGTCTGTGTGCTCTCTTTCTTCCCTTGGGGTAGGATAGAAAAATTCTAACCCTCGAGGCCTATTACTCCTCCTCGATGGTGCAGGTGAGGCCCCATCCCAGAAAGAGGGATGTTATGGCCCACTATGACATGTTGGGGGGGAGGATCTATGACCTCAGATATGGCCATGAGCAGTCCGTGAAGTATGATGTTATATTCTCAAGGTGGAGCATAGACAACGCGGACCTCGTCCTTGATGTTGGGTGCGGTACCGGCCTCCTCCTGAGCAGGATTAAGGCCTTCTCCATAGGAGTCGATATCTCCATAACTCTCCTTCGAAGGGCCCGTAGAAGGTTGAGAGGTCGTCTAGGCCTTATCCAATGCGACGCTGAGCATCTACCTTTCAAGGATGAAGTTTTCAATAAGGTCCTTGCAGTTACAGTGATCCAGAACATCTCCAGGCCCGAGAACTTTCTCATGGAGATTAAAAGGGTGTCTAAAATGGGTTCCGAGATCGTCATTACCGCTCTAAAGAAAATGCTTGAGTTTGAACACTTCAGAAATTTAATCGAGGCCTCTGGGATAATGATAAAATCGTCCTTCGAAGGGGAGGAGGTCAAGGATTGGATAATATTTGCCTCCAAAGGTTGATTTTTTAGAGGGCTGCCAGTGAAATTAAAATCTCCAGAGCATTCATCTAAACTTTCGAGCTTTCCGCCGAGTTTTATTTAAAACTTTCTGAGCCGGCTCGAACTAAATTAACATCGTTGATAAGGGGACCATTTAGAGGAAATTTTTATATAACCAAAGATTCTCATTAATTGAACTTTCGGTGCCGAAGTTGGAGCCTAGTAAAAAGCCACTGAATGTACTCGTTAAGAAGATCGGAAACCCCGTGATCATCCACTTAAAGAGTGGATCTGAGTACTGGGGTAAAATGGAGAGAATTGATGGATATATGAATATAATGCTTAAGGAGGCAAAAGAATATAATGGTGGTGTTCTCTTAGCTAGTTATGGAGATATATTTATAAGAGGAAATAATATTCTTTACATATGCATAGATCCCGATGGTCCACCTAGGCCAAAGATTTCTAAGGAGACCATTGAGGAAGAGGAAGAAGAATAAAAATTAAAAATTAAACTCGTTGCTTTTCAGTCCATGTTAAAGGGTAGATTTTAGTATTGCTTATGCCTTTAATTTATAGGTCGCTCTAACTAGGGGGAAGACGATGAGGCTTATAGTTGCTTCAACAGGAGCAAGCGGGATGATATATGGAAGGAGGCTTCTAGAGGTTCTGAGGGATAAGGGTGTGGAGATCCACCTGGTGATCAGTGAAGCCGCGAGGAGGGTCATCAGACATGAGTTGGGTGGAGAGGAGGTATTTCACCAGCTTGCCCATAAAGTATATGATCCGTGGGATTTAGAGGCCCCCATAACTAGCGGTTCATTCTTAGTGAAAGGTATGGTCATAGTTCCAGCATCGATGAGGACCATCGCGGCCATATCCCATGGTTATGGGGATAACCTGATAACAAGGGCCGCTGATGTCCAGCTGAAGGAGAGGAGGCCCCTGATACTCGTTCCAAGGGAGACCCCCCTAAGCACCATACATCTAGAGAATATGGCTAGGTTAAGCCGTCTGGGTGCCTGCATCCTCCCGGCAATGCCTGCCTTCTATCACAAGCCAAAAAGGATAGATGACCTCGTCGACTATCTGGTTGGAAAAATCCTAGATCAGCTAAATATAGAGCACAGCCTTTATTTGAGATGGGGAGAGATCATAACTCCCCGAACTGGTTAAGATCGGGTAAAAATTATGGGATATAGGTTACTCCCCGAGATTTATAATTTTAGATCCCCTTCCAACATTAATTTGCAATATTCCCTTGAAAGATGTTATAAAACTGTTTAAAATCTTAATTCTAGCATTCACTCCAACTTCAACAATTTCATCTATTTTCTCATCCCAAAAATTTATTTGAGATCTTCCAGTATCATCTTCTACCTCCCCCTCCAATACTATGTGTTCTATTCCAGCATATGTTTTTACCTTTCTCGGTTTCTCAAGGCTTAATAGTCTGACCTCCAAATCCACTCCTTCCATGCCAGGCTTCAAATCCTTTATCTTCACTTGCGATTTCAAACTCCAGATCGAGGGCATAGAAGATAAAAATAAAGTTTTTTAAATTGTTCACCGAAATAAGAGCCATATTTTTTACATCTTTACAGATGAAAGTCAGTGAGATCTCCGGGTTCCTTTCAAGGTTAAATAAGAGCGTTCATCTTAAGTCTAATGGGTGGGAATGAGGGCCAGATACAGGCTTTCATGCACCTCTTGCGGATTTGAGACTCAAGAACTCGTAAATAGATGTGTGAAATGCGGGGATACCCTGGAGTATATCTTCGATCCTGACTATCTGAGGGAGATTGCCTTCACTGGCCCTCTTACCTTTTGGAAGTATAGAAGGGTTCTTCCAGCCGTCGTTAAGCCCATAACCCTTGGGGAGGGGGGGACTCCCCTCCAGGAGGCAAAGAGGCTCGGTGAGGCCCTCGGACTGAGGCATTTGTACCTAAAGGATGAGACCAGGAACCCGACCAACTCGTTCAAGGATAGATCGGCTTCGCTGGTGGTCTCAGATGCGGTTAGTAGAGGTTATGGAGGGGTGATCTGCGCAAGTAACGGGAACTATGGGGCCTCCGTGGCCGCTTATTCAGCTAAGGCCAATATAGAATGTCAGATTCTAGTTCCTAAAGATTTGGATATGGGGAAACTCGCCCAGATGATCATATATGATGCCAATCCTGAAGAGGCGGGATCAACTATCGAAGAGGCAATCGCAAAAGCCGCGGAGATAGCTGAGGGGACGGGATTATATCAAGCAACCGCCGAGCTCAATCCGCTGGCATCTGAGGCCCTCAAGACCATCTCCTACGAGCTGGCTGAGCAGGCCCAAGCCCCCGACTGGATAGTTGTGGCCATGGGGAGCGGAGCCACGGTGTATTCTATATGGAAAGGCTACAAGGAGCTATTGGAGAGGGGCGTCATAGACCACCCTCCAAGGCTGATTGGTGTCCAAGCAAGTGGATGTTCCCCCATAGTTAAGGCCTACATGCTCGACCTCCAAGAACCTGTTAGGATCGATAAGCCTGAAACAAGTGCCGTGGCTATAAGGGTTGCATCGCCCATCTATGGCCGTGCAGCCCTGAGGGCTATAAGGGAATCTAAGGGGCTTGCATTAGGGGTCACGGATGAGGAGATGCTAATGGCGGAGAGGGAGCTGGCCAGATATGAGGGGATATTCGCCGAGCCTGCAAGCGCAGCCACGATAGCCTCTCTCCATCGCCTCGTTGATTCTGGGGTGATGGACAGGGGAGACCTGGTTGTAACCCTGATAACCAGCAGCGGGCTTAAGACCGATGACGTGATAAAGACCCTCAACAGGCGTAAAAGATCCACAGGGTTAGGGACAAGTCTGGCTACGAAGGAGAGGATCCTCAGGATCATCAAGGGTGGGAGGATACATGGATATGAGCTTTGGAAGAGGCTGGGTAGAAGGATGACCCTTGGAGCTGTATATCAGCACATCTCATACCTTGAGAGGAGGGGTCTGATAGTCTCCTCTACAGATGGGAGGAGAAAATATCTGGAGATATCCGAGAGGGGGATCCGAGCCCTTAAGGCCCTCGACGAGTTGAGAATGCTACTATAATTCGACTCCGGGTGTTGAAGGTTCGAAACCTTATAATGGTGAGGGGGAAGTTCTCCTCTCTTTACAGCTAACATAGTCCTCTAGTATTCTCTTCATGTCGATGTACTCGCCTATCATCTTCAAAGCTAACTGTATCTTCCTAGTCGATCTGGGGGAGAGGTAGATCCTCCCATCTAGGTACTCCAGCTTTGTCACGGTAGTGTATGTATCATCTGGTACGAGTAGGACTGGGATGCCCTTCTCCTCCGCCGATATGAGAACCCTCTCCGATGGATAGATATTACCCGTCAGGATTATCGCGCTAGGCCTCGTCTCCAGCGCTGTTAGAATTAGATCGGTTCTATCGCCACCAGTTATCAGGGCCCTTCCAACGCTCCTCCTAAGCCAGCTCATGGCCGATTCTGGCGTCATGGCCCCTATGAGGAAGTCGTCCACCAGGGACTCTATGTTCCTCTCACCCGCTAGGAGCTCTGCGTTAAGGGCCTCCATTATCTCCTGAACCGTTGGGAGGGTAAGCTCCCTGAGATCTGGTACTATGCCCAGAACCTCCAGCCCGGATAGGTTTAGTACCCTTGAGACCACCCCCTTCATCCTCTCCATCTGCTGGTGGGGTATGAAATTTAAGACAACCCCGAGAATTTTTCCTCCCCTTTCCTCTATAAGATGCTTATAGAGTATGGCCCTCTCAGCCACCGAGTCGTCTTCTCCCCTGACGGTAAGGATCACCTTAGATGAGAACTCCTTTGAGAACCTAGATACATCCAGACCACATGAGACTAGAAACTCGGGCTGGGGCGCTGATTCGATTAATAGTATTTCCTTATCCCTACCCAGCTTTTCATAACTCTCTCTAATCCTTCCCAAGGCATATTCGCATCTTTGGAGGATTTCGTCCAGATACCTTCTTCCTACGATTATAGGGGTGATTTCATCGAGGGAGTTAATTAGGCCCATGACCTCCTTCATTAGGAGGGTGTCTGGATCCCTGAGCTTTCCATCGATCATCTTCAATCCCCTCCCCACTGGTTTGAAGAACCCCACTCTCAGCCCCATCTCCTGGAGCTTACCGTATAGACCTAGGCAGAGGGCTGTCTTACCACTGAAGCTGGTACCCGCTACGTATATGGAGTAAACCATCTAGCCCCTCTCCACCTCCCCCAAGGTTATCTTAACATCTAAAGATATACATCCTTCACCATCCTCATAAACTATTATGGGGTTTATATCCATCTCCAAGATCTCAGGGAAATCTAGGGATAGCTGACTGACCCTTAGCATAACATCTTTAAGGGCTTCTATATCTGAGGGCTGCTCTCCCCTTATCCCCTTCAGGAGTATTGAGGCTTTTGTCTCCTCGATCATCCAGGTGGCCTCCTCATATGTGAGCGGAGCTAGGCCAAACGACACATCTTTCAAGAAATTCACATAGATGCCCCCTAGGCCGAACATGATTAAGGGCCCAAACTGCCTATCTCTCGTCATTCCCACTATCATCTCTCTCCCCTTAGGGACCATCTTTTGAACCATTACTCCAGTTAGACGGGCCTGGGGCATGAGCTTCGATGCCTTGGCCATGATATCCTCGAAGGAGTATCTCACCTCCTCCTCAGAGCCCAGATTCAGGGCGACGCCACCTATATCGGTCTTATGCATGATGTCGGGCGAGACTATCTTAAGAGCCACAGGGTAGCCTAACCTCTCCGCATACATGACAGCCTCATCGGCTGAGGTTGCAACCTCGCTCTTAGGGGTTCTAATCCCATAGGCCTCCAGGATCCTGAAGGCCTCCTGGGGTAGAAGGTTGATTCTTCCATCCCTCCTCACTCCATCCAGGGTCTCTCTGACAGAGCTGGGATCTACATCTTCAAGTCTCCTTATGGGATGATCCACCCTCCTCAGGAACCTTGAGTATTCTATGAGGGTTGATAGGGCCTTCACCCCATCCTCAGGAAACTCGAAGCAAGGGATCCTGTTCTCCTTCAGGTATCTGGAAGCCTCTTCTACAAGGCCTCCCCCCATGAAGACCGCCATGAGGGGCTTGTCTCCCCTCCTCCGATGAGCCCAAACTAAGACCTCAGCCGTTGCCCCCACCTCAGTCATGGCCTGAGGGCTGAGTATGACCAGGAGCGCATCCACGTTTGGGTCTTCTAGAGCACAGTCGATCGCAATCCTATACCTATCAGCCCTAGCATCCCCTAGGATATCTATGGGGTTCACAATGGAGGCGGCGGGGGGGAGGCTTCTAGCCAGCCTATTCATGGTCTCATGATCGAGCTCAGCCAGCTCTATCCCCAGCTTCTCACACAGATCCGTGGCGATTATACCCGGTCCTCCAGCGTTTGTTACAATCGCCACCTTCTCCCCCTTTGGGATCGGCTGCCAGTTGAATGAGATGGCATAGTTGAAAAGATCCTCTAGGCTATCAGAAAGGATTATCCCGGCCTTTCTGAAGGCAGCCTTGTAAGAGGTAAAGTTTCCTACGAGGGCGCCTGTATGACTCCCAGCCGCCCTCGCTCCAGCCGTGGATGTCCCACCCTTAAGGGCGACGATGGGCTTTCTCTTGGAGACCTTCCTAGACACCTCTATGAATCTCTCCCCCCTCTCTATGGACTCGATATAGAGTAGGATGGCTTTCACCGATTCATCCTCACCCATCGCCTCTATGAAGTCGACCTCGTCTAGGTCTGCCTTGTTTCCTAGGCTGATGAAGCTGGAGAAGCCTATTCCATTTTTGATCATCCAATCCAGTATCGCGGTTCCTAGGGCGCCGCTCTGGGAGATGAAGCCTATCTCACCCCTCTTTGGCATCCCTGAGGCGAAGGTCAGATTTATCGGCGTCCAGGTGTCTATTAGACCTAGGCAGTTCGGTCCTAGTATCCTCATCCCATATGTGGAGCCGATCTCTATGAGCCTCCTCTCAAGGGCGTAACCCTCTCGGCCGGACTCTCTGAAACCGGCGGAGATCACGATCATCGCCTTGACACCCTTCCTCCCGCACTCCTCGGCCACAGCTGGGACGAGCCCTGCGGGTATAGCCACAACCGCCAGCTCAACCTCGCCGCCCACATCCAGAACTGAAGGGTAGCATTTTATGCCTAGTATCTCCTCAGCGTTTGGGTTGATGGGGTAAATTGGTCCGCGATAACCGCTTTCGAGGATATTCTTCAGGAGGACATATCCGAGTTTGCCTGGGCTTCTCGAGGCGCCTATTACGGCTACTGAACTTGGTCTGAAGAACTCTCTGAGGCTCAACCTTAGAATGCCTGCCCTCAGCCAGTATATAAGACTCTATTTATAAGTTTCTCCAACAGTCTCCCAACCTTTATTGGAGGAATTGACTTCCTAGAGGCCGAGCCTTCATAGGACAAGGTTTTTTAACTTTACGAGTAGTAAAATTGAAGTCTCACCTGAGAGTAGACGGTTGGATCGAGATGAGCGCGAGGCCGAAGGTCTTCGGCCAACTATTGGCCGAGGTGATAAATAAGGGTCTATGCGTTGGATGCGGGGGATGCGAGGCCGTCTGCCCTGTAAACTCCATCTCTTTGACTGAGGGCTCTCCAAGGCTTACTGGGATATGCATAGCCTGCGGAATATGCTACAGCTGCTGCCCAAGAACATCCTTCGACGAGGCGGAATTGGAGAGGCTTATCTTCGGGAGGAGTAGGTCGGAGAATGAGGCCCTCCTAGGGATTTATAAGGGATATTACGCCGGCAGGTCTAGGGATCAAGGGGTCCTGAGGCGCTCCCAGGACGGTGGTGTGGTCTCAAGCCTCCTAATCCAGTTTCTCAGGGGGGGAGGGGACTGCGCCGTGGTCGCGGGGGTAGAAGAGGGGAAAGTTTGGGCCCCAAGGCCGATGGTGGCCCTGAGAGAGGAGGAGGTCCTAAAGGGGGCTGGAACAAAGTATACCCCGAGCCCCACGCTGATGGGAGTGGACTCCGCGGTCTCCGAGTACAGGAGAAAGAGGGTTGCGGTTGTCGGGACTCCATGCCAGATCAGGGCTCTAAGAAAGATAGAGAAGGGAACATACACGGATAAGAGGATCGCAGAATCTGTAGCAATTAAGATAGGGCTTTTTTGCATGGAGACATTCGATTATAAAAAACTAATGGAGTTTCTAGAGAAGGAGGGAGTAAACCCGAAGGAGGTGACGAAGTTCGCTATAAGAAGGGGCAAATTCGCCGCCATCCGGGACGGGGACACAGTATTTGAGATCGGGTTGAGCAGAGTTAAGGAGCTTGTCAGGCCCTGCTGTGAGGTCTGTGAGGACTTCACAGCCGAGTTTTCCGACATCTCCGTAGGGAATGTCGGCTCCCCTGAGGGGTGGTCGACCGTGATAGTTAGAACCGATCTGGGTGAGCAGCTCCTGAGAGATGCTGAGAAGGCGGGCCTCCTAGAGTTGAAGCCCCTTGAAGAAGGGGAGTCGGGCCTAGGCGCGGTATTAAAGCTCTCCATGAGCAAGAAAAAGAGAAAGGGCTAGCTCCTAGCTGGCTTCTCCAGGAGCTTCCTCTTCTCCAACACCGACCCATCCCTGTGATGGGGCCTTCTCAGCAGGGAGTCGCCGTACTTCTCTATCTCCCTGGCCTCGTCCGCCAAGATTCCAGCCATCCTCATAAGCTCGTGGGCTGTGGCGCAGAGGCTCGTGTAGATGGTCCAATCCTTCTCCCTAAAACAGGCCTCCGTCGTCAGGGCTGCGACCCTCTTAGCCATCTCGTACGACGCACCCGCTTTGGCTAAGGCGTAGGGGTTAGAGAGGCCCGAGGCCTTAAGGGCCACGTCTCTAGTCACCTCCAGCAAGGGAAGCTCAGGTTTTACTCCCTCCTTCAGCTGCTCCACGAGCCTGTCGATCACCCCAACCACAGCCCTAAAGACCCCGGTCACGGACAACACCCTTATCGCATCGGCGTTGAAGAGGGCCATCTCGATCGGATCTAGGAACTCCCTCCTAGCGCCTATCATGGGGTCGGCCTCGAGGATTATTCCACCCATCCCGCTCCCCTTCAACTCTTCAAGGAGCTTCCTGGGGCCATCGGTGATGACCACGACTGGGATGCCCTCCTTTGATAGCGTCTCCCGAGCCCGTCTAGGCCCATCGAGAGCGGCGTTGGGGCTGATAACGAAGACCATATCCGGCTTTAGGGAGATCATCGCCCTTGCAAGTTCCTCTGACTGCTCCGGGATCATCTTCGGGCCTGAAGAGAGTACCCTGAACTCGAGATCCTCCCTCTCCGCCCTCTCATCCATGAGAAGCTCCAAAAGAGGGGCCGTGGCTATGTTCCCCAGCTTTAGGAAACCTAACCGGACCATTTTTCTCTTTAACCTCCAAAAAACTATTATTTACTATTATATGAGTTTTTTGAAGTTTCAACTAATCGTAGAGATCAAATAGTTGAATTAAATTTTATCTTTTAACAAGGACATATTATTCTCAAGATTATAACATAAAGAGTGAAAACATCGTGGTTTTATGATTTTAACGGATGATTTAATTATTTTGGGGGAGGATTTGGGATATCTATGATCCTATGGTGCTAGGTGCTCATCGAAGAACTCGACTATGGCCTCGAAGGCCTTTATGCGGTTCTTCAGCTTGACTATCCCATGTCCCTAGTCATCAAAGATTATGTATTTGAAGGGTATCCCCCTACGCCTCATGGCTTCTATTATCTGATCGGTCTCGGATCTGGGAACCCTAGGGTCGTTCTCTCCGTGAACCACCATCAGGGGAGCTTTGATCCTATCGGCCTTGTTTATAGGGGATATCTCGCTCAAGAGTTGCGTATCTCTCTCTGGATCACCATATTCACAGGCCCTCAACCTCCTGCGCCAGGGTCCCGTATTCCTCAGGAAGGTCAGGAAGTTGGCAATCCCGTAGAGGTCTACACCAGCAGCCCATAGCTCTGGGTATTCAGTTAAAGCTGAGAGGACCATGAAGCCCCCGTAGCTCCCCCCTTATAGGGCTATCCTGTTGGGGTCAACTCTACCGCAGCTCGACAGCCATTTCTGGGCGTATATAAGATCCTCAACTGAATCCATCCGCCTATATGTGTCATCGAGGTGGACATACGTCTTACCGTAACCGGCGCTCCTTCTTACATTCGGAGAGAAGACCGCGTAGCCGTGGTTAACAAGGTAGTGGATCACCTCATTGAAGCTCGCTCTAAACTGCGACTCTGGGCCTCTGTGGATATACATACCAACAGGAGGTTTCTCCCCAGTCCAGGTTCTTGGGAGGTAGAGGAAGGCTAGTATGCTTAAACCGTCGAACCTCTGGAAACGAATGAGCTCGGGCTCCGCGAATGCACTTTGTGGGATGCCCCCTCTATCACTTTTAGTCAGCCTGTAGACCGATCCATCTCTATATCGGTAGATCCATATGTCGAAGTTGAATCTTGAGCCGCTGAAGGTGAAGGCCAGCATCATCCCGTCCGGGGACCATTTTGCCTAGCTCACAACCCCAAGGGGTAATCCCTCGACATCTTTGATCTTCCCATCAGAAAGCCTCATGATCTTGAGCTTCGAGTATCCCTCCTCATTGACCGAATATGAGGCCCTCTCCCCGTCCCTCGTCAAACTTAGGGACTCTAAGTCCCACGCCTCCTCCAGGATCTCCTCCTCACGGTCGTCTTCGAGGTTGATGGAGACCATGGCCGTGAACTCTCTATCTCTGTTTGAGAGGCATATGATGGATCTGTCATCGGGTGTGAAAGTTGGATCAGCGTAGGATGTCTCTCCGCTGTGGGTGGTTATGCATCTATTTTCACCCTTCTTGACGTCGACAAGGTATAGATCCGAGTCAAGGTTGGTGTTCTGCCTCTTAACTAAAAGCCACCTTCCATTGTTTGACCATCCTCGGGCGTGTTCATCCCATCATGCTCAAGGACCAGCCTAACCTCTCCAGAGTACGTGTCCAAGATGTAGATGTCGAAGAAGGCCCTATGCCTAGAGTTAGATCTAAAGCTTAGAAATCTGCCATCTGGAGACCAAGGCCCAAGGCCATGGATCACATCTTCCTCAAAGGCTAGCTCGGTGAGACCCCTCATCGGGATATAGCATATATATCTGATCTCTTTCATTCCCCTTGGTCCTTCGAGAAGGCTATTCTCTCATCCCTTGGGGAGCACCTGATGCCTGTAACCCTGTCATCGTAGTAGGTCATCTGCTCGGGCCATACCTCCTCGACTGGAACCCTCCAGACCTGTGGGGTTCCGGTGATATTCGTGAGGAACAGGACCTTCTTGCCATCGCTAGAGAAATAGGGGGAACTGGCGGAACGTATGTTCATAAAGCTTCTGAATCCGTATCTCGAAGACAAGTCATGATACCTTGTAGGAGGAGGTAAAAATCTTTTCATAGCAGACCCTTCTATTCAAATAAGTCCTTTCACAGTTTTTAAAGGAGGGCTTGGTATTGAGGTTTGGGCTTCTAACCCGCGATGAGAGTAGCTGGTGCTCGATGCAGCTTCTTGAGGCTATGAGGAGGTTTGGTGTTGGATCACTGATCTTTAGGTTCCCAGAGATAGTGGCGAGAGTGGGTTATAGGCCCGCGGCCTCATTAGATGGGGAAGACATTCTAGATCTCGACGCCCTTATAATTCGCCCCATCGGTAGGGGCTCTCTTGAGGAGATCATATTCAGGATGGACCTCCTCTATCGACTCGAGAGGTTGGGCCTCCTCGTTGTGAATCCGCCTAAATCTATCGAGAGGGCTGTGGACAAGTATTTCGCCTTAACCCTTCTTGAGGAGGCCGGCCTCCCCGTACCCCGGACCGTGATCACTGAGAGCTCAACTCGTGCGCTAAAGGCCTTCGAGGAGCTTGGAGGGGATGTGGTGATAAAGCCCATATTCGGAAGTAGGGGGATTGGATCCACGAGGGTCTCTGATCGTGATGTGGCTGAGAGGATCTTCAGGGCTTTGACCTTCCACCATGAGGTCATCTACATTCAGGAGTACATAGAGCATGGATTCACGGACATCAGAGCATTCGTTCTTGGCGATAGGGTTCTGGCCTCGATGAGAAGGGTTGCAGATGGATGGAAGACGAACGTAAGCCAGGGTGCCAGACCTGAACCTCTCAGGCTGGAGGAGGAGTTGGAGGAGCTCGCTGTAAAAGCCTCAAAGGTTGTGGGCTGCATGGTCGCGGGCGTAGACATACTAGAGGGGAGGGGTGGGCCGATGATAATTGAGGTCAACAGTCAACCTGGATGGATGGGACTTCAGAGTGTCACAGAGACTAATATAGCAGAAGAGATAATCAAATACATCATCTCGAAGATAAAGAGGTGATCTAGTACAACATTAGGGCAACTTCTTCAGTAAGGGTTCAACACTCGTCCTGTGAAACCTTAGGCCTATCTCAGAAGGGGAGAAACCCAAGGCTAGGGAGAGAAGTTCTGAGTAGTATAGCACCGGTATGTTGAAGGCCGCCTTGTCCTCTCTTTTGATCATTCTCTGGGTCAGATCGTATTGAATCATGCAGTAGGGGCAGACCACGACCATGCAGTCGGCCTCAGCGGCCTCTATCACGTCGAGCTTCATCTCGACGAGCCTATTGGCCTTCTCTAGGTCCACAAGCTTAAGGCCAGCCCCACAGCACAACATCTTCTTCGGATATTGGATGCTCTCCGCGCCTAGGAGTCTTATGAGTCTATCTAGCAATGCTGGCCTCATTGGATCATCGAACTGAATTATGTCGCTTGGGCGGAGGAGATGGCAGCCTGGGTGGGTGGCTACCCTTATCCCCTTCAGGGGCCTTTTAAGATGCGCCTTTATCCTCTCCTCTCCTACCTCCCTCAGGACCTCGATGATGTTCTTAACCTCTATGCTTCCCCTAAACTCTTTCCCGATGGCGGATAGCCTTTCATTTATCCTCTCCCTTAAGCTGGGTTCCCTTTTCAGGGAAACATTGGCCGTCTTTAATGTCTCGTAACATCCGCTGCAGATGGTCAATATGTCGGCCTTCATCTCCTCCGCGATGCACAGGTTCCTGGCGGCCAGGGTGATCCATGCCTCCCTATCAAGTGACTGTATCGATATGGGTTCCCCACAGCAGGATGCCCCCTCCATATCCAATAGTTCGACCCCTACCGCCTCCAATGCCATCCTTGTAGCTTTCTCTATATGGGGAAGCCTTAATGGGATCATGCACCCCAGGAAGAACGCATACCTCAACCCGGCTTCTCCTCCATCATCCTTCTCAGCTCAGTAAGCTCGATGAGCCTCCCCACCTCCTCAACCCTAGCCATTTTCACCTCTGGAAGACCAAGCTCCTTCCTTATTCTCTGGACAGCCCCTGTGAGGGGCGATGTCCACCCGGTTGAGGCCACCTGCCTCACGTTGTTTAGGTATTCTGGGGGGGCGAGCCCCAACCTGGCAGCATGGTTTCTGAGTTCCACTATTATATGGGAGATCCCAACCCCCTGTGGGCATACCTCATAGCAGGTGTGGCATAGGGTGCACAGCCATATCATCCTCCCTGATAGGACCTCCCTCCACCTCCCAAGTATTAACTCCTCCATCATCCTCCTCGGGTTATACTCAGGTATCGCCCTTGCTGTGGGGCAGCTGCCCACACAGGAGCCGCACTGGAAGCAGTGGACAACCTTCTCTTTTATCAACACCTCTAAATCTTCGGGCATCTCCTCATTCAAGATCCCCCGCCTCCTAGATGGATGAGCATCCTGTCCAGAAGGGGTCTAGCCTTCTCGTTCTCCATCCTTATCCTATCAATCCCGAACTCCCTCAGGGTTTTGGACATCTCCTTCACCAGGTTGACGTAGAAGCCGGCCTCCGCGGCAGAGAACCACTCCAGCCTCAGCCTCTCCGGGCTGATCCCCAGCCTCGGGAGGAGGGAGAATAGGGGCTTTATCCTCTTCTCAGCGTTGTAGTTTCCATATATATAATGACAGTCCCCAAACCTGCATCCCGAGACCAAGACCATTCCAGCCCCCTTCCTGAAGGCCTCTAGGACGAAGTCCCTGTCTATTCTCCCCGAGCACATGACCCTGATTATCCTTATCTCCGTGGGATACTCGAAGCGGCTAGTCCCGGCGAGGTCTGCGGCCCCATAGCTGCACCAGTTGCATGTGAAGCCCAGGATCTTCTCCTCAGGTTTCTCCTCTAGGGCCGCGTGGATCTGTGCGATGATTTGAGCGTCCGTGAAGTGCATCTGGGTTATAGCGTTGGCTGGGCAGTCGGCGGCGCAGGTCCCGCATCCGTGGCACTTGGCTGTGTTCACAACTGCAGCCCTCCCCTCCTCAGCTGTGATGGCCCCATATGGGCACTTTGTTGTGCATATCCCGCACTTCGCCTTCGTGTTCCTGCATTTCTCTGGGTCCACATATGCGACTATCGGCTCTATCTCCCATTCTCCTCTCGACATTATCCTGGCCGCCCTAGAGGCCGCCGCGCTTCCTTGCGAGACGCTGTATGGAATATCCTTGGGTCCGTGGGCAGCCCCACAGAGGAAGATCCCGTCGGTGGCGGCGTCTATCGGCTTGAGCTTCGCGTGGGCCTCCATATAGAAGCCGCTCATCTCCCTGGAGACTGTGAGAGCCTTCGCCAGCTCCTCGCTTCCCGAAGCCGGAACCGCCGCTGTCGAGAGGATAACCATCTCAACCTCTAGATCCATCGGCTCCCCCGTGGAGGTGTTCTCCATGGATATCAGGAGGTTCTTTGTCTTCGGGTCCTCATAGATCTCCGTTGGACGCCCCCTCAGGAATATTATCCCCTCTTCCCTAACCCTCTTGAAGAACTCTTCGTACCCCTTGAAGGGGGTTCTCATATCCATATAGAGGATGTATATCTTTGTGTTTGGGTAGTGCTCCCTCATAAGCAACGCGTTCTTCAGGGTATACATGCAGCAGAAGCCTGAACACCAGATGTTGGTCTTCTCGTCCCGGGAGCCAACGCATGTTATGAACGCTAGGCTGTTTGGAACCCTTCTATCTGATAGCCTTATTACCTGACCCATGGTAGGACCTGAGGCGTTTATCATCCTCTCGAACTCGAGGGCAGTGAAGACGTTATCATAGATCCCGTAACCGTAAGCCTTGATCCTCGAGGCGTCGTATAGGTCGTATCCTGTTGCTACGATGATGGTTCCAACCTGGAGGTGTAGCTCCTCCTCCCTCATCTCGAGGTCTATGGCGTTCCTCCCCTGGAGCTTGCATGCCTCGACGCAGCTCATGCACTCTATGCAGGCCCTCCTGTCTATGGTGTACTTCGCCGGGATGGCCTGCGGGAAGGGTATGTATATCGCCTTCCTGAACCCTAAACCCTCATCGAACTCGTTGGGAACCTCAACAGGGCAGACCTTG
>CALIUM010000026.1 GCA_938048735.1 uncultured archaeon
CCCTCCCAGACATGAAGATCCCGTTGAGGCTTCCGAAGATGCTGGCTAACCCTATCGAGGCCACCCCCTCCCTCGTGGTCTTTAAGAAAAACTGGTTCTTTCTATGAAATCTAAAGAGTGAGATACAGTAGAACATTATTATTAGGAATAGAATTCCAGCTAGGTAGAACCCCCACCCATCCGCGAGTATCAGCATCGAGACTGCCACGAATGAGACGGACACGAGCACATCGTTCACAGATGATAGGATGGGATAGACCAGTATGTCCGGGTCCAGCCCCCTCTTATAGGCCTCTATGCCCACGAGGAGGGTTATTGGAATTGAGATGGAGTTGGCGATTATACATGAGATCGTTGGAACCACGCAGTAAATCGGCAGCTGATCAAAAGATGAAACCCTGAAAATCAATCCAAATATGAAAGACGCGATTCCAACGATGATCGTGTCGATGAAGGTAAGAAAAAATATTGCTCTATTAAGATTCAAATAATAATCCGTGTTTCTCCTAAGCCTCGGGAGTATAAGTCCGAGGTGGAGCATCGTTGAGAGGTTACCTGAGTATAGGCCACTCAGGTTCCCCCTGACCGTTAGGATGGGGGGGTATAGGGCGAGGATCCAAGGGTGTTCGGTGAACATGGGGCTTAGAATTGTTACCATGCTTCCTCCCATGAATCCGATGAGGTTTATGGAGAAGGCTAGGAGGGCCTCTACGAAGTTTGATTGACGAATATCTCCCATCCTTTTGATGATCATCCAGGCGCTTTGAAGGGCAATTGAGATATTCTTGAGGACTGACCATCCCCAAGGCTTCACCCTCCTCAGATGGTTGACTATCCGCTGGAGTCTTTTCTCCATCCCCTCTCCCCTCCCCACTCATCCTCATCGCCTCTAGATAGAAGGAAGAGATTATTGAGAAGGGACCATCTTTAACTCGCTTAAAAGTTTTATGAGGTTAGGAGAGCTATTTTAAGGCTGGGACCTCCAGGAGGGTATTGTAGATGGGGCCTCTCGGTGTCAAGGTGCTCCTCTTCAATCTAAATGAGTCGGCAATGAACCCCCCCATTTCAAGTTCCCTCAACTCCATAATTCTCCTAGATAGTTTCTCCATGTTTCTCCCTGAGCGGACACGTGCGACCGTGAGATGCGGTGAGAAGCCCCTCCTCTCAGGGGGTAGGCCGCACCTCGCGAGTGCCTGATTTATCTTTCCATAAAGGTCTAAGAGTTCCACGTTACCCCTAGCAATACCTATCCAAACAACATTTATCCTCCTCAGGTCAGGGAAGGCCCCAACCCCCTCAAAGAGGATATTAAAGGGCTGGAAACTTATCGCTGAGAGCTCCATCTTTATCCTCTCGACTAGGTTTTTCTCAATCTCTCCGAGAAAACGTAGGGTTATATGGAGATTCTCTGGCTCAACTGGTTTGATGTCTGCGTCAGTCTCGGATAGGATCTCCTGGACTTCTATTACCCTCCTCTTTGCATCTCCCTCAGGGATGTCCACGGCTACAAATACTCGCAATATCTCTTCCATTCAACCCCCTCGAATAAATTCTTAATCGATCAATAAAATATTTAAAAGCCTAACTGATGGGGAAAACAAACGGATTTATATTATAAGACTATAGATATCACAGGATAAATAAATTTTTGGCGAGCCGGATGATTTATCTAAAAATTTTATTCCATATAGAATTGTATTCCATAACTTTAGAGTTCTATAGAATTTATTAATTCCAGAAGATCTTTCTCTCTATGACATAAATATGAATTTAGCAGTGGAGCCAGAAGAATTCATATTTATGTCATAGAGGTGTTAGTGCCGCGATCTTCCATCATCTTGGAACCACCTCGTTAATGGCTAAATTCATGGCAGAGTTCTTTGAAATTAATTCACCATTCTCCAAGGACGATGCAGTGTCATGCTGTTCTCTCAATCCTCTTCCGTGACGGCTTTTAAATATGCAGAAAAGCCAATTTCTGATAATCTAACAAAAGATCTCAGAGATCTAGTGCATTAACCACTTTAACCACTTTTATGGTTCCCTCTCCTCTTGCATTTGGATTGATCACTTCAACATCTACTTCCATCGCTTGAGCAGATTCACTTTCTTTATGACCACAATGTCGACGTCCATAAAGATGGAGTTCTTCTGTAACGCTGTTCACCATAATGCGTATATGGGGAATTTCCAAAATAGAAAGCATGCGAAAAACCAAAGAGGAATAATAGGAGACTCTTTACCCAAAAGAGTCTTTACCCAAAAGGAGCCACAAAAAAGTCCCAAAAAAGTGGAATAAAATTTTTGGCGGGCCCGGGGGGATTTGAACCCTCGATCTCCGGCTTAGAAGGCCTACACGTCGAGGTTCAACATACCTCGACTCGGTGCCTTTTCCTGACTTGGCCACGGGCCCTCAAACTCTAAATCGGTGTGGATTATAATAAGATTTTCACCATGCTGTTACTGGCTTCTTAGGTCCTTCTCCTCTTCTTCTCAGACTTGAAGATGGTTAGGCTGCAATGGCCGCAGGTATACCTGTCTCCATGGTCAGCCATGAAATAACCCTTCCCACATCTGTTGCAGAAGGGGAGTTTTCTCTCCAGTTTTCCATCTTTGATTATGTAGAGCCGGTAGATTCCATCCTTAGACATTTACTCCTTCTCTCCCTCTTTGCTTCTAATCTCAGCCTTATTACGGTTTATTATGTATTTCGGCTCTACAAGCAGGGCTCTTGAGCCTTCCTCATAGATGTGTGCTCGACCAATCGTCCTACGGGTTCCCGTCTGGGTTTCCAGCTTTCTGATCCATACCCTTTCAAGATCAACCTTCAGTTGGGCGGCCAGCTCTCTCCTCACCCGGTTCCTGCTTGGAGTTGACTCGTCCACTATCTCGAAATAGATCTCTCTTCTATCTAGGAGGGGGTTCAACCTAGTTGAGATCATCCTCATCTTCATCTCCACTCTTCCCCATCCGGGCCATGAAGCCCTCAGCCCATTCCTTCATCTTCCTGTTCACCTCGATCATGACGACCCCGGCATTTGGCTGGCCGTAGACGATGATAGAGCCTAATGGCATCAGTGAGATGAGAGGGATGACCATGAGGTCCTCCTCACCCTCCACGAGCACAGCCACCCCCCTTTTAAGCTTTACTGCCTCCTCGAGGGCCTCCCAAGCACCTTCCTCGATCATACCGGGCCTGTTCCTGGTCCTTATCTCGAGCCTGCCCTTTGGCTCTATGGGTTCCACATCTCTTCTCATTATTCTCCCATCGAAGACGATGATATCTGGTTCTAAATGATGAGCCAATAGGTTTCTGGAGACGAAGTCCCCAACCGATGCGAACATAGGGGGCTTCATGAAAGAGTATATCTCCTCCAATCTTCTAACCGTCTCATCCGAGCTTCCTTCGATCAATAAACCCAATGGCCTCTTCAACTCCCCACGCATCTCCTCAGGGAGGATCAAGGTCTTCTTCGGATTAACACCAGAGCTGAATTTCCCACTATCTGACCTTGAGTGCATAAAGGCCCTCCCTCTTCAATCCCAATTTCTCCGCTATCCTGGACTTATCTGGATCGAGGATGATGAGAATTCCAGAATAGTCCTCACTTAGGTCAGAACTCCTACAGTTTGGGCATATCTTCTCCTCAGTTATCATGTTACACTGCCTACAAGCTCTCAGGCTCATGAACCTCTAGCCTTCTTAACCTCCTCAATTATCCACTCCGGTTTTCCTAGGAAGGGTTGGCGGGCCGTTACCCCAATCTTCCCAGAGCTCCTTCCACTTGGGAAGGAGACTGCGACTATCCTCACCCTGAGTATATCCCCCTTCGTGACTGCTCTCCCACTCTCCTTGCCCCTGAGAACCCCCTGCTTCTCGTCGTAGGAGATGAAGTCGTCCATGAGCTGCGATACATGGAGTAAAGCGTCTACCGGCCCTATCCTTAGGAAGACCCCGAAGTCTGCGACCTCCACCACCTCCCCCTCCACCACCTCATGCATCTCAGGGAAAAAGGTTAGGAGGGTGAAGAGAACTTGGTGATGAGTTCCCCCATCCCCGGGCATTATCCTACCGACTGGATTCACCTCGAGATCTATCACCTTTATCACATAGCCGAGATCCTCGTCTACTAGGCCTTCATACTTGCGCTTCAGCTCCTCTAGGGCTGCGGCCTCAAGGGGCTCCCCGAACTTCGAAGGCTCTATTCGGATGGTGTCCCTGAGGGTCAGGATGTTGAACATATCAGGAATCGCTTCCATTAAACCCCCTTAGGGAGGATAAAAATGTTTATTGGTGTTGAGGCTTTTTCAGTTCGAGGAAGACCTCAAAGGGATACTGAACCATCTCCCCCTTCAAGCTCTCCCTCCACTCATCCCCAATCGCCACTATTATATAGATCCCTGCAACCTCGGCTTTCTGCTCCTCAACCATATCGATCAAGCACTTCAACTTCTCGCCCGTCCTGATCACATCATCGATGATCAGTATGCTATCCTTCCTCCTAAGCGAGGCCTTCGGGACGTAAAGGGTTCTCTTTAAAGCCGAACCCCTCAGGACATACGTCCCCTCAATATACTCGCTTATCCCCACTTCCTTCCTCTCTTTAGCCACAACCAAGTCGACCTCCAGAAGGTTCGCTACAAGGGTTGCCACGGGGACTCCATCCACGGCGGAGGTTAACACCTTCGTCACCCTGCTCCCAGCGAACTTCTCAAGGGCATAGTTGGAAGCTATCTTCAGCCATGTCATCTCGGAGACGAGGGGTGTGTTATCAATATATCCATTCTCGTCGAACGTTAGCTTTCTCTTCAAAGCCTCCTTTATGTTAGTTATCTCCATCAACTTCTCATAGAGCTCTTGAGCCCTCTCGAAACTGGGCAGGACATGCCCCCTCATATACCTGCTGAGAATTGGAGGGCTGAGACCTAGATGTTTTGAGAGTTCCTGATAGGTTTGGCTCTCACTGGCGACCCTCAGAAGGTCGGTTATCATCATCCTATACCTCAGCTCTCTAACCCTCGTCCCTTTCACCCTCCTTGAGACCTAACGGGCCTGAGGGGATTTGAACCCCTGACCCCCGGGTATCCTCGACTCTACGTCTTAAAAGCCCGGCGCTCTACCTTGCTGAGCTACAGGCCCGATATAATTTAATAAATCTTTAAAGATTTAAAAAGCTTCGGACCACGGTCCGAGGATAAATTAACAAAACTATTCTTAAAGTCGGTGAAACGATAATGGGTCTACCTTCTTGGAAAAGACTTTTAAAAGGCTTGGCAAAGATATTTTGAGGCCGTGCGGCCGGAGAAGCCTTTCGGCGGCCGTAGGCGAAGCCTCGGCGGAGTCCAGCCTGGTAAGATTTCAGCCCCCCAAGATCCTCGGGGAGAGCTGAAGACCCGGGTTCAAATCCCGGCGGCCGCACCATTGTTTGGACAAAACATCAGCACCTTCTACTTGCGCTTCCCGAACAGTTCGAGGCCTTCGATTTTGCATACATATTCAAATTCGGCTTATATACGCTCGTTAGCCTGAACCGAGGCTGCTTTTCAGACGTAAGGGTCTTGAGCGCTCCGGTTCCACAGCTTGGTGTGAACCGGCGTTTTCATCGGGTTCCTATGGCCAATCAGCTGCATTAGTGGAGAATGACCTTGGTTTTAAATTATGATCGGCGGCTTAAGTCAAGAACGATCTTCATAATCCAATGTTTTAACCCAGCGATCAAAGGAACTTATTTTGTTATGTCTCCTAACAGAAGTGTTATAAATAAATTAATTGATTAGTAATTTGCTGGAAGGAGGTTGTCATACAAGTGAGGTTGTGGGTGATTCATCCTAAATATCTTGATTGTAGGGGTCTAGTTGCTGTTTGGAGGGAGGGACTTTTGGCAAAGAAGGTTTTGGAGGGAAAAACTATGGGCTATAGAAATCATCCACAACTCGCAATTTTTAAAGGATATAAAAAGCCCGTTGATTTGATTAATGCTTATTTGTTTCAAATTTATCTTGAAGCAAGGAGAAGAGGCTATAATTTCGATTTTTCAAAGATAGAGCCCTTAAATTTGAAAGAAGTTGTATCCATTACAAAGGGACAATTGAAAGAAGAGTTTCAGTTATTACTTGAAAAGTTAAAGGTAAGGGACAAAAGGAAGTTCGAAGAAATAAAGAACTTGGAACTTGATAGTGTAGAGCCAAACGCCATTTTCAGAGTGATCGAGACATAAAGGCAGAAATTATAGTTCAGACAAATATGTCATGTATGGGTTAAGGTTAGAATAGGGGATTTTAATTTCAAGCCTACTGGAAAATCCATAGTTGCTGCTGATGTCGAAAGATTGGAGCTCGAACGAACAAGAGTATGGATAGAGCTGGAGGGGAAGAGCGAAATCTTGCCAGTACTTATCTCAGACATGATAGAGAGGTGCTAATTGGCGTTACAACCCTAGAAATAGTAGGATTTAAAGTAGACCCACTCACAGGAAAACTCAAAGAATGGACCCTTCTACTCCACTGACAAGTGCGAGGACACGGAGATAACCTCTAAACATTCACCACTCGAGTTTCATTAATATGGTTAAAAACCAGTAAATAAACCTGAACGGCGGAGATTTCGATAAGGATTTAGAGGGCTTGCCATTTTAATTTTATAAGGTTTGGGCTTTGACTGGTTTAAGGTTTGAATCGGCAGCTCTGGTTCTACTGGCCGGCTCATTAAATGCAGTCTTTTTATATGGCATCATAGCGAGACCAATTATATACTATAACATTTACACTCCTCTAAATTATAATGAAATTATAGATTTTTCAGTTGAAAATCTAAACGTTGAGTTTAAAATATCTAATAAAGGTCTATCTGAGGCCGCTATATATCTAGTTATAAGATTCTATAATGCAACTATAAAAGATCCTCCGAATAGAGAATATGAGGAAAGGGTGGAAGGAGAAATAGCTATACCTATGACTTTGAAACCTATTGGGGAGGGATATGAATCGATATGGATGAAATTCAGTAATAATGGAAATCCTAGCTATATACTTATAATGATTTCTGTTGAGGCGAATAGAAAAATAAACCAGATATTTAATTTCAATAATAGTTTTATGTTATCTAACCCTCAGAGACCGACTGCTATTCTACTCAAGCGGGTTTCAGAGGGAAGATATATGAGAGTTACAAGTAGATAGTAAATAAAATTTATTATAATATTAAGCATCTCGTGTAAGGTTCTAGTTAAAATCTGAACGATGAGGGGGCTTGATAACTCCAAGAGGCCGGAGGAGGCGAAAAGAAGACCCTACCCCTTTTCCATGAAAATGTTAGATTTTATATCTAAGAGGATGCCCTAAAGGAATTTGATGAGCTGCCCAAGGTGTGGAAAAGAGCTCCCAGAAGATGCAAAGTTCTGCCCCCAATGCGGGGCTAGGATCGAGAAGACGAGGGTTGAGGAGTTTCAGATATCCGCCGATGACCTGATAAGACGCGTAAAGGAGTTGATCCACGAAGGGAACATCAGGAGGATAGTCGTCCGTAATGAGGCAGGAGAAACCCTGCTGGAGATCCCGGTCACCGTTGGGTTCCTTGGAGCTCTACTGGCCCCCTACCTTGCCGCCTTGGGGGTAATCGCAGCGATGGTAACTAGATGTAAAATAGCAGTGGAGAGAAAGGACTAGTCCAACTCCATCCCTAACCCTCCGGAAGCATGGGTGGAGGTCCCTAGACTTTTTCTTCATAATCTTAGGCCCAAAATTTAAAGGGGGTTGGAATCTCGAGAGATAAACTCCCAATTTCTTCTCCTTAATTTTCCATCCTAATCTTATTTTTCGGTTAGGGTCTTCTTACTTCTAGGGGGGGCGTCTTATCGGATCCGATACTGAAGCCTCCCTGGGCCTCAAGTAGATATCTGTAGACGCCTTCTCTTGTCGGGGTGAAAGGGAGGAAATATGTGGCCCTGCTCTCCGCCGCCACACCAACAGTCTTCTCGATGGTAGCTATGGGCTCTATTTCTCCCACCCTGTAGACCCGGGCAGTCAAATTCTCCCAGACGCTGTGAAACCTTGCAGGGTTATACAAGGTGACTGCTATGTAACATGTCTCTCCAACCTTGAGGGATTCTATCTCCCTACCCCCCAGGTCCATCCACCCTGATGATATATAGTTCAGATGCGGGATCCTGATCAATGGATAGCGCGTTGTTGAGAAGGGAAGCCATGCATTTAGGAAGGCTATGTGTACAAGGGCCCTTCCAATGATTTTGACCTCTACCTCCCCTCCATGCCTCTCAGATGCCTCAAGTATTATTCCTCTGAAGGTGGTCTCCTCCTTGACTGGGAGTGGGATTCTTCTCTCCAAAAGCCTTATGCTGGAAACTTTCTCCCTGCCGAAACTGAAGAAGCCCCCGGCGACCAGGCTTCCCTCAAGATAAAGATTCACCTCGAGGTCCGATATCTCGGGCTGCTGGACTGTTACGGGGCTGAGGATGACGCTAATGAGCCACCTCCTGACGTACTCGGGCGTCTGGGTAACAGGGCCTCCAACACTCGAGGCAAGGAGGGTAGACAGTCCCAAACCCACTTTTAGCTCCGAATCTACGCCGTTTAGAATGCCCCTTAAATAACGGGCCGCCTCCTCCTCCTCCAACTCGAGGTAGACGGAGAGCCTTGACACCTCTTGGTGCATGTTGTAAAGATTTCCCAGCTCCCTCCCGACGAGAACCGCCACGAAGAGGATAATAATATACATAATGGTTTTTGTATCTTCCTCTCTCTCCTCACCCCACTGCGTGAGCATCGATTCTCTAACTTATCCATGGAGCGGCTCAATATTACGCTTCTCTTACGCTGGGGGATCCCCTCTTTTGACCGTTAAAAAACCCCGGGGAAATTCTTTTATCTCCTATGCCCATGAGTTCCCAAGATGGATTTAACTCCTCTGGTAACCTCGTTCATCCTCTTCATCGCTATGGAGCTTGGGGACAAGACCCAGATAGCGGTTTTTACCATGTCGATGATGGATAGGCCCTGGAGCGTCTTCATAGGGGCTATTGCAGCCTTCACGCTTATAGATGGGGTCAGTATAGCCCTAGGGGGGGCTCTCACATACATCATACCTTCACTCTGGATCAATCTGGGGTCAGGCATATTATTCATTCTCCTCGGCTTACTCTGCCTGATCAGGGAGGAGATCCGTGGCATTCAGACCGATCATAAGTGCACAGTTGCATATGCTTTCAGCGTTATACTCCTGATGGAGCTTGGTGATAAAACACAGTTAGTATCCACTATCCTTTCAGCAAGATATTCAAGCCCATTTATGGTGTTTATTGGAGTTATCTCTGCATCAATAATCCTCACTGGATGTGCTGTATTTATAGGCAGGAACATGTTTAGGTTAATTCCTAAGGGCTACTTAAGATACATAACATCTCTTCTATTCATGTTATTTGGTGCAGTGTTTCTGATAAATGTGTTTTTTGGAGTAAATATGTTTTAAGATAATATAAAATAGATTTTAAAGGTCTTGAGGCTGAGAAATCGTGTTTATGTTTGGGATTCTCTTCATCTATCCCTTCTACCCTCTATAAACTCCTCGACCCATCTTCTAGCAACCTCGTCCGCGACTTGGACTGGCGGATGCTTGAAAGCGTAGGAGGAGATGCTTATCAGGGGGCCGGAGATCCCCCTATCCAGAGCCAGCTTGACCGCCCTTATGACATCTATGACCACGCCGGCGCTGTTGGGAGAGTCCTCCACGGTGAGCTTTGCTTCAAGGGTCATGGGCAGCTCCCCGAAGCCTCTCCCATTAATCTTTATATAGCAGATCTTCCTGTCCCCGAGAAAGGGGACATAGTCGGATGGCCCTATACGGGTTGGGAAGGGGTATGGGAGCAGGCTCTTGACGGCTTCCGTCTTGCTTATCCTCTTTGAGCTGAGCCTCTCCTCCATGGTCATGTTAAGGAAGTCCGTGTTCCCCCCTATATTCAGCTGGTAGGTCGAGTCGACCCTGACGCCCCTCTGATGGAAGAGCTCGACGAGGGCCCTGTGAAGGATCGTTGCCCCGAGCTGGCTCTTCACATCATCCCCCGCCACTGGAAGCCCCGCCTCCTCGAACCTCCTCCCCCAGTCTGGATCGGAGGCTATGAACTCCGGTATGCAGTTCACGAAGGCACATCCAGCCTCTATTGCCGCCTTTGCATAGAGCCTACTCCCTTCATAGCTCCCGACCGGTAGATAGTTGATCAGCATATCGGCATCTCTCTCCCTTAAAATCTCAGCCACATCGACCGGCTCCAACCCCTCATATGCATGGAATGCTTCCTTCATGTGGGGAGCAACCCCATCGGATACTGGTCCAGGTAGGACCTCTACATTCTGCGGCGGGACGTCGCAGAACCTAGCGCAACAGTTTGGGTCAGCCCAGATGGCCTCGGAGATGTCCTTGCCGATCTTCAACTTGTTCACCTCGAAGGCTGCCACGAACTTTATGTCCCTCACATAGTATCCTCCGAAGTCCACATGCATGATGCCTGGTATGTTCTCCTCAACCTTGTTCCTATAATATTCGACCCCTTGGATGAGGGCTGAGGCGCAGTTTCCAAGGCCTGCTATGGCGACCCTGATCTCTCCAGCCAATGGTTCACCCTCCCCAAAGGTTAAATGCTAATTGTGGAGGATCCCCATTTATCTGTTGCCCCTATCTTCCTGAGGAGCTTGCATACCCTGCATATGTCTCCTGAGGTGGGCTCACCGCAGAGGCTGCAAACTCCTAAGGGCTCAGAGCCTCCCCCTAGACGAGAGGCCAGCTCTACGGATGCCCTGTAGATTATGAAGAGGGTCCCTGGGCGCTTAGCCTCCATCTGGTTTAGGAAGCGGCGGATATCGCTCCTCATCGCCTCCTCAGCATATGGGCAGGGAAAGCTCTGAAACTCTATACCCTTAAGGTATGCCAGGAGGGCGGACTCCCTCTCAGGGACCTCGCAGTAGGGTTTCACCCTCCTAACGAATCCTGGTAGGCTCCTCCCAGATGGGTGGCTGGATGCGAGGAGCCTGAGGTCGCCCCTCATTATGTTTAGGAGGGCTGTCTGGGCCATATCATCGAGGGTGTGGGCGGTCGCCAGCCTGTCAGCCTCAACAATCTTTGCCGCCATGTTGAGGGCCCTCCTCCTAAGAACCCCGCAATAGGTGCAGGGCTTGAGCTCTCCCCCGGCTGTTTTATCAACGATCTCGTCGAGGGTGAGGCCGAAAAGCTCCTTGAATGATAATACCAGATGCTCTATACCTAGAATTCTGCAAGCCCTCCTGGCATACTCTAAAGCCTCATCCCTGTAGTCATATATTCCCTCATCGATTGAAATCGCTATGAGCTCCGCCCTTGGATAGTCCCTCTCGATCTCCGCGAGGATGTGCAGCAAGTTTAGGCTATCTTTTCCACCTGAGACCCCGACGGCGATCCTGCTGTCATGCTCGAACATCTCGAAGCGGGCTATGGTTCTCTGCACCCTCTCCTTAATGGATTCGGTGAAGCAGGAACTGCATAGCCTCTCCCCGGAGTATGGCCTATAATAGATGGAAGGCCTTTTCTCGCACCTAGTGCAGGTGGGAGGGGCGGTTCTTGATTCAGGGGAGAGAGGCTTAAATGATATCCAGATCACCCTATGGAGCCCTATCCTCCGTGGGTAACTGGTATGATAACCAGCATATCTCCATCCTCAACCTGGGTCTTAAGCCCCTCGAGGTTGTTTATCTCTACCCCGTTGATCAGGATCAAGGCTTCCTCCAGCAGGTTCTTCGGGTCGATTAGGGCCTCCCCACCATGCAACTCGGAGAGGCTATGGATGACTTGAGCAACTTCAGCGGGTGGCTTTATGGCCAACTCTATATTACCTAACCCCGTAATCCTGCCTATGGTCCCCATCATCATAACCTTGACCCGAGCCAAAAAGCATCCCTCAGGGTTTAGCCTAAGCTCGTAATGTATAAATCTACGCTCTCGAACCATATGGAGGGATGGAGGTAGAGGTTAGATACTACGCGATTATGAGAGAATTAGCGGGGAAGAGATTTGAGAGGGTGGTTCTACCGGAGGGTTCATCGGTGAGAGATTTGATAGACCTGTTGGTGAAGAGGTATGGAGAAGGGTTTGAGAGGTATATCTACGACGGCGAGAAGAGGTTGAGGAGCTACCTCTCATATATGCTCAATGGGGTTAACGTAAACAGTCTTAAGGGTTTAGAGACTCCTTTGAGGGATGGTGATATACTCTCCCTACTCCCCCCGATAGGGGGAGGTTAGCCCTCAAGATAGCTGTCTAAGCTAAAGATGGCGGACTCTCCCCTCTCTTGTGACCTTAGCTGTTGCGTGTCTCAGGGCCCAGCAGCTCATGACGACGCCCACGGGCATCGTAGCCGGATGCCTGGCTGCGGCCTCTATGTGGAGGTCAAGAGCTGTGGGCCCCTCTCCAAGCCCCATAACTCCTATCCCGAGTTCGTTTACCCTCCGTAGGAGTTCCTCCTCCAATGCCGCTATGTTGGGGTCAGGGTTTCTAATCTGGAAGGGTTTTAGGAGGGCCTTCTTGGCTAGGAGCATGCAGCGGTCCTCAGTCCCACCGATCCCGACGCCTATGAAGTAGGGGGGGCATCCTAGGGAGCCCGCCCTTGCGACGGACTCTACCACGAACCTCTTAACCCCCCTCAGGCCCAGCCCTGGAGTTATCATGGAGTGGGCGGCGACATTGCTGCTTCCGCCGCCCTTTGGGAAGGCTGTGAGCTCCAGCTCATCCCCCCCCACGAGTTCTAGGTCGATGATTGGGACCCCCAGGCCGACATTATCTCCGGTGTTTCCCTTGAAGAGGTCCACGGCGTTCGGCCTTAAAGGGATCTCCTCCGTCGCCCTTCGAGTAGCCCTAACGAGTATGTCCCTCAGACCGGCCCTGACCGGGAAGTCCTCCCCGATCCTAATAATGAAGCCTATTATCCCCGTGTCTTGGCAGATGGGTTCAGAGCTCTTCCTCGCGAGTTCGATGTTCCTAATGATGGCATCGAGCTGGGATCTCCCTATCGATCCTTCACATTTCTCCATCGCCTTGTAGATGGCCTCAACATACTCCCGGCGAAGCTCGGAAGCTGCTCTTCTTAGAAGCTCTACAGCGGTATCTTCCAGAATCTTCTCCAGGCCACCCATTCCGATCTAGCCTCCTAGAGAGGAGATTATAGCCTCCTTCCTGGCGGCAACCCTATCCATGGCCTCCTTGGTTAGGTTTCTCCCATGGGTGTCTATGGTGATGATCAGTGGGCCGAAATCCTCAACCTCAAATACCCAGAGGCACTCGGGCATCCCGAGCTCCTCGAGCCAGTGGACCTCCTTCACCCTCCTTATACCCTGGGCACCCAGTAGGGCCGCGCCTCCCGTGAAGGCCCCGTAGACGCAGGCATACTCCGAACATGCCCTCACCGTCCTTTCCCCCATCCCACCCTTTCCGATTATCACCGAGGGCCTGAAGGCCTCTATGAATCTATCCTCGAAGATCTCCATCCTTGAGGATGTCGTCGGGCCTGCCGCCACAACTTTCCAATTCCCATCAACCCTCTTAACAATCGGGCCGCAGTGGAAGACGCCGTTCCCCCTAAAGTTAACCGGGGGCATCTCCCCCCTGGAGTGCAACTCCAGCGCCTTTTTATGCGCCTCATCCCTGGCCGTAATCAGAGTTCCACTGAGGTATGCGATGTCTCCGGCCCTAAGCCTCCTAACGGCCTCCTCCTGGATGGGGGTTTTAAGGTGATATTCCATGGCCTCACCGAGAAAGATTTTGATCCTCATCAATATAAATCATCCAGGAGAGTCAGATGATGAACTCGAAAAACGTATTAGATAGTGTGCCTGAAGAGATTGAGATGGCCCTAGGAGTCTCGAGGCAGTCTTATAGATATGGCGCTGAGAGCATCGTCTTCAAGGCTAGGGTTGAGGAGCTGAGCGGGCAGAACATAAATCTATGCTATCAATGCGGGGCGTGCAGCTCAGGATGCCCCCTCTCGAAGGAGATGGATCTTCTCCCATCTAAGGTTATAAGGCTGGTGCAGCTGGGAAGGGAGGATCCTCTATACTCCAGGACCATATGGATCTGCAGCACATGCTTCGAGTGCGAGGTGAGATGCCCGAGGGGAATAGACATCGCGAGCGTAATGGAGGCCCTCAGGCAGATAATGCTGAGGAGGAAGTATAGTGAGGTGAGGCTGGAGAGTATAGATCCCGAGAAGCTAAGGGGCCTCCCCCAGATAGCGCTCATAAGCAACCTGAGGAAGTTGATGGCGTGATGTCCCTGAGGCTGGCGTACTATCCTGGATGCACATTGAAGACCAATGCGAGGAACTATGAGGCCTCGGCCATAGCCTCCTCCAAGGCCTTAGGCATTGAGCTTGTGGAGCTTCCCAGGTGGAACTGCTGCGGGACTGTCCATGCATTAGCTAAGGATGACGTTATGCATTACATCGCGCCCGTGAGGAACTTGATAAGGGTTGAGCAGTTAAAGAACTCTGGGTTGGTGGATGACGGGAGGCTTGTCACCCTCTGCGAGATGTGCTATAACACCCTAAAGCGTGCAGATGTAACCGTGAAGGAGGATCAGGAGAGGAGGAGGAAGCTTAGAGAGGTTATGGAGGAGGAGCCCCCCTACAGCGGTGGGGGTGTGGAGGTCATCCACCTGCTTCAGCTCATTAGGGAGGTGGGCTGGGAGAGGGTTAAGAAGAGGCTGGTGAGGCCTCTAAGGGGGTTGAGGGTGGCCCCCTATTACGGCTGCCTCCTCCTCAGGCCGAGGGGCATAGGTATAGACGACGCCAACAACCCCACCATATTCGAGCGTCTGATCGAGTCTCTTGGAGCAGAGGTGGTTGAAATACCCTTCAAGGCCAAGTGCTGCGGAAGCTACCAGACAGTTCACATGGGCCATGTGGCATCGGAGCTCTCCTACAGAATTCTGAGACAGGCGGTTGAGGGAGGGGCAGACGTGATAACCCTCGCCTGTCCCCTATGTGAATACAATCTAGGAGAGCGCCAGGGGGAGATAAGAGGCCTCTTCCCAGATCTTAAATACATCCCGGTTCTATACTTCACCCAGCTCATGGCCCTAGCCTTCGGCCTCGAGGACTCCGTGGGATTGGAGATGAACAATCCCGATCCGAGACCCCTTCTCAGGAGGAAGGGTTTCCCTTAAGGAGGCTTAACATGAACGGAGATGAGATGGTCACGGTCTATATAATGGGGAAGAGGCACAGGGTTCCCGCGAATCTCACCATCATGAAGGCCATGGAGTACGCGGGATACCAGCTTAGACGGGGAGCTGGCTGCAGGGGGGGCTTCTGCGGCGCCTGCTCAACCATATACAGGATGAGGGGAAGCTTCAGGCTGCAGGTGGCCCTCGCATGCCAGAAGATGGTGGAGGATGGGATGATCATCACCCAGCTCCCCTTCATACCCTCAGAGAAGAAGAGGTACAACCTCGAGAAGCTTAGGCCCGACCCGGGGGTCTTCCTCGAATACTTTCCAGAGATAGCTCGGTGCCTGAGCTGCAACACATGCACAAAGGCATGCCCCCAGGACCTTATGGTTATGGACTACGTCCAGGCAGCCCTTAGAGGGGATATAAAGACGGCTGCGGAGCTCTCCTTCGACTGCTTGAGCTGTGGCCTCTGCGCGGTTAGGTGCCCGGCTGAGATAGTGCCGTACCACATCGGCCAGCTTGCAAGGAGGCTATATAGCAGGTATATAGTTGGCCCCAGCCATCAGGTCCAGAATAGGGTTATGGAGATAGAGAAAGGAATATATGATGAGGAGATCCGGAGGCTGAAAAGCCTAGACATCAATATGCTTAGAGAGATCTACTCCAGGAGGGGATGAGGAGGTGAGCGGATACCCTGAATATATGCAGAAGTCCATCAGCCTAGTTGAGGAAACTAGGAGGGAGAGGGCGGGGAGATCCTTCCCCTTCATGAGCATGGAGGAGAGGAGGAGGATACTTGAGGAGTGGCATCCAGACTATAAGCCAGGCACAAAACGTCCCCTCTTGATAGGCCCCAGTAGGGGTATGATCGTACCCCATGAGGTCGCCGACATCCTTGAGGCCCACCCCCTCATAGGTCCAAATGAGATAGATGTGACGGATCCTGAGTACGATGTCGATGTTCTCGTCATAGGAGCTGGAGGGGCGGGACTGAGCGCCGCCCTCACCGCCCAAGAATCCGGGATAGAGACAGAAGGGATCCTCATGGTGCAGAAGCTGAGGCTAGGGGACAGCAACTCCAAGATGAGCCAGGGGGGGATCCAGGCAGCCGTCGGACCAGACGACAGCCCAGCCCTCCACTTCCTCGACATAATAGGTGGAGGCCTCTTCGCCAACAAGCCTGAATTGGTGGAGATCCTTGCCAAGGAGGGGCCAGAAGTCATCAGATGGCACGAGTCTCTAGGGGTGATCTACGACAAGAACCCGGATGGGACGATGAAGTTGATCTCCGGTGGAGGAACCTGCAGGAATAGGATGCTCACCTGTAAAGATTACACGGGGCTGGAGATAACCAGGGTTCTTCTAGACGAGTTTCTGAACAGGGAGATACCCTACCTCGAGTTCACATGTGCCGTTGAGCTCCTCACGGACGAACAGGGTCAGGTGACTGGCGCCGTTCTATGGGACATGGATTCGGATGAGTATAGGGTTGTAAGGGCGAAGTCGACGATCCTCGCAACCGGCGGCTTCGGGAGGCTCCACATCCAGGGATTCGAGACCACAAACCATTATGGCGCAACCGGGGATGGGATAGTTCTAGCCTACCATGTCGGAGCGGTTCTAAGAGATCTTGACGCTACACAATACCACCCGACAGGGGCGGCCTACCCCGAACAACTAGTGGGCCAGCTCTGCACCGAGGCCCTGAGGGGGAGGGGAGCACAGCCGGTTAATAGGCTTGGAGAGATGTTTGTGCATCCCCTTGAGACCAGGGATGCTGAGTCGGCGGCGATAATTAGAGAGTGCTATGGTAGAGATCTGGGTGTGACGACGCCCACCGGGATGAGGGGGGTATGGCTGGACACGCCACTTATAGATCTCCTCCACGGCCCGGGGACGATCGAGAGGGAGTTCCACGCCATGTACCGCATGTTCGGGAGGTTCAACATAGATATAAGGAAGGAGCCTATACTCGTCTTCCCCACCCTCCACTATATGAATGGAGGTGTGGAGATAAATCCGAGGGCGGAGACGAGCATACCGGGGTTATTCGCCGCCGGCGAGGTCTGCGGGGGCGTCCACGGGAAGAACCGGCTAATGGGAAACTCGCAACTAGACCTATATGTATTCGGCAGGAGGGCTGGGAGGTACGCGGCAGAGAGGGCCAGGAAGGTCCAAGCTGGAAGGCCAACCCTGAACCATATAGAGAGGTATGAGAGGTGGT
The DNA here is from genome assembly GCA_938048735.1 of uncultured archaeon. GTDB lineage: Archaea > Thermoproteota > Bathyarchaeia > TCS64 > TCS64 > JAGTRB01. Next base: position 17,427 of record CALIUM010000026.1, read on the forward strand.
TGGAGGAGGCGGGAATAAAAACCAGTCGGAAGGCCCCTATACTCCTCCCAGAGTATAGGGGCAAGAGGACCCTCGAGCATATAATAAAGCTCCTATAGGAGCCTGCGACCCTTGGACGATGGGCCGAGGATAGGAGTCTGGGTTTGCGAGTGCGGGGGTAACATTGGCGGGGTCGTCGACGTCGAAGAGGTGGTTGAGAGATTCAGGGGGTATGTCGCGGAGGTCTCAAAGGAGACTTTTCTCTGCTCGAAGCCGGCGATAGATGGGATAAGGGATGCGGTGATCAAACAGGGCCTTGAGGGGGTCATCTTGGCCTGCTGCACCCCTAAGATGCACCTCGAGACCTTCATGAGGAGCCTTGAGGAGGCGGGTCTTAACAGGGCCTACATCGAGGTTGTCAACATAAGGGAGCAGTGCAGCTGGGTCCACATGGCTGATCCAGCTGGAGCGACCCAGAAGACGATAGACCTGATAAGGGGAGCTGTTGAGAGGGTCAGATGCTCGACACCCCTAGAGCCTCTAAGGATGAAGGTGATCCCCGAGGTCCTCGTGATAGGGGGAGGGGTTGCGGGGATAACGGCGAGCCTGAGATTGGCGGAGTTCGGGATGAAGGTCCACCTAGTGGAGAAGAGGCCGAGCATAGGCGGCCACATGATCCAGTTTCCAAAGGTCTTCCCAACCCTTGACTGCAGCCAGTGCATTCTAACCCCGAAGATGGCCAGCGTCTCCAAGAACCCCAACATAAACCTAATCACATACGCCGAGGTCTCAGAGATCTCCGGCGTCCCGGGAGATTATACTGTTAAGGTGACCCTTAAGCCCAGGGGTGTTGATCTTGAGAAGTGCACTGGGTGCGGTGAATGCAGCCCCGTATGCCCGGTGGAGGTCCCCAACGAGTACGACGAGAGCCTAGGTTCGAGGAAGGCGATATATGTCCCCTTCCCCCAGAGCGTCCCCCCAGCTTATACAGTGGACTTCGGCTCATGCATACTCTGCGGTAAATGCCTCGAGGTCTGCGCTCCGGATGCGATAATCCTCGACGATAGGCCCAAGGAGATCGAGCTTAGAGTTGGTGCAATAATCATCGCCACGGGCTATGAGCTCTACGACCCCATGAATCTATCCAACTACGGCTATGGGAAGTATCCCAACGTGGTCACGGGGCTTGAGATGGAGAGGATACTGGATGTCAACGGCCCGGGCATGGGACAACTCCTAGTTCCCAAGACTCAGAGGCCCATAAAGAGCGTCGGCTACATCCTGTGCGCTGGGTCTAGGGATCCCGAGAACGGGAAGCCCTACTGCAGTAAGGTCTGCTGCCTATACGCCCTCAAACAGGCCCAGATGCTAAGGGATAGGGGGGTGGAGGTCTGGCTGCACTACATAGACATCAGGGCTCCAGGGAGGAGGTATGAGGAGTTCTATAGGGCGACACAGGAGAAAGGAGCTATGTTCGTGAAGGGGAAGGTCACAGAGGTGCTGCCATATAGTGAGAAACTCCTAGTCAGGGGGGAGGATATGATGCTTAACATCATGGTCGAAAACCTATACGACCTTGTGGTCCTCTGCCCTCCCCTAGTCACGTCAGATGATACCCTTAAGTTAGCAAAGGGATTGAGGGTTCCAGTTGATGAGGACGGCTTCATCCTCGAACGCCACCCAAAGCTCGACCCCCTAGCCACGAAGAGGGATGGCGTGTTCGCTGCCGGGGTCGTGACAGGCCCTAAGGATATACAGACGACGACATCCGAGGCCGAGGGGGCAGCTATGAAGGCAGTCAATTTCCTCTCAAAGGAACGCCTGATAGAGCCAAATAAGGCGGTTATATATGCCTCCCTATGCGACGGCTGCGGGGCCTGTATCGAGGTCTGCCCGGAGTCGGCTATAACCCTCAGAGATGGAAGAGCCCAAATAAACGAGCTTCTCTGCTCCGGCTGCGGAGCCTGTATACCCTCCTGCCCAAAGGAGGCCATGGACCAGCAGGGATTATCCGAATCCCAGCTCAAAGCCCAGATAAGGGGTATCCTAGAGCCATCTGAAGCGGAGATTAAGATAATAGCCTTCGTCGAGGGGGAGGTCGCTTATACAGCGGTCGACCTAGCCGGCCTCGCCCGAATAGGCTATCCAAGCAGCTTCAGGATCATACCCCTACCCTCGATGAGCCGCTTGAAGCTTAGCCATATTCTATACGCCTTTGCTCTGGGGGCCGACGGAGTTATGCTCCTCGAGGCCCCAGAGCATGAAGGGCCTTACGGAAGGGCTCACGCGATATCTGAGAAGAGGGCAGAGGAGTATAGATTGGAGCTTGAGGATCACGGCATCGACAGCGTCAGGTTATGGTTCAGCAGGATATACATCCCAGACTGGAGAAAACTGGAAAGGGTCTTTAAGGTCTTCCACAGCACCATAGAAGGTGAAGGCCCCTTAGACCCTGAGACAAGGGCTTTCCTCAGAAATAGGCTTGGATTAACCTAAATCTGGTGAAATTTAGACAATTTTAAATAATATGCTCCGCTTCTAGGAGTCTTAGGAGATGGTAGGCTTGAAGGTTACGGTTGAGGAGCTTCTGGCTAAGGCTGCGAAGCCCGCTAAGATCGCTCCAATTCTTCACAAGCATTATGGTGGGAAGCTTCAGGTAATGCCTAAATGCGCCATCAGGGGTATATCAGACTTTGACGTCTGGTACACCCCGGGTGTCGCGGAGCCGTGTAGAGTAATACAGAGGGATAAGGACGCCTCCTTCGAGTACACTAACCGTTGGAACTTCGCGGCCGTGGTCAGCGACGGGAGCAGGGTCTTAGGCCTGGGCAACATAGGCCCGGAGGCTGGGATGCCGGTTATGGAGGGGAAGGCGCTCCTCTTCAAGTACCTCGGAGGGGTAGACGCTTTCCCCCTAGTGGTCAGGGCTCATGAGCCTGAGGAGATGCTCAAGCTTCTGAAATGGATAGAGCCGAGCTTCGGGGCCATAAACCTCGAGGACATCGAGAAGCCTAAGTGCTTCAGGATCCTAGAGGAGGCGAGGAAGGAGCTTGAGATACCTGTCTGGCACGACGATCAGCAGGGGACCGCGACGGTCGTCTTGGCAGGGGTCATAAATGCCCTGAAACTGGTTGGAAAGAGGATCGAAGATGTTGAGATAGCCCTGGTTGGGGCCGGAGCTGCCAATATAAAGGTCGCGGATGTCTTGGAGCTGGCTGGGGTCAGACCCGGGAAGATGTACCTCGTGGACAGCAAGGGGATCCTCTCACCGGATAGGAGGGATATCCTGGAAGTTGAGAAGGATCCCTGGAAGTATAAATGGGCTGCTAAGAGCAACGCGGAGGGGAGAAGGGGGGGCATCCCTGAGGCTATGAAGGGTGTTGATGTTCTCATCGCGGCCTCTAGGCCGGGACCGGGGGTCATAAGGCAGGAGTGGTTCAGGTTGATGGCAGACGACTCCATAGCCTTCCTCTGCGCTAACCCGATACCTGAGGCATGGCCTTGGGAGGCAAAAGAGGCGGGGGTCAAGATAGTTGGGACGGGTAGAAGCGACTTCCCTAACCAGATAAACAACTCCCTAGGTTTCCCTGCCATATTCAGAGGCGTCCTCGACGTAAGAGCTAGGACGGTAACCGATGAGATGTGCGTGGCCGCAGCAGTTGAGCTGGCCAGGTTTGCAGAGGAGAGGGGGATAACCGAGGACAACATATTACCAAAGATGACTGAGTGGGAGGTCTACCCGAGGGAGGCCGTAGCATGCGCCATGAAATCCATAGAGCAGGGGGTCGCCAGGCTGAAGCCCAGCAGGCAAGAACTCATGGAGAGAGCCACCAGCATAATCAAAGGAGCGATGAGGTCCTTGGAGGCCCTGATGAAGTCAGGGGTGATCCCCCCATTCCCTGAGGGCGTCGAGACATAACCTAAGAATAGGATTATACATTTTTATCCCCTCTTTTTTCTTATTTTATTGAGTAAGGCAATATTTGAAGACCCAATTTACAATAGGAAATATATTAGAAGCTCGACGAACCTTATAGCTCGGGTGATGAGTGAGGATGCCGTACTGCCCTGAGTGTGGCGGAAAACTTAACTGGGATAGGAGGTTCAGGCATTACACCTGTCAGAGCTGCGGCTTAACCTTCACTGATCATGAACTATCTGAGGCCATGGATAGACTCTACAGATCGAGAGGGGAGGAAGAGGACGAGAAAAGCCGCCGACAAAAGGAATATCTAGAATGGTGGTTTAAGGAGAAGAAGGATAAAAGATAGAAGAGGGCGTGAAATCTCCCTCAATTAATTTCCTCATCATTTAGATGGCTCTACGAGGGAGGCGGCTCCGAAATAAGGCATAAATAGGGTTTCGAACCCGATTGATTCTGGAGAGTTCGTCTCAAGCAAAGCATAAACCCTAATGGCTGGGGTGCTGGGATATGGTTTTACCATTAGAGGGGGAGGAGAGAACCCTGAGGAACCTTGTGATGATATGCCAGGACCACTCGAGATTGGTTGTAGAGATCTATAGAAAGATGCTCCAGATGATCGACGACCTTGTCAAGGGTGAACTGGAAAGGCTGAGCAATACCATGGATGAGGTCGAGAGCCTCCACGCTAAGGCCCTTGAGGTCAGGATGAACGTGATGAAGGAGCTACACGAGACGGGGGGTGTATTGATAAACCGGGAGGAGTTCTATAGACTGATAAGTAAATCCAGCGAGCTCGCAGACTATATCGAGGAGATAAGTGTCAGGATCTACCAGATTGGGGAGAGGAGATGGAGGATCCCTAGGAATATTGGTGAGGGGTTAATGAGGCTCGCGGAAGCGACGTTCCAAGCCCTGACTAAGCTCAGGGAGAGCCTCATAAGCCTTGGGTTCAACTCTGAGAGGGCCACAGTCCTAGCGAAGGATGTTGATGAGATAGAGAGAAGAGTAGACTCCATATATAGAGATCTCAGCATTATGATAATAACGAGTGACATGGAGCTTCCTCTTCTACTGATCTTGAAGGATATAGCCGAGGAATTAGAGTTTCTAACCGACGCCGCGAAGGACGAGGCTGATATAATTAGGATCCTAGCCCTCTAGGCTGATCTTCATGGAGCCCATAGCCGAGGTCGAGGCCCTCAGGGACAGCCGCCTTATAGTATGGTCTCCATCCGAGGGGAGAAGGCTGTTTAGGATTGGTTATTACGGGAAGCCCCTCGGCATCCCGAAGCCGAAGGAGGAGTTCGAGGCCCCCCTAATCTTGGATCCCATAGAGGGGGTGTACCTCATGGAGAAGGGGCTTGTGAGGGTATATGGGGGAGAGGATGGGAGGCCCATCGAGCTGGAGGAGCTAACAGAGATAGCTAGGAGAACCCTCAAGGGATTTGAGGAGAAGTATCATGTCTACAGGGATCTAAGGGAGAGAGGGTTGATAGCCACTCCAGGTATAAAGTACGGCTGCGACTTCGCCGTCTACAGGCATGGCCCTGGCATAGACCACGCCCCATTCATAGTCCAAGTCAAAAGGTCTGAGGAGGAGATCTCGGCTGACGAGATAGTTAGGGCGGGAAGGCTAGCAACGACTGTGAGGAAGACCTTTATAGTCGCTGTTGTGGATGATGAAAGGGTTCGATATATTGGTTTCAAATGGTGGAAGCCATAGAAGGCCCTGTAGATTTAGAAGATTCCTCCAAGGCAACGGTGAAGGCAAAGGGTGAAATCACTCTCAGGGGGCATGTCACTGAGTATCTCTAAGACTTGGCTAATCGAAGAGGATGTCAATGGCTATTGATTGCATCATAAGATGATTCGAAGAATGAATGTGAATCCCGTTTGCTCGATGACCTTTGGGAGGAGTCAGAGTTCAGAGGCCATAAAATCTTTGGAGAATGAGGGATATACCCTCCTAAAATCCTTGTACCCAACTAAGTCAGATGCCCTCGAGATTGGCTGATGGAATTTCAGGATTTGAGCCACTCAGCCTCATCTTCACTAAGCCCTAGCCATTTCATTATCTCCTCAGATCTCTCCGGTGCCTCCTTGAAGATCACCTTGAGGAAAGGAATAACCTCACTCAGGGCCCTCCTCTTCGAGATGTGGTACTTCTCTGCGACGCTCTCAGCCACCCTCCTCTGATGCTCTCTGCCCATCTTTGTCCTTCCATATCGCCATATAATCTGGGGCTGCCTGAAGTAGGGGACCAGCCAGAAGCCTTCCCCCCTCATCCATGATCCTCCAAGCTCCCTGATAGAAGAGTTCACCCTTCCCCAATCGTCTCCAAGGTATCTATTAGGCCTCACATGGATCCCATCCGGGGCCTCGATGACTGAGAAGGTTCCCCTTGGAAATCCCAGCCTCTCCAGCCCAGACCAAATCGCCATAATAAGCCCGCTTCCCTTAGAATTCCTCCTCGAGAGGGCTACCCCTCCAGAAGCCCAGTCCAACACATATTTCAGGAGGCGATATTCCTGTAGCCTCTTTGTCCTGCCTTCATAGATGTCCGCCCTTGAGAGGGCCTCGAGGCCCTCTGAGAGGTCTCTGGGGTCATCAAAGAAGTAAGGCATGTTCTCATATATACAGTCGATGAGCTCTTCGTAAGGTAGGTAGGCGGAGGCTAGGGCCTCCTTGGCCTCTGCGAGGCTTCCCGCTGAGAAGATCCTGTTAAGGGCTTGTTGGGTGCTCGAGGCTCTATCTCTGTCTACCAGTATGGAGGTGTCCGAGGCTGAGATATGTGGTCTACCCCTAGCCAGGGCCTCCAGATCGTTTATGGCAGATCTGAGATCCCCCTGTGAGGCCTCAGCTATCCTTTCAAGGGCCTCCTCTTCAACCGTTACGCCCATCCTCCTCGCTACATCTCTCAGCCTCTCAACGACCTGGGTGAAAGGGATGGACCTGAACTCGATGATCAACGAGGCGTCCCTCAGCGGTCGAAACTTCTGCTCCCACACTTCATGGATGCTCGTGGCTATGAGCACTATTGGACTCTTGGCCTCTTTAATTATGGAGAGGATGGCCTGAATCCCTCCAGAGTCCTCCCTATCGCTTATGCCCTCTAGCTCGTCGAAGAGAATCATCCTGCGCCTCCCCAGAACTGTCGTCTCATAGCCGTGGGACCTTCCGATCAACGCCTCGATCCTCTTAGCCGTTCGGAAGTCGCTTGCATTCAGCTCCAAAAGGTCGTACCCCAGGGCCCTCGCAGCCGCCTCCACGGCTGAGGTCTTGCCCACCCCTGGGGGCCCATAGAGGAAGGCCGCCCTCTTCTCCGGCAATCCCTTATCCCAGGACTTCAGCCAGTCTATGAACTGGCTCAGGGCCCTCTCGTTATCGACGATCTCCTTTAGGGTCTTAGGCCTGAATAACTCAGCCCATGGTCTATCCTCCCCCCTCATCTGGCCATCTCCTTCCCGGCCAGGGCGAGCTTCGCGAGTAGGGCGCTGAGCTGTATCTCGGGCCTTGAGCCCTGGGTCAATCTATAGTCCACCTCTCCGACAGCGTCTGATAGCCTTATCTTCCACTCCTCTGGGATGTTCATCCTTATGATCTCCGAGTAGACCATCCTCAGGATGTCCTCGGCGGCCATCCCCTCATCCACGAGGAGGCTTCTTAGAACCTCCCTGGCCTCTATGAATTCTCCTTTCAGCCCGAGGTTTATCATCTCCCTCACCCTCCTGGGGCTTGTCTTGCCAAGTACGCTATATATGGCCGTGTCGTCCACCACCCCTCCCCTCACAGCAGCCGCGGCCTGGAGGAGGTTTATAGCCTTCCTCATATCCCCCTTCGAGGCCTCACAGATAGCCAATAACCCCTCCTCGAGGAGCTTCACCCCCTCCTTCGAGGCTATGCTACGAAGCCACCTCCTCATATCCTCCTCGCCCAACGGGTTGAACCTGAAGATGGAGCACCTGCTCTGAATGGGCTCTATGATGCTCTCGGAGTAGTTCCCGATCAGGCAGAACCTGCAGGTCTTGGTGTAGATCTCCATAATCCTCCTTAGAGCGTGCTGGGCTGGGGCGGTGAGGCTGTCAGCCTCATCCATTATGAGGATCTTGAAGGGGACCTCCCCTGATATGGGAGCCGTGCGGGCGAAGAGCTTGACCTTCTCCCTGATCGTGTCGATGCCCCTCTCATCGCTGGCATTGAGTTCCAGTATGAAGTTTCGATATGTAGGCCCATAGAGGTCCCTCGCAAGTGCCAGGATCGCCGTCGTCTTGCCGACCCCTGCCGGTCCGACGAAGAGGAGGTGAGGAAGGTTCCTCTCCTCTACGAACCTCTTCAGCCTAGAGACTATCTCAGACTGGTTCACCATCTCCTCGAGGCTCTGGGGTCGATACTTCTCCGCCCACATGGCCCCGCTCATCTTCATCCCCTGATTAAGTGCTGCTTGAGGAGGCTATTAAAATACCGTTTCGATGGCATGCTGAGGAGTTCATGGGATTATGTATTTTCATCACTCTATCTTGATGCCTAGATCCCTCTTTTTGATGATCCTCCCGATCTTTATCAATAGAACCGTTATCTCCTCCATCATATGGGCGTTCTCCAGTCCCCCTCCATCGAGACCCCTCAGATTCGGTATCTCCTCCACAAGCCTCATTACGACCTTTTTTGCCTGGTCATCATCACCACATACGACTACATCCCCTTCCACTGGGGTTGAGTATCTCTCAAGCTTCTTCGATGAGACTGTGTGCAGAGCGGCGACTACTCTCATTCCCGGAAGCATCTCCGCCACCATCTCCGCGACCGAGCCCTTATCAAGCCTTATGAGCTGGGGCTCCCCGTCAAACTTGCAGGGTACTATGGGGGAGACTATGATGGTCCCCAGCCTCAGACCCTCTCTGATATCCTCTATGGTTGAGCTTAACCCCTCGAAGGGTATGGTTAAGACCACTATCTCAGCCATCCTAACGACCTCCCTGTTCAGCCCATAGCTCACCTTGGAGGGGGATCCAAGCCCTTTGAGGATCATGTTGATCTCCCCCGCAACCCTCATCGCCTTTTCAGCACTCCTAGAACCTATCCATACCTCATTCCCCGAGATGGCCCATCTGACAGCGAGGGGGGGCCCCTGGTTCCCAGTTCCTCCGACGAGCGCGATCCTTCTACCCAATACCATCAGCTCAGAGACGAACTCCTCGTTCGAGATATATAAAAAAATAGGTAATAAAGTTGGGTTCTCGGTAGCTGCCTATGAGTCTAATATAAGTTCTATCTCCTCGCTGTCCAGCTCCTCTAGGAGGGGTATCCCAGTCACCTTGTGAGCTCTCTCAGTTAGAGCGGCTATGTCCCTGCGGTCTAATAGGTCGAGCCTGAACTTCCTAGATCCCGCTAGGAGCTGCTTTAACCCAACCCCGATCCTGTCGGTGAAGTAGGTGTAAAGGCCTATAGCCGGGTATGGTATAGACTTCACCTTCTCCTTCCCAAATCTAGCCTCGAGATCCGGGATCGCCTTGAAGAACTTTTCTGGGGTGCTCCCATATCTGTCGGAGAAGGCCTTCGGTAGCTTACCCTCTCTAGCCAACTCCTCGAAGTAGCTGCTCTTCATAACCGCTGTCAAAGGCGCCCTCGCCATGACTATGGCCTTTACGAATGGGCCATCTCCGAAGTTGCTCATCGCTATGGACTTGTATATCTGAGTCTCATTCATGAATCCGCCAGCCATGCATATGTCAGGGACATGTCTCCCCTTCTTCTTCAATATCTGGGCGCATCTCAGAACTTGAGCCTCAAGATATACCGTCGGGGTGCTCATCTCGTTCATCATAGGTACTGGGCTCATCCCGGTTCCGCCACCGGCACCATCGAAGGTTATGTAATCTACCTCGGCCTCTGAGGCGACCTTCATAGTCCAGGCCACTGTGGATGGCCTGTATGCCCCCGTCTTTATGGTGACTACCCGGGCTCCCCTCTCCCTCAGGGAGACCACATCTTCAACGAAGTCCCTCAACTTAGGCATCCCCACCCTGCTGTGGCGCTCGAAGCTCTTGAAGACCCCTGCCTTGAACGCCTCCTGGACGCCCGGGTCGTCGGGGTCGGGGATGACGATGTATCCCCTCTCCTTCAGCTCCTTTGCCCTCTCCAGGGTGGTGAGCCTGACCTCTCCTCCTATGGCCTTAGCACCCTGCCCCCACTTCCTCTCGATGACGTCTACCTCGAGCTTGGACATGACGTAATCGTCGACGCCGAGCCTAGCGTCCTCGATGTTCGTCTGGACCACGACCTCGCCGTGTACACCATCCCAGAACTCCCTGAACTTGTTAACCCTGTGCTCCATATCCTCCGAGTAGGTGACCTTCCCACCTGTGAACTTGGCGTTCGGATCCATCCCGCAGACGTTCTCACCTATAACTATGGAGGCTCCAGAGAGGGCACATCCCACGGCCAGCCCATCCCAGTTCACCTTGGCCACTGCCGTGGATCCGAAGGCCCCTGCGATTATAGGAACTTTAAGGGGTATCCCTCCCACTCTCGTAGTTATATCCGCATTCTCGAAGATCGCGAGGTCAGGGTCTGGTGGTATCCCCTTCGCTCCTAGAAGCTCCGCCATTATGTTGAAGTCCGACCAGTCCAGCCTATAGTCCTTAAGCGATGCCGCGGTACTTCTACCGAAGTAGTCTGGCATCGGGTAGAGGACCTCCCTGCCCCTGAAGGCAGAGAGGCCAACCTCACAGAGGAAGGGGCAGTCCCTTATGCAGAGGGCGCACATCCCGCTCTGAGGTGAGACATCCCTAACCCTCGTCTGGGTTCCGGTCAGACACATTCCGTTTTGAAAGGCCGAGTTCCATTGTACACGTTCACCCATTCTCTCACCCAGGGCTCTTGGAGGATATTATCAAAGATTATTTAAGTTTTTCTTAGAGAATTGTATTAAAGTTGATCCAGCCATTCCTACTTCGTAACAAAACTCACGGGGAATAAGATAAATATATATAAAGTTAAAGAGAATTTATTTTTAGTTATCTCTTTATTTCATCTCTTCTACAAGTGATTTATGATCAAGAAATTTCAAAACAGATAGAATCTTGTTCTAACTTACCTTTTGCTTTTTTTACTAATTTTTGAGGCTCTTCTAGCTTAATTTTTATCCTTCGATGGTGTTTATCTTGTGATGGAACCTGTCGAGGTAGCAAGAGGTATATGGCAGTTGAAGCCGCCTTTGATGCGTGGAGGCTTAAGGTTCACTAATACATATCTATTATCTGAGGCCCTAGTCGATGCTGGAGAGGATAGTCGAGGGGCTCGTTCAAGCTTAGAGAGGCAGCTCGCTAGCTTGGGGCTAGAGGTATCTGATCTGAAGCACCTCATAATAACTCATCTCCACAGAGACCACATAGGCTTGGTCAACTTTATCAGGTCGGCCTCAGGGGTGAAGGTCTGCGGGCATGAAGAGGCATCGAAAATATCGAGAGCCCCTGATGAGGTGGAGGAGGCGAGAGGTCAGGTGCTCGATCCCCTCGGGGGAGGTGTATTGTTCGGGATATTTGGGGTTCTGGAGGGGTGCCTGAGAGGGCTGAGACCAATGATAAGGGTAGATCGTAAGCTTCGAGATGGGGACCTGATCCCTTTGGAGGGTTCAACCTTAGAGGTTTTATGGACCCCTGGGCACTCTGGAGAGCACATATGCCTTCTAGAGGTCGAAAGGAGGATACTCTTCACAGGCGACCATATACTCCCCTCGATAACTCCCCACATAGGCCTGCGAAAATTGGATGGCTCAGACCCGCTGAGGGATTATCTGGAGTCTCTAAAGAGGATCGGAGAGCTTGAAGTGAGACTGGTCCTTTCAGGGCATGGGGAACCCTTCACGGATCTAAAGGGGCGGATAGAAGAGATAATGAGGCATCATGAGAGGAGGCTGAGGGAGGTGAAGACGGCGCTTGTTGGGGAGAGAACACCGCATTCCGGAGTAGCTGAGAAGAACACATGGAGAGGTGCCCCTTGGAGCCTGATGCCTCCCTGGGTTAAGAGGATGGCCGCGGAGGAGGCCCTCGCGCACCTAGTTTACTTGAAGAACACGGGGGTTCTGGGTTTAGGCTTCGCGATGGGGTTCCATACTTTTATCTTAAATAATGATATTCACATTTTCTATTTGCATGATTTTCCCATTTTGAATGTCCTAATGTTGTTCCCCCGAAGACTCCTTCCCACATAGGAAATCTATGACTCTAGAGGCCTCGCCTCTGATGGTTATCTGGATCGGCCCGAGGGGGGCCTCCCTGGGATGGTAGAAGGATATGTGCTTCATATAGGCCGCCTGCCTGGTAAGCCCGAACCTAAGGGTATCACCCTCTACCCTGCTGGATAGATGGGCTCTCGCCGCATCTCTCACCCTATCTCTTCTGAGCATCTCCTTGAAGTTCTCGAGCGATCCTATCCCCATTAGACGCCCCCTAAGAACCGTTCCTTCCCCAGATGGCTCCCTTTCTAGGGTTATATTCCCAAACAGGTTCCTTATGGCTGCTTCCACCTTTGATGGGTCCTCGGTAGGGTTAACATAGGCCTCCACCTCGATCTCAACATTCAATGCCATTCAGATCCTCCTATACTCTGTGGATCACGTTTAAGGGCCTTAACAAATCTCTTCGCAGTTCTCTCGAGATTCCCGAGCGGCCCCTCATTCACAATCATATAGTCTGCCATAGCTATAGCTGAGCCCAGCCCGAGGGCAAGCTCACGCCTGTCCCTCATTAAAAAATCCTCCCAGCTCAAGGTGTCATCTTTTCTGCCCCTCATCAAGATCCTTTTGAAGCGTGTCTTTGGAGAGGCGTGTACTGCCAGAAGGGTGACCTCGAAGTTCTCTTTGAAGGCATCCACCTCCTCTAGGCTTCTGATACCGTCAACAAGTACTAGATCTAAAGCTCGTTCTTTGATCCTTCCAATACATCTCCTAGCAATAGCTGCTTCTCCTTCCGTCCTTCTAATCCTCTCAGCTATTAGTCCCAGGTTCTGGGCTGTCGGCTCCAGCCCCCATGCAAATGCTAACTCCCTTACTGACTCCCCCATATTTATGATCATATACCCCTCCCTTCCGATGTATTCTGCCAGCGTGGTCTTTCCAGAGCCTGGCATTCCCGTAATAAGGATCACCGATGTTCTGTTTCCCCTCATTTAATCCTCTCCAAGCCCAACTCCCTGGTCTTCACGTAGACCTCCTCAACCCCCTCCTCTACAGCTTCCCGGGCCAATTTGAGCATTCTCTCCCTGCTTGGGGGGCTGAGCATCTTCAGCTCAGGACTCAGGATATCCCCTAGATTGTCGAACTGCTGGAGCTGGTAAGCCACACACAGCTCCCTGATGCTGGAAGCGATGCTTCGTATAAACCATGGCTCATCGGAGATCTTCGGCACTACAGTGGTTCTAACCTCAACCTCAACCCCGAAGCCCTTGCAGATCTTAAGCGTGCTCTTAACCCCATTGACAGCAGCCCCTCCAAGAGCTGGAACCCCTATAACCCTACCATAGACTTCATCCTCTAGTGGAGCCTTCACGTCGAGGGCCACTCTATCCAGCAGCCCCCTCTTAAGGAGGTTCTCAACCACCTCTGGGAGGCTTCCATTAGTCTCGATCATGGTCTTTAGACCCAAGCTCCTGACCATCTCCAAGGCCTCCATAAGGCCATCGCTTTGTAGGAGAGGTTCCCCTCCAGAGAAGACGACCGAGTCGAGAAGATCTATATTTACTTCGATGCGCCTCCGAAGGGCATCTAGGGTCGTATCCTCTCCATAATCTCTTGGTATCAGGCTCGAGTTCTGGCAGTAGGGGCATCTGAAGTTGCATCCGGATAAAAAGACAACGAGGGAGACATTGCCGTACCAGTCCACCGTGGATAAATCTAGGATTCCACCCACCCTGAGCTTCTTCATCAAGACCAGGATTATATCCGAGGAGTTCATTTAAATATTTGGCCTGAAAGAGTTCCTTTACCTCCTCCTCTAATAGAAGTTTAATGAAATGTCCTGAAAAATCTTGCTTCAACCCATGAGTTCAAACATTTGAATGTTCTCATCGAAGAATTATGTTGAACATTAATTAGTCTTGAAATATATATAGAAGGAATTTTTAAATCTAAAAACTGAAAGAAAACGTTTCAAACTTGTTATTTGGATGTTTAGAATTCAATTCCAAAATAGGTTTTAGATATACATTAAATCTTATTCTGAGGGTTCATGATCCCTAAGGATGGGCATTGTTAGGCAGTGTATTGAGCCGCTATTCCTCGGCTCAACTAGGGTTGGTATATCTATCGGGATGACATCTATGCCATTTTTCTCCAGTAGTTTGATCCCCTCTTCCTTGCCTTCTCCAGAGGCGCAGATCACCCTTCCCGGCCTCACGGCGACCGCAGCGACATATACGCCCTTAGGCCTTTCAATTATGTTTAAGTCGATCTCCTCTTTTAGCCATTCGTATGTGGTGTAGGCCAATCCATCCCTGGAGACCACGGCGGTTTTAACATCGACCATGCATATGAAGCCGTCTATATGCCCCCCAAATATTGGTTCGGCGTGGATCTCGATATCTGGATCCTCTGCCCAGGCCACCTCAGCCACCTGCCTCGCCCCCTCCTCGTTCGCCCTCCAGGAGAGCCCTATGGCCAGATGTTTCGGCGTTATCCACATGACGCTTCCCCCCTCGATGATGCCCCTCCCATTGACGACCCTTAGTACTGGGCAGCCGATAGAGGCAAGGGTCTTCAAGGTGTACCTCTCCTCTCCCCTCCGGAGCCTGTCATACATCCTACCTATGATCACCCCTCCAGGCACGGCGAAGGATGGGTCCCTTGTGTATATGGACTTCACGAGCCTTGGGCTGAGCCCTTCCTCCGGTAACCTCTCAACGACCTCGACCCCCTCATCCTCAAACGCCTTTTTAAGGGTCTCATAGTCCCTCCGCATCTCTTCTAGGTCTGGCTTGTACTCGTACCGCCACTCCTCATAGGGTTCCTTAACGGCCTCCATCTCCAACCCAGGCCTGTGGAGTAGGACCTTTCTAAGCCTCCCCACCTCGGTATCTACGCCCCACCTGCTCCCCCAGGCCCATTCCTGATCCTCTAGGAAGCTTGTCTTTAGAGGAGGATGATATCTGTAGTAGATCTCCATCAGCCTATCTCTGGCCCTCTCAAGCTCCTCCAATAAATCACCTTAAGATCTCTATGAAAGAGGGATATTTAAGCTGCTTTAACCTCGGCTAGGGATTTTCATCGATAATCAGACTTAAAATCTCCAAAGCTCTAACACATTAGGCCTTAGACTGGTCAGAACCCCATAGAGTTGGATGGAAAGAGAAATAGACTGTTTATCAATTAAGTCTTGTGGTTAACTTTGAGGGTTCTTATACTTGGCTGTGGGAATATTGGCTCTGTGGCCGCCGGGGATCTCTCTAGGGAGGCCTCCATCGAGCTGGTTGTGGCCGATAGGTTGGAGGGGAAGGCTAAGGCGGTGGCTGAGAGGGTGGGGAGGGATAATACTTCATGGTTGAAGATCGATGCCTCCGACGCCTCTGAGCTGAGGAGGGCCTTAAGGGGTTTTGAACTGATCTTGGGTTTTCTCCCTGGAAATTTAGGTTATGGTTTGGCCGAAGCCTGTATCGACTCAGGAGTAAACCTGGTTGATATCTCCTATATGCCCGAGGATCCCATGACTCTTGATGAGAGGGCTATCGAGGCGGGGGTTACCATAATCCCAGACTGTGGAGTAGCACCGGGCCTGAGCAATATACTAGTTGGAAGATCCGCTCAGGAGCTTGATGAGGTTCACTCGATCCATATACTCGTTGGTGGTATCCCGGCTAAGGCTGAACTCCCCTTGGATACATCATCAACTGGTCACCGGAAGACCTCTTAGATGAGTACACTAGAAAGGTGAGGATTGTTGTGGATGGGGGGTTGACTGAGGTTGAGCCCCTCACAGGCCTCGAGAACATAGATCTCCCGGGGGTAGGTACCCTAGAGGCCTTCTACACCGACGGCCTCAGAACCCTGTTGAGGACCGTGAAGGCCAGGGAGATGTGGGAGAAGACCCTTAGATATCCAGGGCACGTCGAGAAGATATGTCTGCTGAGGGACCTCGGATTCCTCGACGGTGAGAGCGTAGAGATTGAGGGTCTACACATCCCGATCAAGAGGCTCACAGCTAGAATCTTGGAGCGTAAACTGTACAGGCCAAAGGTTGAAGATATCTTAGTGATGAAGGTTGAGGTCTCAGGGATCCGCGGTGGTGAGAATAAAAGATACACCCACTACCTTTTGGACAGGTACGATAAGGAAAGGGGGATCACGGCTATGGCGAGGACTACGGCCTATACTGCAACCTCCATCGCAAAAATAATGATCTCCGGAGTTGAAGTGGGAAGGGGAATCAGACCGCCAGAGTTGATAGGCGCAGATGAGAAGATCTTCAAGCTCCTATTGAATAGGCTTGAGGGACATGGAATAAAAATCAAGAGTACCGAGGGATTATAACAAAATTATAATAGTTTCGATGCACTGGGCTCTTATGTCAATAAGAGAAGGGCAGAGACATTCGATTGAGTCAAACTAGGCGAGAGGAAGCTAGATTTTTCTCTCCCCTCCGAGTACCGTCTACCTTATAGTTATCCTTCCCACATGGGATCTGCTGAGAGGTTGATGGAAGATTCAGTTAAATGGGAGGAACTCAGAGATGAGATCCTAAGGAGGATAACTCCCAGCTGTGAGGAGGAGGAGTCCCTGAGGAGGCTCTGCTCCAGGCTTGAGCGGGATATAACTGGACTTCTCGGAGAGGCTGGGATTGAGGGGGTCGCGCGGGTTCATGGCTCCGCGGCCAGGGGCACATGGCTGGCGGGGGAGAAGGACATCGACCTATTCATGATACTGGATCCAAGATATGACCGCACAGTGTTCCAGAGGGCTCTGGATGTTGTTAAGATGTACCTGGGCTCTGGATGGGTTGAGGCCTACGCTGAGCATCCATACATAAAGTCCTTTATAGATGGCTTCGATGTCGAGTTCGTCCCATGCTATAGGGTTGAACCCGGAAGGAGGTTATACTCAGCGACCGATAGAACCCCCCTCCACACAAGTTTCGTGAACGAGAATTTAAGTCCGGAGAGGCGCAGCGATGTCAGGCTCCTCAAGCAGTTCATGAAAGGGATAGGGGTATACGGGGCTGAGGTAAAGGTAGGGGGTTTCTCAGGTTATCTCTGCGAGCTGCTCATCATCTCCCTAGGATCCTTTGAGGAGGTTCTACTCCGAGCCTCAAACTGGAGGAAAGGAGAAGTGATAGATATCACAGGTAGATGGAGGGAGGATGATCTACGTAGGATGTTTCAGAATCCCATAATAGTGGTGGATCCCGTGGATCCAAGCAGAAATGTGGCCTCAGCGGTCTCTGATACCAGCGCATGGACCTTCGTCGCCGCAGCCAGATCCTTCTTGAAGAGGCCGAGGAAGGTCTTCTTCTTCCACGAGGTGGAGGCAGACCCAGCTATTCTATTAAAAGCCCTTAGAGGTAGAGATCCTCCCCTCCTCTTCCTCCTCATGCCCGACGAATCACCCCCAGTTCCAGATATTCTCTGGGGACAGCTACATAAGGCTGAGAGGGCGCTCTCCGGTCTCCTTGAGAGGAGGGGGTTTAAAGTTCTCAGGTCCTCATCCTGGAGTGACGAGGCCTCTAGGCATATAATCGTGTTTGAGCTGGAGAGTTTGGAGATCCCGGGCACGATGAGGCTCATGGGCCCCCCGGTGGAGATGGCTGAGGATAGCGAACGCTTCCTTAAGGCGCATCTCAAAGCGGAGTCAACCATCACAGGGCCGTGGATCGAGGGTGAAAGATGGTGGGTTGGATTGAGGAGGAGGTATACAGATGCCCGCAATCTCCTAGATGAGGCATTAAGGAGAGGTGGGAGGGAGATTGGGATACCACGAATCCTAAATGAGAGGATTATGAAGGGTTTCAAGATCCTTCTAAACGAGGAGATTAAAGATCTGTTAGAGGGAGATTTTATCAGATTTATTATGGATTTCATAAGGGGAAGGCCGGTCTGGCTTGGGTGAGATCATCCCATTAAAAAAGATCCCTGAAAGAAGTGCGGCCATCCTTTTCTCCTATCCCAAACTGGATCCCGAGGAGGTTCTGAAAAGGGTTGAGGAGGCTAGGGAACTCGGAGTGGAGGCCATAGAGCTTAGGGGGAGACATCTTATCAAGGGTCTACCAGTCCTTGGAAAGGGGCATACTGGGGTCGTCCTAGCTGTTAAGACCAAAAACGGGGCGGCAGCCTTAAAGATCAGGAGGGTGGACGCGGATAGGTCTTCTTTTAGGAGGGAGGCCGAGATGCTCAGAATAGCCAACGAGGCCTCGGTTGGGCCTAGGCTTATCGGGGCCTCAGACAACCTTATCCTGATGGAGCTTGTTGAGGGTCAATACTTGACAGAGTGGCTTTCAAATCCTGGCTTTGATCCCGGAGTTGTTAAGAGAATCCTTAGAAGGTTACTTGATATGGCTAGAAGGCTCGACCTGATAGGCCTCGACCATGGAGAGTTGAGCAGGGCCCACCGCCATATCCTCATAGCCGGAGAGAAGCCCGTAATCTTGGATTTTGAGTCCTCCAGCATTCATAGAAGGGCTTCAAACATTACATCCCTCATTCAATACCTCTTCATTAATGAAGGGAACAGGCATCTCCTAGAAGGCTGGTTGAAACTACCGGATAGACATCTCCTCCTAAAGAGGCTGAAAGACTATAAGAGCACTCTAAGTGAAGAAGATTACAAAGCCCTTCTAACATTCTGCGACATCGTGCAGGGAGCCCAAGAATGGGAAATTAAAGCTTGAGGAATTGAGTTCCGAATAGGTTATGATGTCATATCTAAGGGCCGACTATTTAAGCATGGGGTAGACCTATTTAAGGCTCAACTCGAATCTCATAAGGCTTTAAAGCCCTGATAAGACGAAAACTATGGCCGCCAAGTAAATAAAGTAAATAGATCTTCGGTTCATATGTCTGGTATAGGATTGATCGGTGTCTGCGGCAAGAAGAAGCTCTGCATAATGTGTTTCCACTAGCCATAAGCCTAAGAAGGTTGCTATGGAGGAATCATTGGACGAACTCTCCAGCCTAGATGCCTTCGAGGCAAAAACATTTAAAAATATATCCTAAAAAAACATAATGTGATGGACCACCACGGCAATCTTGAATTGGCAAGACCACATATTGATGAAGCCTTATTAAGGCCTCTAATATACACAACTAAAAGGTTTTACATTTTTCTAGGACTTCTAATATTTGTACTCCTTCAATTTGGATTCTCTTGGTATACTCAGATAACTCAGGGATTAATTGTCACTGGAATGAGAGATATCTCGGGCGGAAGTCCTTTTGGGATCTACATATCGACCTTTGTTTTCTGGATTGGTCTCAGCCACGCTGGAATAGCCATTTCAGCATCCGTTAGGCTTCTCAAGCTCATTCAATATAGGGTTGTGGCTAGAATAGCCGAGCTTGTAACCCTCTTCGCATTGCCTATGGCTGGTTTATCAATAGTATTTGATTTGGGTAGACCTGATAGAGTGATTAATTTAATACGATATGGAAGGTGGCAATCACCAATGCTCTGGGATCTAACAGCCATCACCACCTACTTCATGGCCACCCTCATATATCTATATCTTAACATGCGCCGCGATATAGTTCTCTGTATTGAGAAAATACCTAAGAGAAGGTGGTTTTATGGGCTTCTAACCATGGGTTATGGGGAGACCAAGCTGGAGGAGGAGAGGCATTCAAGGGCCCTTTGGTGGCTGGCGATCGCGATCGTCCCGATAATGGTGACGGTTCATACCACCGTCTCTTGGGTCTTCGGCCTTTTAGGAGGTAGGCCGGGATGGTACTCGACCATATTTGGAATATACTTCGTTGTCGGTGCAATCCTGAGCGGCCTAGCCATAGTCTACACATTAACCTATTTATTCAGGGAGCTATATCGGTGGCATAAGTACATAACTGGTGATGTCCTCAGAGGGCTGGCCTGGGCCCTTAGAAATGTATTCATTCTCTACCTGTACCTCTGGATACAGGAGAGTTTAACTGTAGGATACATGGGGCCAACGGCGGAGAGGAGAGTCCTCGGCTTCCTACTGAGTGGACAATGGGCTCCGACCTTCTGGACCCTGTTTTTGTTCACCTTCATCCTACCGGGGGTAACCCTCTTTGCACCCATGTTTAAGGGAGAGTGGTTTAAACCAAGGGTGGTGTTCATTAGCTCGATACTCTTAAATATCTTCCTCTGGGCCAAAAGGGTCTGGATAGTAGTCCCCTCCCTCCTTAACCCCCTGCTTTACCCCACGGGTATCTACTTCCCAACAGCAACCGAGATATCTGTTATGCTCGGTGGCTTCTGGATATTTCTTCTATCTTATACAATCTTCGCTAAATTTTTCCCGATAATTGAACTTGAAGTGGCTGGAAGTGATTAGAATGGCTGACTGGAGGGTGGCTGGGGCTGGTGTGATCGGATTGATACTGGCCTTCTCGGGTCTATTCTTATGGACTTCCGGTTTTAAATCGTCTCCATTTTCCATAACAGGATATGAATGGTCTCCCATCCTCTGGTTGTGGGGTATAATTATCCTTCTCTCAATGAGCATTGTCTACTGCCTCTCCCCAAGATACTATATTGGATTTGTTGCAGTGTTGACCCTAGGCTTTGTGTTTATGTTCTTTTTTTTATCCATAATTTTCGGCATCCTTATTTCCCATGGAGGTATATAATTATATATGATAATTAAATCTAAGATACCTTCGAGGTTGTTCAATGTCCAATAAAGCTTCAAGGTGTATGTAAATGAAAGAGGAGGATAATGAGGTAGGAGAGAATAACCTCATAGATAGGCGCGAATTCCTAGCCATAACCGCCCAAGCTCTCATTGTGATGCCCCTCTTAATTGAGGCCATTCCCTTAAACAAGACTTCTAAGAATACCTCTCAAGGCGGGGGAGGCATAAAAAGATGGGCAATGGTTATAGATCTCCGTAAATGTATCGGATGTCAAGCATGCTTCGCGGCTTGCAAGTCCGAGAACGGAGTGCCATTAAGCATTCATTACACCTGGGTTGAGACTCATGAAAAGGGAGCCTATCCTAATATAAAGCTCCTCTTCCTGCCGAGGCTTTGTAACCATTGTGATGCCCCTCCTTGCGTTCAGGTTTGCCCCGTTGGGGCTACCTATAAACGAGCAGATGGAATAGTGATGCAAGATGTGAACAAATGTATAGGATGTAGGTATTGTATGGCCGCTTGTCCATACGGCGTGCGCTCCTTCCTGTGGAAGGAGCCAACTGACGCCTGGCCCGAGCCCTGGCGGGGAGAAGCTACAGCAAGGAAAGGCTTCGTTGTGAAATGCCACGGTTGTTATCACAGGATAGATAAGGGCCTTAAACCCGCCTGCGTCGATGCCTGCGTGGGGGGCGCCAGAATATTCGGCGACCTTAAAGATCCAAACAGCGATGTGAGGAGGATAATAGACTCGATGTCAGTTAAAACCCTCTTAGGGCACCTGGGTTTTAGGCCAATGGTCTTCTATGTGGCGCTCGATGAAGAGGCTGCGGAAAGAGGGATGAGAGAGGCGGGGGCCATAATTGTACATGAGGGGGTTAGTGGATGAGGGTGGGGAGGAGGGATCTGATTAAGGGGCTCATCGCAGTGGGATTTCTTTCACTATTCACAGGTGTAAGTAAGAATGTGTTAAGTGTTTTTAAATTGGTTGAAGATCAACTTCAGCAGAGTCAAGAGAAGAGATACAAGGTAGTTCATACCTTATGCTTGGCCTGTAACGTTAGATGTGGATTAAGGGTTTATATAGATTCTGAGACAGGTCGCATATGGAAGGCTGAAGGCAATCCGTATCACCCCAACAATACGGCGTGGAATCCCATTCCATATGATACACCCGTCAAGGAGTCCTTGAAGTATGCGGGGCGCATCTGCCTAAAGGGCCGGAACTACGTCGTAGACCACGTCTACGACCCATACAGGGTTAGGGTTCCACTTAAGAGGGCGGGGCCGAGGGGCTCTATGAAGTGGAGGTCTATTGGCTGGAGTCAGCTTATCACCGAAGTTGTAGAAGGAGGGGACCTATTCGGTGAGGGGCCTGTTGAGGGATTCAGAGCTACTAGAAACTTTGATGTGGCCGCAAACCCCGAAGTTCTTGGGAAGGAGTACGCAGTAAAGGCAAACCAAGTAGTACTTCTTCGCGGAAGGGGGCAACCAGGTCGGGTAGAGTTCCTAAAGGACCGCTGGTTGGAAGGGGTACTCGGGTCCCCCAACTTCATCGCCCATGATGGTGTATGCGCAAACGGAGTTCAGACCGCTCACAAGTATATGACGATCATTGAAGCGGGCAAATACGAGGGTCAGGAGAGGACGGTTACATCAGATGATTATGTCGATCAGATGAGAGTGGATCTAAAACATGCAAAGTTCATTATAGCCTTTGGAGACCCCTACTCCGCAGGGCAGCCCGCCATAGTCCCGGCAGGCGCCTTATTAGCGGAAAGGATCGCAAAAGGCGACCTCAAGGTTGCACACATCGCGCCTATGGCAGGAAACATACTCGTGAATGCTAGCAAGTGGATACCTATAAAACCGGGGACGGATGGGGCCCTCCTTATGGGCATGATCAGGTGGATCATAGAGAATGGGAGGTATAACAAAGCTTTCCTCGAGAATACCCATGAGAAGGCTGCTGGAAAGGACGGTGAAATGGCTTGGACTAATGCCACCCATCTAGTTATAATGGATGAGATGCACCCTAACCATGGGAAGTGTTTGAGGGATACTGATGTGGGGCTCGGGACTTCGGGTAAGTATGTAGTGATAGAGAAGGGAACAAATACTGCGAAGGTCTTCGACGCAGTAGATCACGGGGAACTCTTCTATGATGGCTATACTATGAACCCCGTCACCGGTGTGAAAATCAAGGTCAAGACGGCTCTAACCCTACTGAAGGAGAAGGCCTTTGAGAGAACCATGGAAGGGTGGGCGGAAATATGTGGGGTAAGGGTGGAAGACATAGAATGGCTAGCTGACGAATTTACAAGCTATGGGAAAGGATCAGGAATCCTCGTTTACAGGACATTCGGCTCTCAGCCCAATGGGGTATATGCCATAATGGCGCTAGTATCCCTCCACATGCTGATAGGGAATATAAATTGGAAGGGGGGATACCTAGGCCCTGCCAGCTTCCCATGGACAAGGGGAGTTTATGATCTTACAACCTTCCCGGGGAAAGTTACGCCCAAGAAGGCTAAGATATCACGTGAGGAGTTTAAGTATGAAGATACTTTAGAGTACGCGAATAAGCCAGTGGAGATGAAGTATCCTGCTAGGAAGCCTTGGTTCCCTAAGAGCTATGGGGGGCTCTGGACGGAGGTTTTTGAGAGCATAAAGGATAAGTATCCATATGCTTGTAACATCTTGATAACATATTTCGGCAATCCCATCTATGTATTGCCTGGAGGGCACAGATATATAGACATCATAAAGGATCGAGATAAGGTCCCGCTTCACGTAGCCATCGACACAAGCATAAGCGAGACGAGCATGTACGCCGATTACATAGTCCCTGATGTAACAGGCGTCGAAGGATCCTACGGATTGATGAATCCTTATCCCCCTAACTTAGCGAGGTGGATAGGGGTCAGGGTTCCCGCAGTAGAGCCCCTCACTGCGAGGACGGAGGACGGTAGGCCAATCTGCGCTGAAACATTCGCCATAGATGTGGTGAAGAAGCTGGGGCTCATGGATTCCCTGAGGATAAAGAGGGCTGATGGCACCTTCACAGAGCCGATGAATAGGGCGGAAGATTACTTCCTGAGAGCCATAGTTAACTTGGCCTGGAATGCAGATATTTATGTTAAACCGACCGACATGGACGTTGCCTTCGTGGAGGAGAATTATCCAAGGTCCTTCGTTGATTACGCTAAGGGCATCCTTAGCGGCGATGAATGGAGGAAGGTCTGCTTTATCATAGCGAGGGGCGGCGTGTTCGAACCCGCCGAGGCGGGCTTCACCCCCGAGGGGAGGCATAGGTATGGAAAGAGGAACATGTTCAGGTTCTGGGTGGAGGACTTCGGCACACTGAAGAACAGCTTAACAGGTGAGAGGTTCTGGGGCACAGCGCAGTACATCCCCTTCCGGACATTTAAAGGGAGTCTAGTCGATGAACTCGATGCAGGTTATAAGTATACATTAATATCATATAAGAGCGCCCTCCACACACAATCCAGAACCATAGCCTACCGCTGGGCCCTTGAGGTCATACCAGAGAATACCGTCGAGATAAGTGAGGAAGACGCTGACAAGGAGGGCCTTAAGACCGGGGATCTAGTCAAGGTGACTTCAGCATCTCACCCGGAAGGGGTCCTCGGGAGGGTGCGGGTGACTAAGCGCATAAGGCCGGGCGTCATAGCCATAATGTTCCATTACGGACACTGGGCTCATGGAAGTAGAGATTACGAATTAGATGGCACCCTGGTTAAGGGGGAGCCGAGAAGGGGGGCAGGCATATGGGTGAATAAGCTAGGCAGGATAGACCCCGATACCGGAGCACCCTTAGTAGACCCCATCAGCGGAGCCTCTACCACCGGCGGCTACAGAGTAAACTTGATCAGAGTTTAGGTGGACCCTACCTTGGTTCGAGATGGCCCACAGGGAAGACCAACAGCCCTCGCTGTAACAAAGGGTAGGTTGAGGATCTACGCCTGGTTGGCGAACTATTATCTATTTGAGCCGAACGATGAACTATTAAGGATAACTGATCCAAAGATAGTCAAACCCCTCACTTTAATATTCGCTAACCGACCCTCCAAGGAAGCTTTAACAATAATCCTACAGATTAATGAAAGCTCCATCCAGGAGATAAGAGATGAGTTTAACTCTCTATTCCTTGTTCCCATCCGTGGAAGATATATACCGCCCTATGAATCCTGCTTTAGAGAGAGGATTGGGGACAGATATGGCAACCTCTGGGGCAAAGTAACAGAGGATGTACAAAAATTTTATCGAGAAACAGGGTTTAATATCATCTTACCTCCAAACATCTATGCACCCGATCACATAGGGTTAGAACTTGCATTTTTGTCAAAGCTTTGTGAGGTAGAGCTCGGCTATTTAAAAACCTGTAACGTAGAAGAAGCTAGAAGAAAGAGGGATATACAAAGAGCTTTTTTAAAGGATCATCTTTCAACTTGGATAAATGATTTTTCAAAGGATGTAATTAGGTCTCCCTCATCAAACTTTTACAAAAATATCGCTAAACTCACCGCCGATTTTGTTCATTTAGATCTTGAACTCATCTCGAACTCTTTGGACCTCTAAATTAGTAGATTAAAATGCTTAGATCTTAAAAGCGTGACTGTGAGCCAAGGCTTCATGTCAATAGAAGCCCTAAATAAGTGGGGGATTAGATTGCTAAGACAATAAATGACTTCACAGGTGAAGAAGGCCACCTACCCTCCCAACCACCTCAAGATCCTGGCCTTAAGATCTCTGAAATTTGATGTGATAACTCTATTCCTCCCGGAGGCAGAGGGCGACTCTCTCGTCTCGCCCTAAGACTTAAACCTCTTATGGGAACCGTTATCCTCCTCAAAATACAATCTTCTTGTAGACGGTGATGGTATATTGTGTTGGCTTTCTAAAGTTTCTAGAGTTTATTAGTGATGTTTGAAATAACACCATAGATGATAACCTGCTCCTCACATTTTTTAGACTGCGTCTGTATATAACTCTTTAAGCCTTCCATAAACCCGCATTACTCAAGCCTAGAACTTATCATAAGCTGGTCCTATCTTCCCTCGGAAGGCCTACGCATAATCTACCTGAGAATGAAACGTTCCTCTAACCTGTTAGATGAGCTTAAATAATATGAGGGTAAAATTAAAGTAAGAGGTTATTTGATGGAAAGAGAGGACGTTAAGAGAACGCTCAAACTGATACCCTTTGAAGAAGCGCAGCGTCAACTCCTGAAGGCGGCATGTATTAAACCTTTAGGCCATGAAGAAACCCCCGTAGAGGATTCTCTAGGTCGGGTGTTGGCAGTTGATATAATCTCTAGTTTAAATATCCCCGGCGAAGATCGCGCTGTTTTTGATGGATATGCTGTTCGGTCGATAGACACTCAAAATGCCTCATTAAAGAACCCGGTATACTTAAAAATCGTCGGTAAGGCTTTTCCGGGCGAGCCACCTTCTCAAATCTCCCATGGTCAAGCGATCTATACAGCGTGTGGAGCCATCCTGCCAAGGGGCGCAGATGCTATCATCAAGGTAGAAAATACACGCCAGCTGGGCGAAGAGATTGAGATACGTTCACCAGTGATGCCGGGAGAAAACATAGGCAGGGTCGGTGAGGATGTTAAAGCGGGAGAACTCTTATTCAGAAAGGGACATGTTCTAAGGCCCCAAGATATAGGATTGTTGGCTGGAATGGGATTAAATCTCGTCAAAGTTTTTCGAAGGCCACGTATAGGCATAATATCTGTTGGGGACGAGCTAATCAAGTTAAGTGAGAAACATCCGTTAAGGATGGCGAATAACTATGCACTCATAATCTCCAGCTTGATTTCTGAATTTGGAGGGGTTCCACGAATATTTGGGATAGTTCCTGACGACTTAAACCAAATTAAATTGAGGATTTCAGAGGCTTTAAAGGAGTCGGAAATAGTTGCCACGATTGCCGGTTGCTCCCTCGGCACCAAAGACTTAGTGCCAGATGCCATCAACGCTCTAGGTAATCCGGGCCTAGTTTTTCATGGGATCAGGTTAAGCCCTGGGAAAGTATCCGGGGCGGGAGTTATCGATGGAAAGCCGATTGTCATGTTGCCTGGTCACATAGTTTCAGCCTATGCAGCCTTCTACTTGTTTCTAGCTCCTTTGATTGCTCAATATTACGGATTAAATGTAGAATCTATCTTTCCTACTGTTAGAGCAAAAATTTCTCAAGATGTAAAGGCAAAGCCAATATCAACCTTTATGCGTGTCCATTTAACTCATTCTAAGAATGGTCTTATAGCAGAGCCCATTCATGGCGGTTCTGGAGTTTTAACTACACTTGTAAAATCAAATGGGTACACTATTGTTCCTAGTGGTAAAGAGCTCAAAAGGGGTACAGATATAAAAGTTATTCTTTTTAGTAGATACGAATTTGGTCATATCCTCCAATCGAAAGGAATACAAAACATAAGTGAAGACTAGTCCAAGGCATTTGGATACCGCACTTTTTTACCAGTCTCTATCGACAAAAACTTTAACTAGACTTAAGAGTCGAACCCAGATGGCGACAGCCCACTCAGCCCTGAAGCTTCTCCCAATCTCAAGGTGAAATCCATATTTTTAATACCAATATAGAGAGAGATTAAAACATTAAATTAATCAGAATTATCTTTGCCGGATATGATTGGCTCAACTTATCTGATATAGAACTTGATTGTAACTTAATTATGGAGAAAAACAAGAATACCGAATCAGGGCTGGAACCAAGAAGATTCAAGAGACTGGAAATGGAAAGCCTCTTATTTAGGATCTTTATATTAGGGTTGGGGGCCGTGGTCCAGCTTGGTCTAAGATTCGCGCCTGGGGAGGCCTCTCATGAGAGGATAAACACCCAGAGCGTGCGAGGTCGTGGGTTCAAATCCCACCGGCCCCACCATGGGATACACCATCCCCACAGGCTACCTGCGCCTCTTGAATATTGATAGCGAGGGATTCGTGAAAACGAGTAGCCTAGCCTTACTCCAGCCCCTTAATCCTCTTTATCAGCCAGACAATCTTCTTCGCAAAGTCCTTCGCGGTTCTCAATCCCTCCTCGTCCCTCATAACCTCCCCCATCTCCGTCCCAAACGCTATATTCCAGTATGTTGAGCTTGGGACAATCATGCCTTGCTGGAGGAAGAAGAATAGTAGCTTTGCTAGTGTGAAGTTTTGTCCGGCTCTTCTAGCCACAACAAGGGGGCCACCAACTTTATTCTCAAATACCTCCCCCCTAGCTCTTGAGACTAGGGCCGCCCTATCAATTAAGGCCTTTATCTGAGGCGTCGCCGACCCAAAGTAGACCGGTGAGGCTAGTATTATCCCATCGGCCTTAACCATCTTCTCAAATATCCCCTGAAAGTCATCTTTTATTCGGCATTCACCAGTCTCCCCGCACGAGAAGCATGCGTCACAAGGCTTAATCTCCCTGCCAGCCAACCTTATGAGCTCGGTCTGGGCTCCATCACCGGCGGCAACCCTCAATGCCTCTGAGAGGAGAATCTCGGTGTTGCCATTAACCCTCGGGCTGCCAGAAATCCCCACTATATAAATCATCTCTAAGCCACAGATTCAAAGGTTCTGTTATTCCATTTTATAAATCTGCGCATTACGCTATGAAATTATCCTCAGTTTATTGTGGGGTCTTAATGTAATAGAACGTGGATCCGTTAGGAATACCGCCAACAAGCCCCAAAGGCGAGAAACCAGGATGATCGAGTTCTAGAATGTGATGATAAACTATGTACTAGGGTGGGAGCCGGCCTAGCCACCCCCTCTTTTAGATATCTATTCTAAATCGCTACCTACCTTGTACTCGCGCTATGTGATTCCTAATTTAAACCGATCTTTAGGTGCTCCGCTTTGGTGTTTTGAGGCCCTCCATCCTTAACGATGTTGCCCCTTTATTCGAAAAATAGAAAAAGAAGCGAATTGGATCAATTCGCGGTACCCTGATTGACTAGCCACATAGAACTCCTGTTGAGGATTCTCTCACTCAGAGAAGATGAGAATGAGAGATATTATAGAGTTATAAGCCTCAAGTTCCATTATGAGACCCTCTCCGAAGGAAAGGATCATAAAAATCCATCCTTAGATAAAAGCATATCATCACCAGTATATTAATTGATTTAGGAAGAGGTTTACGGGTTTAGACGTAGGCAAGATAATATTGACTCTGGGCTCGGCGTTTGTCTCTTTTATTATAGGCCTCCGCTTGATGGAGATTATAACATTCGACACAGAATTTCTAACAAACAGTATAATGTTATTTGTTCTCGGAACAGTATTATTAGTTGAGGCATTAAAGATTATTAGTTGAGGCATTAAAGAGCAGCGTAAAATCTCTAAGAAACCCTTTAGTAGCTATATTGATAGCTTTGGGACTTTCAGCTTACATAACTGGTTTTTTCGAGATACTCTCAGGAATTGTCGAAATAGTAATTCCTCCACGAGTTTTTTGAGCAATAGGTCTATTATATATAATCCTAAGCGTAATAATAATTATACAAATCTGGAAATAACGAAATAGTTTATTAATTCGATAACTTCACATTCTTTGAATGGCAAGTCAACAATTATCCCATCTTTATATAAAACACTACGAATTACTTATTTTTTCTATAAATCCAAGAAAAGAGTGAAATTTTATTCACCTCACACATACTTGAAATATCTTAACAATTTCCTCCGAGTATCTTGATCCCATCATCCGAATATCCTCTTGCAACAAGACCACCTGTTATGAAACTTATTTTACTTATACTATTAAGTTCGAATACATAGTAGTGCTCGAAGGGATGCTTTCTTCTAGTATGGCTTGTTGGATCAGGTTGGAACCTCACTTCAAATATCTGGTTATGAACTCCATAATACTCCTCCGTGTAATGCCCTAATTTATCCAGGCCAAGGCCTACATAATCAATGTGGTCTAAGAAGTGCTCGAACGTTGAGCCCTGGAGATCCCATTCAAATTTTCGCTAACTCGAGAAAAGGAAACCATGTTCGCAAGAGAGAGCTGCACGAAGTATCTCTCCTTTGAGGGGTTCTCGTAATCTCTAAATCTTAATTTTTAAGGCTGGATCTCAATGTAAAGACGATACCCCCCCCTAGGTTTTTTGATCCTAAGAATTAGGCCCATATCCGTATAACGAACATTTAGAATCCTTACTATTTTAATTGGCATGAGGAGGCAAGTATACTCCTGCATAGAAGCATTGAAAGAGAAAATAGGAGTAGTTAAAACACCTTATCACATGTTTTCAGGATGATTAACATAAGCCTACACCTTACACCATAAAATCCTCTATGCCTGAAGACTCTCCAAAGGGATACGAGAACTCTCTATCAAGATATTTTGGTTGGACAGACTGTGCGTTAGATAAACACGCTTCTGACTCTATAAGTTGATAAACAAAAACCCTTATGGCTCAAACCCTTACCTCATCAGGGACTATTTAAGTACTTATTTCCTTCTAAAGCATAACATAGAGAACTGATTTAAAAATAAAAATTAAGAGATTGTTAGTTTATATCTAAATTATTGGTATTCTATCTTCTTATAGCATAGCCACCAGTCTAAACATTTTATTTCTCCAGTTCTTTCTTGTTCCTTTCTTTTACCTATCATTTCAACAGTGTTTGCTGGAGGAACAATTACATTGTCTTCTATGATCTCATTTTTTGGCCAATTAGCTGGTATTGCATATCCTTTGTCAGCTATCTGTAGAGCTTTTACCATTCTAACTATTTCATCCATGTTTCGGCCTAACTCCATTGGGTAGTAAAGTATTGCTCTAACAATTCCTTTCGGATCAACAATAAATACTGCCCTTACAGTTTGCGTTCCTCCTGCTTGTTTGTGTCTCATCCCCAATCTTCCTGATATTTCACCAGCATTATCAGCAATTATAGGGAACTTGATCTCAACCCCAATTTTCTCTTTTATCCATTCCTCCCACTTAAGATGTGAATAAACCTGGTCTATACTTAGCCCTATAAGATCACATTGTAATTTTTGAAACTCGTCATATCTTTTCTGAAAGGCAACGAACTCCGTCGTGCACACTGGTGTGAAATCCGCGGGGTGGCTGAAGAGGACAAACCATCTACCATTGTAGCTATCGGGAAGCTTGATTAACCCCCTTGTGGTCCTAACCTCCATCTGTGGGAATTTATCGCCTATCAAAGGCATCCTATACTCTTCCACACATATCACCAAGAAAAAGGGACCAACTTAACTATATAAGAATTAACCTCGTAGTTAACAGAAAATGTTTAATGTCTATAATTGTTAGTTTTAAAACTGAGTTTTAATCTTTAATATTTGGAGGCGGGTTTAAGGTAGAGTAGTCACCAGACTTCTTAGAGGAATCCCCCGCTAAAAATGGGTTCTTTCTAATCTGTGGCGTTCTTCTTCACCCTCATGAGAGTTATGGGCATAGTTCCAATAGCCAGTAGGGCGACTGCAACCCTGAAGACACGGCTTGTGGACATCACCGCGGACAAGCTCCCCGCTATTATAGCTCCCAATCCCTCTCCCACCTCAAACATCGTGGACAGATATGAGACTGCCACCCCAGATGGCCCCCCTCTTAATACATCCCCGAGGAGGGCCCACTCCGTCACCGCCCTCGTTCCCCAGGCAACGCCTTCGATGGCCATGGCTAAGAGAAGTAGGTTGATGCCTCTGGCCTCTGAAAGGACTGCATAAGCCGCTATCGAGGAGATGTATGATGCCACGAGAGGGGCCTTCCTACCAACCCTATCCGAGATCCTTCCCGCTGGGATTCTGGCAAGGGTGTTCATCAGTCCCCTAAGCGTGAACATGAACCCCAATAGTGAGAGAGGAACTCCGAGCTCATTTACAGCATAGATCGAGAAAATGGTGTTGAATATCCCATCGGCGGCTGAGAAGGTGACCCTAGCGACGGAGATGGAATTTATCGCTCTGGACTTAACCACCACCGATAGGGAGGATAGGCTATCCCTAAGGTTTCTGGCATCCCCCTCCTGAGAATTGTCTGTTCTAGTTGTATGAGACGAGGGTCTCAATACGCTGGAGGCCGCTAGAATGACCAATAGTCCGGTCAAGGGGAATAATGAGGCACATAAAAACATTCCACGGTAGCCCAACCACCCTATCAGGATGCCGTTCACAAGGGGCCCTGTCATCATCGCTAGGGCGACGGAGGTGAGATATGTGCCCATGATGGCTCCTCTTCTATCTGGTGGGGAGAGGTCCGAGGCTATGGAGATGGCTATTGGATTGAAGCTCATGAGAGGCACCGCGTGAAGAAGCCTTACCGGATACAGCCAGCCAACATCTGGAGCATAGAAGTAGAGAAGAAGGGAGAGTGGTTGGATGAATAGTGAGAAGGCTAGTATAAACCATCTCTCCAGCCTCTCAGATAATATTCCAAAGGGTATTCTACCAATTATAACAGCTACTGAAGAGATGGCCATTAGAAGACCTACCTCAAACTTCGAGGCTCCGAGAAGAGTGAAATACAGGGTTATTATGGGACCAATAACAGTATTTCCCATAAAGAAGCTAAAGGACATGATTAAAAGTAGATATAACCTTCTCTGCGCCATCCAAACTCAACCCCTCCACAGGTTTTTAACCTTATCGGAGGCGTTTAGATCGTTTCGGGTCAAACCCATTTTAAGGATATTTATAATCCAACAATTTTAAAGTATAAAACTAAAGCGCAATATTTTTAACTTCGGATTGAGTTAGACAGAGCATGTTTTACACCCCTGAAGTCTCTGATAGGGTCTACTTCGTAGGTGTCAAAGATCATAATAGGAGGATATTCGACGCCCTCATCCCCCTACCGAAGGGGACCTCATACAACTCATACCTAGTCAAGGGTAAGAGGAATGCCCTTATAGACACCGTCAATCCCGGGTTCGAAGAGGAACTTGTAGGGAGGATAGAGGAGGTAATGGATATAGGGGAACTGAATTATGTCGTGATGAACCACGCCGAGCCGGATCATGCGGGAGCAATTCCATATATAATGAAGTTATGTGATGCAAGCCTCATCGCAACTGAGAAGGGCGCTGAGATGGCTATGCACTACTATAATGTGCCCGAGGAAAGGGTGATGAAGGTAAAGGATGGAGATATCTTGGACCTCGGCGGGAAGACCCTGAGGTTCCTGGAGGCCCCATGGCTCCACTGGCCCGAGACCATGTTCACATACCTTGAGGAGAACCGGCTCCTCTTCCCATGCGACTTCTTCGGATCCCACACGGCATACGCTCTATATGACGACTCCGAGGAGCTCATACCCCTCGCGAAGAAGTACTTCGGGGAGATCATGATGCCCTTCAGGGAGATGGGCCGGAGGGCTTTGGAGAGGTTGAGGGAGTTCGAGATCGAGATGATCGCCCCAAGCCACGGCCCAGTGATTAGAAATCCCGAGAGGATCATGGAGGCTTATAGAAGATGGACCAGCGGGGAGACAACGGGGAAGGCCCTCATCCTCTACGTGAGCATGTGGGGCTCGACCGAGGCCATGATCAAATCGATGGCCTCAGCCCTCATCTCTAGGGGAGTGGAGGTGAACATCTACAACATAGCGAATAGTGATCTCGGAGATATCGCCGGAGAACTCGTCGACTCCCGAGGAATAGTCCTTGGAACCCCAACCGTACTGGGCGGGATGCATCCCATGGCCGCATATGCAGCATCCCTCATAAAGGCTCTACGTCCACCCGTTAGATATGGGGTAGTATTAGGCTCATATAATTGGGGTGGTGGAGGAGTCAAACAGGCTGTGGAGGCCCTGAAGGCCGCAAGGGTGGAGGTGGTGGGATCGCTGGAGGTTAGAGGCCCACCATCCCATGAAGATCATAAGAAAATAAATGAGATGGGGGGTCTCCTCTCAAAGAGGATCATGGAAGGGGAAAGATGAATTCTATTAATGTCTTGAAGAGGGAGCATGAGGAGATAACCGAGATGCTGAGCATCCTTGAGAGGATCAGCGAAAGGATCAGATCTGAGGTTGAGATAGATCCAGAACACCTCAAAAGGGCTCTCGAGTTCATAAAGGTCTTCGCTGACAGGTGCCACCATGGTAAGGAGGAGGGCATCCTCTTCCCTATGATGGAGGGGTATGGTGTTCCTAGGGCCGGACCCATCGGAGTGATGCTCATGGAACACGAGCTAGGCCGAGGATATGTGAATGAGATGGCAGAGGCGATGGAGAGATATAGGGCCGGCGATGTAGAGGCACTAGATATCTTCGCTGAGAACGCGGAGAAATATATTGAACTTCTGAAGCAACATATAGATAAGGAGAATGACATTTTGTTTAGGATAGCTGAAACGCACATCCCTAGAGATGAAGATGAAAAGTTGTTGGAAAGGTTTGAGGAGCTGGAGAATGAGAAGATAGGTCCTGGGAGGCACATGGAGCTTCAAAACATCCTCAAGGGCCTAGCAGCGATCTACCTCAAGGAGAACCAATAAGAGGGCCAGCTCACCTCCGCCCCCAACGCCGACTCTTCCCATTGGATCCCTCCCAAGGAGGAAAAGCTTAAATATATGAGAAATTTTTCATATCATGAATATTTCATATGAGGTCTTCCCATGAAGAGGGGGCTGAGCCAGACCTGTTATGTCTTCTTCTCCGTCATCTCGAACCCCACCAGGCTCGCCATCCTGGAGGGCCTCCTGGGGCAACCCATGAACGTCTCACAGATGATAGAGCGCCTCAAGCAGAACCAGAGCATGATCTCCCACAACCTGAGGCCCCTCCTGAGGTGCGGCTTCATAAAGGTTGAGAGGAGAGGTAAGGAGAGGATCTACAGCCTTAACGGAGATACCGTGGAACATCTCTTCAAGATAGTTGAGAATCACTCTAGGAAGTACTGCCCTACCATGGGAGTATGCCCTCAAAGGAGGACAAAGTAGATGAGAAAAATGGTGATAAAGGAGGAGGGGGAATTCTGGCCCAAGGTCGTCTGGCGAGATATGAAGCTTATAATCTACTATATAGGTGATAGAGAGGAGGATGTAACAATAGTGGAGACAAGAAAAATGGACTTCGAGAATATCCTGAAAAATTTAGAGAGAGGTAGATCGGTCTTCATTACGATGAAGCCATGTAAAGGCCCGATGGCTGGAGATGTTTCGAGATGGCTCTGAGGAAGATTGTGAGGATAGATGAGGGCCTCTGCGACGGGTGCGGCCAATGCATAAAGGCCTGCCCTGAAGGGGCCCTGAGGATTATAGAAGGAAAGGCCAGGATGGTTGATGAGGCTAGATGTGATGGTCTGGGAGCCTGCATTGGATACTGTCCCAAGGGGGCCATAATCATGGAAGAGAGGACAGCTCGGCCCTTTCTAAGGATCTTATCTCAAAGCGGAAGAGTCGTCACTCCTCAAGTCCTCTTTAATGGATCCAGAGAACCAATTCTCCAGTCAAGCGAACCATCTCAAGGCTCAAGTCTTCCCAACTGGCCGATCCAACTTAGGCTCATGCCTATAAGGGCACCTTTCTATGATGATAAAGAGCTTCTCTTGGCCGCTGACTGCGTGCCCGTCGCCTACAGGGGCATGCATACCTCCCTAATGACAGGGCGTACGGTGGTCATAGGATGCCCAAAGTTCGATGACCCCAGGGGCTATGCCGAGAAGATTGGGGAGATCCTTAAATGGAATAAAATCAGTGGTATAACCTTAGTTCACATGGAGGTCCCATGCTGCCGAGGCCTTAGCTGGGCCATAGACCGGGCGGTTGAAGCCTCTGGAAAAAACCTTCCCATTAAGAGGCTAACAGTAACTATTAACGGAGAACTCAGGGAGGAGAGAACATGACCCAGCGGAGGGTCACACCCGCAACATGCCCAGGCATTGATAAGTTCATCAGGCCTACCGTGAGGTATTTAAAATGCCACATCTGCGGAGGCGATGTCGAGATCTGGAGCGATGAGGAGACCGGCATATGCCTGAACTGCGGCGCCGAGTGGAGGCCTCCAAAAGAGGAGGCCTCATGCTTAGAGTATTGTGAATATGCCGATAAATGCAGAGAAATTATAAGAGCGACAAAACACTGAATCTAGAATTAGTTTATATCTTCTCTATCTATAATCCCAGGATCTCTTTCAGGTGGGCTTTGTATGGTCCTAGTCTACCCCCAAAGTTTACTGCCGATATTCTCAGAACTCCGGGAATTTCAACGGCTGCTTTTATTCCTATCTCCATCCCCTTCTTCACGACATCCATATCCAGGCCGTTTATCACTATCTCATAAACCGAGTTTACCCCCTCTGGAACCCTGGAGTCAGGTAGAGTCTTTCTCAGGGTTGGGCAGAATGGGTGGTTTGTTGATGCTGGGAGCTTGTATTTCATCGAACCCGCCTTGGAGCCTGAGCGGCATATCCCCCCTGGGAACGGGAGGATCACATATTTCACTCCCTCGCTTATGGCCTTAACCGCCGCCTCAGCGGCCTCTAATCCAGCCCTTGAGTTTTGAGCCATGATGAGGAAGGCCCCTCCCGCAACGGCCTTCATCGTTCCGAATCTATCCTCTACTAAAAATTCCCCCTCCATGACGGGTATCCTCCACATCCTCCTCCCATATACCTCTGTTCTCTCCTGGAATCCATCTCCGAAGATGCTCAGAGCCCTGCCAACCTTGAGCCTCCTCTTGGCCTTGGGGAGGCCGTCGAAGGCGGCTGTCGTCGGACAGGTCATCACGCACTGCCCAATTCTCGCTATCAGCTGCTGCTTCAGGCTTCCTCTATCCCTTTGATAGATCTGGATTAGGGCTCCGGGGCGTCCATCTGGGGTCTCCTCCCTTGGGACTAGGCCCTCTATCCCGGCCTCAGCCGGGGACATTATTATGGATGATGCGAAGCCTGTGGCGTTTCTGGCCGCCGTCAGGGCCCATTTCTCGCTATCAGCTGTTACGAGTACCCTCCCCACCCACATGGGGAAAATCTCTGCGAATGTATCCTCAATCTCCACTCCCTTATAGTTGAACATCCCCTCACCTCATTTAGTATCTTCACATTTCCGATATATCTATTATCGGTTCGCCTATTCCAGATACCTTTCATAGAAGCTCAGGTGGGGGTTGGCATCCGCAGATATGAATAGCCTGCCATCCCCCTCCTCGGTTAGGTCCCCCCTGAATAGGTAGAATCGCCCCTTGAAGGCCTTCCCCCCGGCGGTTGCTCTCTCTCTGATCTCCTCGAAGGTGAAGCTGGGAAGGATCAGGGGGGTTCTCCCTAAAAGTACTATCTTCCCACCCCTCATGTTTGCCCCCAACCGGCCCTCTGAGTTTCCCTCTATGAGGATCTCTCCTCCACCCATATGGACGCCTGCGAACTGATCTACGTTTCCCATTATGTGGATCAGGCCCCCCTCCATCCATGAGCCCACCTCATACCCCGCTTCCCCATGTATTACGATGGTCCCGCCAGCCATTCCCTTTCCCCTCCCCCTGATCGATGCGCCCACCTGGTTCCCCGCATCTCCATGCACCTCTATAACCCCGCCCCTCATGGAGCACCCCAACCAGTCTTCCACATTGCCTTGAACCGTGATGGCTCCACCCGTCATCTCCTCCCCCAGGTTGAAGCCAGCATCCCCCTCCAGCCTGATCAAACCCCCAGTCATCCTCTTCCCTATCCACCTGAAGCTCCTGGTCTCGCCGATGATCACAATCGTCTGCTCCGCTGCCCTTTCAGCTGGAGTGCCAGAGACATCAAATATATCCCCCAATTTCCTCTCCCTATTCCCGACGAGGAGGGGTAGCCCCTCTATCTCCTCTAAGGTTCTCCCCGCAAAGTTGTCTGGGGAGATAGCCTGTCCATCAGTGGGGAGGCTGACCTCTACCTTCTTCCTTAGAGTTAGCTCCTCCAAGCCGACCTCTAACTACTCTAACCCTAAACACTTATAAAATGAGCGCCCACGAGCTGGATTCGGGAAAGGGATTTACTCAGGCTGATGATGACATTCAAATCCTTATATATTACAACTCTGCAGAATAGGGAGAATTTAGTTGAGGAGGGGGGAATGAAGGCCATCCTCGTTACCGGGAGAACCCTAGGCCAAGGGCTTGGGCTCGAGATAGGGAAGTTCAGCGATATCTATTATAGGAATGTGGCGACCTGTGAGATGAACCGAGATGACATGGAGAGGCTGGGCGTAAGGGAGGGAGGCCTCATCAGGGTTAGTTCAGATCTCGACAGCATAGTCCTCAGGGTCTTAAAGAGCTTCGAGGAGATCCCACCTGGGGTGATCTTCGCGCCGTATGGGCCGTGGATAAACAGGATCATGAGGCCCGAAACTCATGGAACTGGGATGCCATCCTTTAAGGGAATCGAGGTCGAGGTGGAGGTGGAGACCTCAAGCCTCAGCGGGATCCCAAAGATCGATGAGCTATTGAGCAAGAGTTAGGGAGGGTTGCTTTGGAGACCTTTACTGGAGTTACATGCCCCTTCTGCGGATGCCTTTGCGACGACCTGGAGGTAACCGTTGAGGGGGGAAAAATCACTAAGGTAAGGAATGGATGCGCCTATAGCCTCACGAAGTACCTCAACTATAATAGGGACAGGGTAGCCGCCCCAATGATAAAGGAGAAGGATAAACAGGTAGCCGTTGAGTTACCCGCCGCCATAGAGAGGGCTGCGAGGATCCTCGCTGAGGCCAACTATCCCGTCCTCTACGGCTGGAGTTCTACAAGCGGCGAGGCAATAAACTTGGGCATAGAGCTTGCCGAGGAGGTGGGAGGGGCCATAGATAACACGACATCAGTGTGCCACGGTCCGACCACCGAGGCCCTTCAGGAACTCGGTTTACCGGGGTGCACCCTTGGACAGGTGAAGAACAGGGCCGATCTCATAATCTACTGGGGCTCCAACCCCCTCCAGTCACATCTCCGCCACATCTCTAGATATACCATAGGGGCGGAGGGGAGGTGGAGGAAGAGCAGGGATGACCGAACCCTCGTGGTTGTAGATGTCAGAAAGACCTATACGGCGAGGGTTGCCGACTACTTCATCCAGGTTGAGCCGAATAGGGATTATGAGCTGATAACTGCCCTGAGGATGGCGTTGAGGCATGAGGAGATAGAGCAGGATAGGGTCGCAGGTGTCCCAGTGGAAGACATAGAGGAACTGGCAGACCTCATGATGGGATGCGAGTTCGGAGCCCTATTCTACGGCTTGGGCCTCACCATGAGCTACGGCAAGAACAGGAACATAGACGCCGCCATATCCCTAGTCAGGGATCTAAATAGATGGACCAAATTCGTCATGATCCCCATGAGGGGCCATTACAACGTGAACGGGGCCAACATAGTCTTTCTCTGGCTTACTGGATACCCCTTCGCCGTCGACTTCTCCCACGGATATCCAATCTACGCCCCGGGAGCGACATCGGCGGTGGACATCCTGAGCAGGGGCGAGAGCGATGCCTCCCTAATCATCTCCTCAGACCCAGCGGCAAACTTCCCGAGGAGGGCGATGGAAAACCTCTTCAGCAACCCATTGATAGTCATAGATCCCCACAGGACGGTCACCTCCATGAAAGCCGATGTCGTGATACCCTCCGCCCTCGTGGGGATAGAGTGCGAAGGGACGGCATACAGGATGGATGGGGTCCCAATTAAATTGAAGGGTGTTGTTAAGCCACCGAAAGGGGTCCTCTCAGACGAGGAGGTTCTGAGGGGAATATTAACAGAGGTGAGGAGGCTCAAGAGGGGGGGCTGATTTGGAACTCCTCATAACCAACGCCATAGTATATGACCCAATAAACGGGATAGATGGTGAGAAGATCGACATAGCCGTGAAGAACGGCAAGATCGTGGAGACCCCGGAGCTCAGGGATGCAAAGGTTCTAGACGCTTCGGGGCTAGTGGCTATGCCCGGTGGGGTCGACATCCACGCCCACATCGCAGGCCCAAAGGTCAACAAGGGTAGACTGCTGAGGCCTGAGGATCACCTTAGGGTGGTAAGGGGTAGGAGGGAGGGGTTGAGGCCAATAGTTGGCTACACCATCCCAACAACCTTCACAACAGGGTACTGGTACGCCTCCATGGGCTACACAACCGTGATGGAGCCAGCCACACCCCCCCTTGAGACAAGGCATACCCATGAGGAGTTAAACGACATCCCGATAATAGATAAGGCCTGCTTCCCAGTCGTCGACAGCAACTGGTTCGTACTAGAGTATCTTAAGGAGGGGGACATAGATGGCTGTGCGGCCTACCTCTCCTGGCTTCTGAGGTCGGTGAAGGGCTATGCCTTAAAGCTTGTATCCCCAGGGAGCGAGGAGGCCTGGGGATGGGGAGAAGGTCTCAGGGGAATAGATGATCCCGTCCCATACTTCGAGATAACTCCAAGGGAGATAATAAGGGGGCTTCACAGGGTGAACAAGCTCCTAAGGCTCCCATCTCCGATCCACATCCACTGCAACGACTTAGGGTCTCCGGGAAACTATAAGGTCACCCTCGACACCATGAGGTGTGTAGAGGATCTCGCTGAAATGGATAGGCCTTCCCTACACATAGTCCACATCCAGTTCAACGCATATGGGGGGTCGGGATGGGGGGATCTATCATCTGGAGCCCCGGAGCTGGCCAAGTACGTGAACAGCCACAGCCATGTCACGGCAGACCTCGGGCAGGTGCTCTTCGAGGACACAACGACGATGACGGCGGACGGCCCCTGGCAGTATGTGCTGCACAGGCTGAGCGGAAACAAGTGGGTAAACCATGATGTGGAGGCGGAAACAGGAGGCGGCATAGTACCATACGAGTATAGGAGGAAGAGCTATGTGAACGCAATCCAATGGACCATCGGTCTCGAGTTCGCATTATTGGTCAAGGATCCATGGAAGCTCTGCCTCACAACGGACCACCCTAATGGAGGGCCATTCATCGAGTATCCAAGGATCATGACCTGGCTCCTCAGCAGCAAGGCCAGGGAGGCAACTCTGGCGAGGATAAATAAGAGGGCGAGGCGTAAGAGCTTATTGGGCTCGATAGATAGGGAGTACACCCTATACGAACTTGCGATAGTAACGAGGGCTGCGCCTGCGAGGATCCTCGGCCTTGAGGGGAAGGGGCATCTAGGTATAGGAGCCGACGCCGACATCTCTCTATATAGGCTCGATCCATATACCACGGACCTATCCAAGGATTACAAGAGGGTGAGGGAGGCCCTTAGATGGGCTGCCTACACGATAAAGGGTGGTGAGATAGTAGCTATCGATGGTGAGGCTTTAAACACCAGTTTTGGAAAGACCTACTGGGTTGACGTCAAGGTTCCGGAGCGGGATGAAGAACGAATAAAACGTGACCTGAATGAGAGGTTTGAGAGGTACTACAGCGTAAAGCTTGAGAACTATCCCATCGAGGAGGGGGACCTCAGGTTCTCCTCTCCTCTAAGGATAAGGGGGGAGGGGGTCTAATGGTCTGGGAGCCTAAGAGGCGCGGCGCCATTGTGAAGAGGGATGTTGAAGACCACACAATAATGGAGAGGAGCCTCCTCGTAAAGAGGTACGAGCTTGAGCTCGACAGGAAGAAGTGCATCGGATGTGGAATATGCGCCGATGCCTGTCCAAAGGAGGCAATCAAATACTCCCCAGCGGAGTTCAAAGGGATAAGGGCCACCTCCCGACCAAGCATAGATTTCGATCCTGAACTATGCGTCCTATGCGGAGAATGCGTAGCGGTTTGCCCTCTACACGCTCTCACCATGAGGATGGATGGGGCTGAGAGGAATCCGGTTGTGGAGCTCAACGTATTCGCCCAAGCCACGAGGAAGAGGTGGTGACCATGGAGGAGCCTAGAATCGGGGTATATGTCTGCCACTGCGGCCTCAACATAGCCGGCACAGTCGACTGCGAGGAGGTAGCTAAAAGGGCCAGCAGCTTACCCAACGTGGTATTATCCAAGGACTACATGTATATGTGCTCAGACCCGGGCCAGGAGATGATAAGGAAGGACATAGTGGAGCATGGCCTCAATAGGGTCATAGTGGCCGCCTGCTCCCCTAGAATGCATGAGCAGACCTTCAGGAGATGTGTCGCCTCAGCAGGCCTAAACCCCTTCCTCTTTGAGATGGCGAACATCAGGGAACTCTGCAGCTGGTGCCACACCCACCAACCAATAGAGGCTACAGAAAAGGCCTTCGACCTCGTGAAGATGGCCGTCGCAAAGGCGAGATACCTCAACCCCCTTGAGGTGATAAGGGTCCCCGTGACAAGGGCGGCCCTGGTCATAGGAGGCGGAGTGGCGGGGATCCACGCGGCCCTAGACCTCGCAGACATGGGCTTCAAGGTCTACCTGGTGGAGAGGAGCCCAACGATAGGAGGTCATATGGCCCAGCTTGATAAGACCTTCCCGACGCTGGACTGCTCCATCTGTATTCTCGGCCCTAAGATGGTTGATGTGGCTCAGCACCCGAATATCGAGCTCATAACATACGCAGAGGTCAAGAGGGTCGAGGGC
>CALIUM010000027.1 GCA_938048735.1 uncultured archaeon
GATCGACCTCTCGGCCTCATCGACGATCCTCTCAGAGCCACCCCTTATGAGGATGGAGACAGCCTTCGGGTCTTTACATCCCTCGACGAAGACCATCTTGTCGTCACCTATCTTCCTCTCCTCCACCAGCTCGGCGTATCCAGTGTCGGCCTCGCTTAGGGCGTCTATATTGGTAACTATCTTGGCCCCCGTCGCCTTGGCTAAGGCCTCCATATCGCTCTTCTTGAGCCTCCTCGCAGCAAGTATACCTTCTCTCGCCATGAAGTGCTGGGCCATGTCGTCTATGCCCTTCTGGCAGAATAGGACGTTTACACCAGCCTTCTTCACCTTCTCCACCATCTCCCTCAGCATCTGCTCCTCCTGGTCTAAGAATGCCTGCATCTCCTCAGGCCTTTCGATATGTATCTTTGAGTCGAACTCCGTCTTCTCTATCTCCATGGAGGCGTTGAGAAGGCCTATTCTGGCATTCCTGACGATCTTTGGCATATCTGCGTGGACAACCTCTTTATCTATCACCAAACCCTTTATCAGCCTCGTATCCCTCAATGATCCACCCTTCTTCTTCTCGACCTTTACCATATCTAGGTCGACCTCGAAGCGACCGTCGACCTCCTCAGCCACCTGGAGGATAGCGTCAACGGCAATTTCTGCCAGGAATTCAGCATGACCAGCTACAAGCTTGCTGGCCATAGAGGTCATGGCTATCTTTTTCAAAACCTCCCTATCTCTTGGTGATACCTTTATGGAGACCTCCTCCAGATGCCTCAAGGCCTGCTCTTGGGCCCGACGGTATCCATCGATTATCGTGGTGGGGTGGATCTTCTTGTCCATCAGGTCGACGGCCTTTCCCAGCAACTCGCCAGCCAACACCACCACGCTCGTCGTTCCATCGCCAACCTCCTGATCTTGGGCCTTGGCTATCTCGACCATCATCTTGGCCGCGGGGTGCTGGACATCCATCTCCTTCAGCATAGTAGCCCCGTCGTTTGTTATTGTGACGTCGCCGAAGCTGTCAACGAGCATCTTATCCATCCCCTTGGGGCCGAGGGAGCTCCTGACTACCTCTGCCACGATCCTAGCGGCCATTATATTCGCGTTCCTGGCCTCACTCCCACGGCTCCTTTCAGTCC
Organism: uncultured archaeon; assembly: GCA_938048735.1. Classification (GTDB taxonomy): domain Archaea; phylum Thermoproteota; class Bathyarchaeia; order TCS64; family TCS64; genus JAGTRB01. The sequence goes on from CALIUM010000027.1 coordinate 1,131, forward strand.
CCTCCTTAAGGATTATTACTGGTTGACCTGAATAGGCTGGGGCGCTCATAATTCTATTTCCACCTCAAGACCATAGACGAAACCAGAAGAACCTAATAATAAAGGTTTCCCAAACTGGAGTCAGGTTCCTTACTCCGCCACTTTACATCCATCTAGCCTTAAAACTTTCGCCAATTATCAAGGCATATAATAAATCTCTTCATAAACTAAGATATCAAAAACTCTTATTTAATTTTTCAGAGGATGATGAATATATCAGTAGAAATGCTCTTTAATGGAGTTCTTCACATCAGGTAAATGGAGAAAAATTTAATAAGAGTTTAAGGGTGCTAGACCCGTACTAGTATATCTGCACGATAGCTCTAGTATCCGATGATGAGTATCCACTGTGATGCCAAGAATCTCAAATCTCAGAATTTATATCAAAAACCGCTTGCCATGAACCGCTAGTATCCTTAATCTTCTAAGTTGGGGATCCGGGCTCAGCTACCACTCGGTTTCTTAGCTCTCCGATCTTTTCAACACCCGCCTCCACGAGGTCTCCGACCTTAAGAAGCCCTGAAGGGTGAGCTGAGCCAACCCCCGAAGGGGTTCCTGTGGCTACAATATCTCCAACCTCCACAGTCATACCATCCGAGAGGATGCTCAGGATCTCATCTACCCCGAAGATCATATTCCTGGTGTTGGAGAACTGGCGGACCTCCCCGTTAACCCTTAGCCAGAGGTCTAGATTCATCGGGTCCCCGACCTCATCGGCCGTGACTAGGTATGGACCCATCGGTGCGAAGGTGTCACATCCCTTCCCCTTGAACCATTGCTGGTGTCGCCTCTGGAGATCTCTCGCCGTAACATCGTTGAAGACCATGTAGCCTGCGATGTACTTGTAGGCCTCTTCCTTGGGTATGTATTTGCCTCTCCTTCCAACCACAAAGGCCAGTTCGACCTCATAGTCCAGCTTCTCCGTAACCCTCGGATATATAATGTCATCATAAGGACCTATCACTGAAGTTGGGGGCTTCGTGAAGAAGACCGGCGCCTCGGGGAGGGGGCGGGGTGGCTCCCCCCTCGCCCTGCTCCCCTCTGCCACATGCTCAGGATAGTTCAAACCAAGGCAGACGATGTTCTTTCTGGGACGAGGGATGGGGGCAGCCAGCTTGACTTGGCTCAGCCTTACGACTGTACCATCTCTAATGAGTTCGCCTCCATCCCCCTCAGCAAATAGCCTTCGGGCTACTTCAATAGCTCTCTCCACCTCTTGGAGGCCTCTATCCCCAAGCTCCAGTAGGGAGATCATGTCCAGTTTGAATGGGCCTTCGACCCCTTTGAAAGTGTTCCCAAGGTGTCTATTGAAGGCCCTGTTGAGGTCAAGAATGTTCTCACCCTCAATTAGGGCTCCCAAACGGTATTCATTCCCAGATAGGTAGGTCAGGAGTTTCATCACGCCAAGGAGTATCTTCAAACTTTTAACGTTTCCGCTCTTAGATCGCTCTATTTAAAGAGGTGTGATGTAAAGATTTTTAGATGGAGATAAGAACCCACAAACTTGCTCGTCAAAATCTCGTAGGCTCTCCAATCAGGATTATCGACGACGTAGAGGCCGAGGTTGAGCTCCGGGCAGTGGAGGAAATGGCCGTGGATGAGCGGGGCCTTATCCATGGGGGTTTCACCTTCGGCGTGGCCGACTATGCAGCAATGTTGGCCGTAAATCACCCCTTCGTCGTTTTAGGGGCCTCCCAGGCTCGTTTCACCGCACCTGTGAAGGTGGGAGACTTGATGAGGGCAAGGGGAAAGGTAATCTCAAAGGAGGGGAGGAGGAGGGAGGTGGCCGTCGAGGTCTTTGTGGAAGACAAGAAGGTACTAACGGGAACGATGATATGCTACATCCTCGATAGACACGTGTTGGAAAAGTGAGATCTAAACCTCGATCTCTTGTATACTCAATATATATCCTTGTATACTAACCCTTTTATAATAGAACAATGACTTCCCTCACCAAAGGTGACTCCTGTTGCCTATAGTTCTAGATACGAGTAGAAATGGTTTGGAGAAGGTTTTAAGAGATTATCAGATAAAGGTCCTTGAAGTAATATGGAAAAATCCAGATAAAGGATTAACCTCCCGTGAAATATATGATCATGTTAACAAGATTTTGAAAACCAAGACAGTATCAAGAGCGTCGATCATAAACTTCCTTAACGAGATGTGCGAGTATGATATTATAAAATACGAGACCGAGACCTGCAAGGGAGGAGCCAGGAGAAAGTATTTCCAAAAACTCGATGAGGAAGGCTTCAAGAGGTACATAGCAAAAAGGGTTTTTGAAAGCCTGATGAAAGATTTCCCAGAGCAGACTATCATGGGAATATATGATTCGCTGGAAAACAACCCATTAGCGGCTGAGAAGCTCATTAAGCTCGTAAATAACTTACCATGTTAAGAAGAAGGGCCACTCCAAACTATCGGGTGGATATTTCAGAGTTATAAGCCCTTAATTAGACCTTTTTATCAAGGGGTGATGGGACTTGCTAGATGGGATTAGGTGTGTGAGCCTCTCGCCCGCCGATGGTTTTGACCTTAAAATCTACCTCCTAGACTGCCCAGAGGGGCTTATCCTCTTCGATACCGGATACATGCCCGAGGACATAGAGAGCATAGGGAAGGCGATTAGGGATATGGGCAGGGATTGGAGGGATGTAAAGCTCATACTGTTAACCCATGGGCATGGAGACCACATAGGCAACCTAGCTAGGATTAAGGAGTTGACTGGGGCGGATGTTGCCTCGGGGGAGGGCGAGATGAGAGATGTCGAGGAGGAGACAGGGGTTAAGGTTGACCGGGGCCTTAGGCACGGAGACTATATAGACCTGTGCGGAGGGATAGAGGCTATCCATGTCCCGGGCCACACTGTTGGAAACTTCTCCTTCTACCTCTTTAGGCAGAAGGCCATCATAGCCGGGGACACCATCTTCGGGGACGAGGATGGAAACCTCTACCCTCCACCAGAGAGGTATAGCCTAGATGCTTATACCGCTAAGAGGGAGCTGAAGAGGCTCCTATTCTACGAGTTCGACATCCTACTCCTCTCACACGGTAGGAACCTGCTCCGGGATGCGAAGAGGAGGGTTAAGATGCTCTGCGAGGCGGTTTAGGTCCCTATTCAATTCCAATCCTAAGCGATGAGGCCTATTATATCTCTGACCGTCTTCCCTCTTTCCAGGCCGAGGGCTGAAGCCTTTGTCGTGGCCCCCTTTATCTGAGCGTTCAAGACATCCTCGAAGCTCTTCACCCCTGTAACAACGGCTGCTGCCAATCCCAGCCTCTCTGCCACCTCCAGGTTCAAGTATCCACACATGACGAAACCCTTCTCACCCCTCAAGAGCAGTAAAGGAGGCGCTTCGGGCATCTCAACCTTTAAGGCTAGGAGAGATCTATCACCCACCTTAATCTGATCTATCTCAATCATTGGTTTGAGAAAATATTGCATCAAAGATTTAACTCCTTCGAGTACGAATCCCGTTCGGCATGGTTTTTATTTTCGGCGGTTTCATGATCTTGAGCTGGCGGGATAGTCGGTGGAGGAGCCTTTCTCAATTCTTTGCCGTCCGATAAGGAGGTTGCTGGAGGAAAAGGGCTTCAACCAGCCTACAGAGCCCCAGAGGAGGATCATACCGCTCATCCTTGAAGGTAGGAATGTCCTCCTCATCTCGCCAACCGCCACGGGAAAGACTGAGGCAGCCCTCCTCCCGGTATTCCACATGTTCCTGATGAGAGGGGCTCGTCCACCGGGTATCAGCATCCTCTACATCACACCTTTGAGGGCTTTGAATAGGGACATCCTCGATAGGTTCACATGGTGGTGTAACCGGCTGGACATAAGCTTGGCCGTCAGGCATGGGGACACCACCAACAAGGAGAGGGACAGTCAGAGGAGATCCCCCCCAGAGATGTTGATAACCACCCCTGAAACCCTCCAGGCCCTATTAATGGGCAGGACGATGAGGCGCTACCTGAGGCATGTGAGATGGGTTATAATAGACGAGATCCACGAGCTCGCCGATAACAAGAGGGGATGCCAGCTCAGCATAGCCCTTGAGAGGCTCAGGCAGATAGCTCAGGAAGAGTTCCAGCTCATAGGGCTGAGCGCCACGATCGGTAGCCCAGAGGAAGTGGGGAGATTCCTGGTCGGGGTTGGCCGAGAGGTGGAGGTGGTCCAGGTATCCATGGCCAGGGAGATGAGACTCGACATAATCTGCCCTGAACCTGAGCCAGAGGACTATGACCTGGCATCACGGCTCTACACCTACCCTGAGGTGGCCACAAGGCTGAGGGTGATGAAGGAGCTCGTCGAGGGGCATAAGACCACGCTGATCTTCACAAATACCAGGGCCACCTCTGAGGTCCTGGCGAGCAGATTCAACATATGGGATCTGGACTTCCCCCTCAGCATCCATCACGGATCCCTAGCAAAGACGAGCAGGATCGCTGCCGAGAAGGGCTTGAAATCGGGTGAACTAAGAACGGTCGTGTGCACAAGCTCCCTTGAGCTGGGTATAGACATAGGAAGCATAGACCTGGTGATCCAGTACAACTCTCCCAGGCAGGTGACCAGGCTTCTCCAGAGGGTCGGGAGGAGTGGGCATAGGGTCGGAGGGGGGGCTAAAGGGATCATCATAGCGCTAGACAGCGACGATGTACTCGAGTCTATGGTCATCTGCAGGAGGGCCCTAAACGAGGAGCTTGAACCTGTGAAGATACCTCACAAGCCATACGATGTCCTCATAAACCAGATCGTCGCGGAGCTGATGTCGAGGGGCCGAATATACTATCTACAGATAATGAGCCTCTTCAGGGGCGCCTATCCATATAGGGATCTGGATGAGGATGACATAAGGTTCGTCGCGAGGTATATGCATGACAGGTTTCCAAGATTAGCATGGTTATCAGAGGAGGATGAACTCCTAATAAAGCCGAGGGGCGAGAGAAAAACCCTCTACAACTACTTCTTCAACAACCTCTCTATGATCCCCGACGAGAAGGATTACCTCGTTATAGATGTGGAGGATGAGAACCCTGTCGGGATACTCCACGAGGCTTTCGTCGCCGAGTATGCAAGGCCTGGGGTCAAGTTCATAATAAGGGGGAGACCTTGGAAGATACTCAACATCTACAGCGACAAGATCTATGTAAGGGCGGAGGACGATCCCACAGGGGCTATACCGAGCTGGGTTGGAGAGGAGATTCCAGTTCCGCTCGAGGTGGCCCTAGAGGTGGGCTCCATTAAGGCAAAGGTTGAGCAGGAGCTAAGAGAAGGAGTTAATCCTGAGGAGATCGCCGCCAGGTTATCTGAGGCTTACCCAGCAAGGTTCGAGACGATAGTAAAGGGCATTGAACCGATAGTTGAGCAGGTGAGAAGAGGCCTCAAGGTGCCGACGGATAATAGGATCCTGGTCGAGGAGTGGGGGGAGAACATCATAATCCATATGAGCTTTGGAACCCTAGTTAATAGAACCCTCTCGATCCTTCTAGGCCACATCATATCGGAGGAGACAGGATACCCTGTAGGTCTCCAGCACGACCCCTATAGGGTTGTCATCCAGGCGGCTGGGGGTATCGATGGAGGCTACGTTTCCAATCTTTTGAAGGGACTGGCGAGGAGAGATCTAAAGCAGATCCTTAGGGGCGCTGTCACGAGATCCGGCCTGTTTAAGAGGCGATTGATAAATGTGGGGAGGAAATCCGGAGCCCTTAGCAAGAGTGTGAACTTCAGCAACGTGACGTTAGGTAGGCTGGCCAAGAGCTTCGAGGGTACATGCATCTTCGAGGAGGCCCTTAGGGAAACCCTTGAGAAAGATCTGGATCAGGAGGCAGCCATCAGGATTCTCGAATCCATCTCCTCTGGAGAGATAATGGTGGAAAGGCTTGAGACGGGGGGAGAGCTGAGCCCCCTTGCAATGGTCGCCATAGAGAGCATCAAGATGAAGACAGATGTCGTTCCGCCGGAGAAGATGGATAGGGTCATATACGAGTCAGCGAGAGCCCGCCTCCTAAACGAGTTTAGGGTACTTGGATGCCTAAGGTGCCGGGAGTATGTCGAGAGTAGGAGGATAAAGGATCTTCCAGAGATGATAAAATGTCCAAACTGCGGCTCGACCGAGGTTGGGATCTTCGATAGGAGCGTTGAGGAGGTCAGGATAGCGATGGCCCAGGCCGACCATAGAATCTCCAAGGAGTTCACATGGTGGTGGAGCCGGGGAAGGGACTCCGCCAGGCTTGTCTCCATATATGGGAGGAGGGGGGCCATAATAGCCTCAGCCAAACGCGTCGACTTCAAGGAGGCTTGGGACATACTTGAGGAGACGGAGGACGAGTCTGAGGAGTTCTTCAAGGCGATCATAGAGGCGGAGAGGAATGCCCTCAAAAACCGGTTCCTATAAAATCCAGCATCAAGAATATCTATGGAATAAAGGCGATATTAAGAGTGATGAAGAGGATCGGCTTATTAACACTCGGGCAGTCGCCTAGGACTGATATACTCCCAGATATGATGATGATCCTAGGCCAAGAGTTCGAGGTTCTTGAGGCAGGGGCCCTAGACGACTACACATCCCGAGATGTGGAGGGGCTCCCTATTAGGGAGGGAGAGGAGATCCTCGTTACGAGGATGAGGGATGGAAGAGAGGTGAAGGTGACGAAGAGTTTCATCGTCCCATTGATCCAGAAGAGGATCTCGGAACTCGAGAAAGAGGTTGAGATCATACTGCTACTATGCACTGGAAGGTTCCCGGAGTTCAAGTCAAAGGCGCTGATCGTGACGCCGTCAGAGATTGTAAAGGGGGCCGTCAACGCGGCCATAAGGAGGGGTAGGCTGGGTGTAGTCTACCCCGCCAAGGAGCAGACAGCCCACGCTTATAGGGAGTGGGGCAGGGAGGGGCTTGAGGTCCACGCGGATGCAGCATCCCCCTACGGTTCGGAGGGTGAGATAGCCGCGCTCGCTGAGAGGCTTGCGGAGAAGAACCTCGATCTCATCCTCCTGAACTGTATGGGCTTCGGTTATAAGGCCAAGTTGCTGATCAGGGAGAGGACCGGGAGGCCTGTTATCCAGGCGAATACCCTCGTGGCAAGGGTTCTGAAGGAGATCGCCTCCTAGCTTTAGGCGCCTCCGGATCTCAGCCCCCTAGCCACGATGTACACCTCCGCGCTCCTCTTCCTAGATGCCTGGGGCTTCACAACTCTGACATAGTTGAATGAGTTCTTCACCTCCTCGATGAAGGCCTCGAAATCTGCTCCCTGGAAAACCTTAATCACCGCCCATCCATCAGCTCTGAGAAGGCTCCTGGCAACTCTAAGAGCGGCCTTCGCTAGCTCGATCTGCCTTGATTGGTCAACCTCCCAGACCCCTGAGACATCAGGAGATAGATCTGAGAGGAGAACATCGATGCCCTCTCTGAATATGCTGCATAACAGCTTAATTATTTCATCGTCCCTTACATCCCCAACTATCGTCTTCACATTCTCAAGCGGAAGAGGTGGTATAGGCCTCTGATCCACTCCCACTATCAACCCATCTCCCCCAACTCTCTCCGAGGCTACCTGAAGCCATCCTCCGGGTGCAGAACCAAGATCCAATACGTGTTTAGCCCCCCCAAGAAAGCCGAACCTCTCATCGAGCTGGATCAGCTTGAAGGCAGCCCTAGACCTATACCCCCTCTCCTTCGCCATCCTATGGTATGGCTCGTTCAATCGCTCAGTGAGCCATCTCCTGGAACTCGGCAATCCTTAACCCCTCTCCGCCAAATCCTTAAGGATCCTATCGAACTCTAGATTTGAGGCGTCGGATTTAACCCCTCTCTCGTCGAAATGCGTCCTAGCTGCCCTAAACCCTGCATCCCTAAGGGAGGTGAGAATCTTATTTGTGGGCTGGGATCTTACCTTAAGCCTCGAGCAGTGTAGGTCGATATTGTAGAAGGATGGAGGGAGCTCGGCCTCATCCCTAACCAGGTTTATGAGCCTCACCAGCCTCAGATCCCCAAGGTGTTCCTCGGATATAGAGGCCATCACGCTGCAGAAGGCGGGGTCCGCAAGCTTGCCCGTCCAGAGTGGCCCTCCAACCTCCATCTTCCCACCACAGACGTCACATACCTCCTCCACCCCCCACAGGCTTTGACGTACTACCCTCCTGTTCAGGCAGTTGCTGCAGTGGAGGATGTAGCCAACCTCATTTAGGCAAGAGTCGGCCCCCTTAGCCCCCCTCCCAACCGTGGCGTAGACCCTGAGATAGTGATCTATGGAAAAGCTGAATATGGGGTTTATGGACATCTCAAGCCTTGCAGCTGCAAGGACTAGGGAGCTTATGAGCAGCCTCAAAGCCAGCTCCTTAGAGTACTCTGTACGGAGAGGCCACCCACCATACCTCCTGAGACATGCTCTCGGGTTTACCCCGCATAGAGGGGCCATATCCGTCGCTGTGAGGGCTATGATACCTCCATCTCTACATGCTCTCAATGCGGAATCGATGTAGGGTACTGGTGAACCGTAGGGGTCTATATCGATATAATCAAATCTCTGGGTGCGAGAGGTGTGAAGAGCGAGTAGGAGGTTCGCCTCCATGAGGCGAACCCTAACCCTATCCAAGACGTTGTTTAAATCTGCATTTATCTCGGTAAGCCTAACGGCCAATGGATTGACATCGCCCAGGACAACCTCCTCCAACCCCTCGACCTCAAGGGCTAATCTTATCCCCCTGACACCCGTCCCGCACATGGGTTCACATAGCCTAAAGCTCTTCGAGAACATCCTCTGATGAGCCTTTAGGACGATGACTGCGGAATCCCTATTCAACTTCATCCTAGGATTATAAAAGACCGGGGCCTTGTAGATGGCTCTATCTGGGGATTTATCTGGACAGGTTTCCAGTACTGGCACGTTGATTAGGGCGGCACCTTCCCTGATCTGGGATGTCGAGAAGGGGAGTCCCACATCTCACCAAATGACACCTAGTGTAATATATCTTTGATCGGAAGGCTGAATTTTCATATAATCTTAAAGATGTAGGAACTTTAAAATTAATATACCTTATCTTAGAATCATTGATTTAAACTTTAATATAGCTATTTATTTTAGAAAGCTTTCCTTTTATTAATCCAACAGCCAGATTCAGTTTAAAGCTGGAATTCCGATGAATCCAACTTCCCCGACGGCCTCTCAGGCATTCAGGCCTGCTCCTTTGCATCTTATTCTTGCGATGCTTCCTCTCTCCCCCTCGACCTTGAACTCAGCGCCGGCGAGGAGCTTTGCGAGTTCGATAGCAGTCTCGGTGTGGAGGGTTAGCTTACTTGTCGTGAAGACCGACTCGCCCTTGGCGAGGGAGCACCAGATGATCAAGTTGTCGGCGGTGTGTAGGTCTACACCTGCACCGGATCTCAGCTGATCAACTAAGGACTCGGCAGCTTCAGCCCCAACCCTCTCCGCCGGTTTTCCCCTCTTTCCAAGGGAGTCCGCGCCGAGGAAGGTCTTCGGTACAGTCTCCGCCCAAAGGGAGATATAGCTGCCAGGGGATAGGGGCTCTTCTGAACCTTCTAAGGCTCTATACTCTACTTCGCCTTCGTAGCCGGCTTCCCTGAGGACCGCCATCGCCGATCGGGCTTGCCTCTCGGCAACATGGCTTGGCAGCCTCCCGCAGATGGATATCCCCCTTATCCTATCAACCTTCCAAGGTGGCTCAACCGCTATCGGTTTCAGCTCCTCTACCGGGTATATCTGAGCATCTACAATACCTCCCCCTTTAGGGTAGAAGCCCTCCCTCAGGATCTTGAGTTTACCATTGAAGCCCATCGCCCTTAAGGCCTCCCAAACAACACGTTCAAGGGTTGTGACTGGAGGTGACATATCCGTGGCTGTCCCTCCTATCACCCTCAGCCTCGATTCTGAATCGGCAAATGTTAGGATGGGAGCTACGCACTGTAAGAGGAGGCTTATGCTGCCAGCGGTTCCTATGTCGAAGAGGTAGCTTCCTCCTCTTGGTGGTCCGGGGTGGAACTCTACCTCCCTGGAGCCTATTGATAGCCCTTTCACCCCCGCCCGGCATATCTCTGCAACGGCTTTCAGGGTGGTTAGATGCTGAGGTCGAAGCCCGGGCGGGTCTCTCCCTCCCCTCACATTAATGACCCTCACGGGGGTGGACCTTATTACGCTGTAGGTGATGGCCATCCTTAGGAGCTGGCCTCCCCCCTCCATCATCGAGCCGTCGATCTCGATCAAGAGCTATCCACCTAGGCCTCGATACCTCCGCAGAACCTCTTTATATAGTCAACCGCTAGTTGCGCAGAGGCCTCCAGCAGCTCTCCGCTTATACCTGGTACTCCGCAGGCAAGTATTAAGACTCTCCTTGTCTCCCTGGTGACCTTAGAGTACTCCGCATCCCTATATGGGTATATGGCTATCAGCCTCTCCGAGTCTGTTATGATTATCTCCCCCCCTTTGAGGGATATCGGGTGGCTCATCCCGATGCCCAAGAAGCTCTCCCCTTTCTTGGCCGTCCTCATCAGGAGTTGTCCTTTAAGCTTCCCCTCGTCGAAGGCCGCTAGGGATATGCTGGTCTCAATGGAGGCGAGGTTGTAGGCGTCTACTAAGGTGTTGATCTTCGAGAGGGGATTTCCATGGAGAATCCTCCTGATCAATGCCTCTGCAGATGGCCTTGTCTTGGTCGGGTCGATCCCTATCCTCCAGAAGAAGTCCCTGTATGCCCTGAGGTTCGGGTGTTCCCTTATCCTCTCCAGCGTCCACCTCTCCCTGGTTCTCCTTATCACCTCCTCCTTGAAAAGCTCTAGTTCTGGATCCTCATCCTCAACCTTAACATCCGTCAGGTGGACGGCTTGAACCTCCAAGTCCGGGAACCTCTCCTTCAACTCGGGGTGGAAGGTTATGGACAATTATATCTCCTCGAGAGATTTGGATTCCAGGCCCTCTCCCGATGCCCGAGACACCGTGTCGGTCTTAGCCAGATCCCTTATCCTCCCCTCTCCATCTATCTCCTTCACGAAGTCGTAAACCTCTCTAGGCACTAGCATGCTCCAGTCCTCCCCTGAGAGGATCCGCCTCCTGATCTCCGTGGCCTCATACATATCCCTCCTGTATAGCCTTATGCTCCTAACCTCATAACCGGCCTCGGAGAGCAGCCTTCTGGTCAGGGGCTGGTTCGTGTACACCACGTCGAACTTGGGGGTCTGGGACTCGACCAGGGAGACCCAAACCCTATGCGCTGGGGCGTCGGGCACGGGGATGATGAGGTACCTTGAGGGATCTATCTCCTCCGAGTTAAGGGCTCTCCTTATCATCTCTATCCTCTCCCCCGCAGTGAAGGGATTGTCGAGTTCATGGCTCATCTGCGCGCTTCCCACGGCTATTATCAACTCATCGACCTCCTTGAGGATGGCCTTCAGAGCGTAGAGATGCCCATTATGGAAGGGCTGGAACCTGCCTATGAATAATCCCCTTCTAACCATACTCAATCAAAGCCTTTATGATGCACACACCTTTAACATTTATCTCCTTCTATACGTTTAAGATAAAGGCACTGGAAAGAACAATATAGGAGCCTCTAAAACCACCTCAAAATCTTGAAAAGATTCTTTTGATCAGTTATCCCAAACCAATTATTACTATCAAATATCTCCCTGATCATCTTAAATGTTTAAACTTCTGGCTCCGTCTCGATCGACTCCTTTGATTCCCCTTGCGTTGACTCGAGCTGAGCACTTCTAGTCTTCACCATCCTTGTTATGTAGCCGGCCACCCTGTTTCTGAGCCTCTTGGACAAGGTGAACCCTATCTCTTTTAGAAACTGCTTATTCTCCTCAAAGTTTGCTGTGAATCTCTCGGGATATCTACTCATGAGCTCCTTGGAGGCCCGCTTCACAATTTCTATCCTTACCTTCCCCAATCTTTCACCGACCTACGAATGGCCATCTATAGACTATTAAAGGTTACCCTCCACGCTCCAAGGGCTTTATACCTTAATAAAGCCTTGAAGCTGAATAAGAAGGGGCTGCTTCTTAAAATAGGCACAAGTGTTAAATATTTCTCGATGAGAGAGGAGAAAATGGTGGGTCTCACCATGGAAGGCGAGATTAAGGTCGCACCTATGCACAAGCTGATAAAAAGGGCGGGCGCCTCCAGGGTCAGTGAGGAGGGTGCCATAGCCCTAGGCGAGGCTCTAGAGGAGATCGGGATAAAGATAGCCAAAGAGGCAATGGACTACGCGAGGCATGCTGGAAGGAAGACCATCAAGGCGAGGGATATAGAGATAGCCACTCAGAAGGTCCTCGGGAGATCAAGCTAAAATATCGAAGGGTTTCTCGTAAAAGGATGCAATGCCAGCGGTATGACATAGTGGTAGTGGGTGCAGGTCCAGCGGGCTCAACAGCCGCGAGGGCGGCTGCTGAGAGAGGAGTGGAGGTCCTGCTTTTAGAGGAGCACCCTAGGCCAGGCCTCCCAAACCACTGCGCAGAGGGGTTAAGCCAGAACGGCCTCAGGGACGCGGGGGTTGACCCTACACCGGAGATCGTCAGCCAGAAGATAACAAGTATGAGGGTATACGCGCCAAATGGGCGATTCCTCGAACTCAAGAGCCCAGATATGGTTGGGTACACTATAAACCGGGACGCATTTGACCTCTTGCTCTCCACAAAGGCTGTGGAGGCTGGAGCAGAACTCATGACCGAGGCGAGGGCACTAGGGGTCATTAAGAGGGGCGGAATGGTCTCAGGGGTACTGGCTGAGAGGAAGGGAATTAAGTTTGAGGTGGAGGCCAAGGTAGTTATAGGCGCAGATGGAAACGCCTCGGTTATCCGGAGAACAGCAGGTCTTGGGAGATGGTACCCAGATGTAGTCAGCTGTGCCCAGTTCAGGGTTGGAAACCTAGACCTAGATAACCCTGAGGTCAACGAGTTCTACATAGGCTCCAAATATGCGCCTGGGGGCTATGCATGGATATTCCCAAAATCCAGCAGTACGGCCAACGTGGGCCTTGGGGTTCGAGGAGGCCACAGGGAGCCGGCTCTATCCTACCTGAAGAGGTTTATGAATTCCGACCCCAGGCTCAAAGATTCGAAGATCCTCGGGTTGGCTGGGGGGATAACGCCCGTCTCTGGGGTTCTGAATAGGATCGTAGGGGATGGTGTGATGCTGGTCGGGGATGCGGCTGGTCAGTTAATACCAATTACCGGGGCAGGGGTCCATGCCGGCGTAGTGGCTGGAAGGATAGCCGGGGAGGTCGCTGCAGAGGCTGTGCTCAGAGGAGATGTCACGGCCCCCACCCTATCCCTCTATGAAACTAGATTCGATGCCAACTGGGGTAAGAGGATAAAGGAGAGCAGAAGGGTCCTGGAGATGCTGGACAGGTTCAGTGATGAGGATCTTAACATGCTCGCCGAGGTAATAACAGGAGAGGAGATAATAGCCCTAGCTAACGGTCTAGATGTCACACGAGTATTGACTAGGATCTTCAAGAGATCTCCGATAAAGCTGATGAGGCTCATGGCCTCATATATAAGAGGATAAAATTCAACCCCCCAAAGCCGCCTAGGATGATCAAATTCTCCAATACAGGCCGAGGAGAAGTAAAACTTTATATTCAATCCCCCTTTCTGCTCTCTTAGCTAGTTCGTTGGAGGTCTCGAGAAATGGCTTACATGACGGGTAAACCCATCCTAATCTTGAAAGAGGGAACTTCCAGGAGTAGAGGAAGAGATGCGAGGAAGTCAAACATCCTCGCAGCGAGGATAATAGCGGAGGCCCTAAAGACCACCCTCGGGCCACGTGGGATGGATAAGATGCTCATAGACAGCCTAGGGGACATAACGATAACGAACGATGGGGCCACCATCCTAGATGAGATTGAGGTGCAGCACCCCGCGGCCAAGATGATGGTCGAGATAGCCAAGGCCCAGGACGACGAGGTTGGGGACGGCACGACCACGGCAGTCGTCCTAGCGGGTGAACTCCTGAGCAAGGCTGAGGAGCTTCTGGAGCAAAACATCCACCCATCCATAATAGTCTCAGGCTACAAGAAGGCGTCAGAGAAAGCATTAGAGATGCTAGAGAAGCTGGCGATGAATGTAGATCTAGAGGATAGGGAGACCCTAATGAAGCTGGCAACAACATCGATGAGGAGCAAGGCTGTATCCCAGGTGGCATCCCACTTCGCAGGGATCGCCATAGACGCTATAAAGCAGATCATAGATATCAGAGACGGAGAGACTGTCGCAGATGTCGACAACGTACAGATAGTGAAGAAGGAGGGGAAGAGCCTTAACGAGACCGAACTCGTAAAGGGGATAATAATAGACAAGGAGGTGGTCCACCCCGGGATGCCAAAGAGGGTTGAGAAGGCGAAGATAGCCCTCGTAGACGCAGCCCTTGAGGTCGAGAAGACGGAGATAAGCGCTGAGATAAGGATCCGCCGGCCTGAGGCCATAAAGGCCTTCCTAGACCAAGAGGCATCGATGCTGAAGAGGATGGTAGACAAGGTTAAGGAGAGCGGAGCTAACGTCCTGTTCTGCCAGAAGGGCATAGACGACATGGCCCAGCACTTCCTCGCAAAGGAGGGCATCCTGGCGGTGAGGAGGGTGAAGAAGTCGGACATGGAGAAGCTTGCTAAGGCCACTGGAGCCCGGATCGTGTCAAACCTCAACGACCTTAAGCCCTCAGACCTAGGATCATGCGAACTGGTGGAGGAAAGGAGGATAGGGGATGACAAGATGGTCTTCGTCGAGGGATGTAAAGACCCGAAGGCCGTCTCTATCTTCATAAGGGCAGGCCTAGAGAGGATGATGGACGAGGCGGAGAGGTCTATGAAGGACGCCCTATATGTAATCTCTGACGTGGCCGAGCTGCCGAAGATGGTGCCCGGAGGGGGAGCCATAGAGATGGAACTTTCGAAGGCTTTAAGGGCTTACGCTAGACAGGTGGGCGGAAGGGAGCAGCTGGCGATCGAGGCCTTCAGCGACGCGTTAGAGGTGATCCCAAGGACCCTCGCCGAGAACGCGGGCCAAGACGTGCTGGACACCATGGTGAAATTGAAGGCTGCTCATGAAAGAGAGGACGGATACCCATATGGGGTGGATGTCTTCAAGGGTGGAATAGCCAACATGCTGGACCTGGGAGTGATAGAGCCGATGGTCGTGAAGGTCCAGGCCATCAAATCGGCCACGGAGGTTGCCTCGATGATACTGAGAATAGACGATGTGATAGCCGCCAGCTCAGAGAAAGAGACAACGCCTCCAGGAGAGAAGAAAGAGGAAACTGAGAAAGGCGAAGAATAAACCCAAATTTTTATCTCACACAATCCCACTTTCAATATTCAAAATTAAACATGACATATAATATACTTTACTTCGATCAATAAAATTATAATAACTTCAGTTAGATGGATTGGATAATTGGAGGCTTGTTTCGTTATTTCTTTGAGGCTTTAATGAAAAGTCTTAACAACACCTCCGAGCCTTAAATTATCCGACCTCGATGTTAAGGACAAATAGGGATAGGTTGGTGAAGATCTCCGTCATCGGAGAGGTTGTGAGCCCAGTTGTGGGGGTGGAGGTCTATAAGATATCCGCGGAGGGTGAGCCGGTAATCCTTCCAGGAGTCGGGGGCATCACATACAACGTGAGGGTTGGGGATCCAGCCTGTGGATGGATGGCTGACCATGTTGAGCCAGGGGTGAGCCTCGAGAATAGGGTCGCAGATCAGCGTTACCCACAGGGGCAGAGCAGGGCCCTAAATGTCCTCAGTTGTATAGGCAATGAGGCCATAGTCGTCTCGGGGAACGCTAAGGGGGAGAGGGGCGTAGTCGTCGGTAAACATGGAGGGATAGAGCATGTTATGGTTGACTTTCAGCCAGAGGTTATGGAGAAGCTGGTCATAGAGGATAAGGTGATGATCAAGGCCTATGGGGTGGGCCTCCAGCTCCTAGACCTCCCCAAGGTCAAGGTCTTCAACATGGATCCAGGATTCCTTGAGGCCATAAACCCAAGGATAGTGGATGGCTACCTAGAGGTACCAGTGACCCACCTTGTCCCAGCGGCCATAATGGGTTCCGGCCTGGGATCGAGCCACGTGGCATCGGGCGATTATGACATAACACTCTTCGACGAAGGCACGGTAAAGGAGTATGGCCTTGAAGACCTCCGCCTCGGAGACCTAGTCGCGATAATGGACGCCGATAACAGCTATGGGCGCATATACAGGAAAGGCTCAGTCACCGTCGGGATAGTTGTACACACAAACTGCGTCATCTCGGGCCACGGCCCCGGAGTAACAGCACTATTCACCTCCAGAAACGGGAAGATAAAGCCGATAATCGACGAAAAGGCCAACATAGCGAGAATCCTGAAACTAAGGACCGATCTTTAAACCCCTAACATAACTCATTTTATTTGTTCTAGAGTCACTGGAAGATTTAAATCCGAGCTGGATGGAAGGCTTAATGGCTACCATGCTCCGGTCGTCTAGTCCGGTTAAGGATGCGGGCCTCTCGAGCCTGAGATCCCGGGTTCAAATCCCGGCCGGAGCACCATTTTTAGCCTCTTTCTCGAAGACACCCGTTTTAAGCCTCCATTACTCGTCTCAGGGCATATCAAGGATTTTTGAGAAATCGAGGCCGAGTTGCTTCTGGAGGAGTGGAACCCCCCTTAAATTTGAATAAATCTTAGAGTAATATGACAATTTCATTTTAATAAAAAATCGAATCAAATATAATCTCATGAAATGATGTCTATCAAGTTAACTTTATAAATTTTCCAGTATTTTTTAGAAATAACATTCCATTAATATCTCCTAACAGAAAGCCATAATTATCTGTAGGCATAGAAGACAAAATACATATTGATTGAGGGATGAGTGGCTTGAAAGAGTATGATGTTGTGGTTGTGGGTGGGGGTGTGGCTGGTTCTGTTGCTGCAAGGTTTGCTGCAAAAAGTGGTTTTAAGACGTTGTTGCTTGAGAAGTTTAAGACCCCTAGGAACAAGCCTTGTTCTGGAATTCAGTTTCCATATTTTGAGAAGCTTATTGGTGAGAAGATACCGAGGGAGAAGCTTTGCGGAAACGAGCTCTTTAAGGTGGAGTTGATAACCCCAACGGATAAGGTTTTGAAGGGGAGAATGAAAATGCTGAACTTTTGGAGATCAACCTTCGACAGTTGGCTCAACTCACTTGCGGAGGATGCTGGAGCAGATTTTCGCGATAATACTTCACTAATTGATTTTGTTGAAGATAAAAGCGAAGGCAAAATAATCGTTAAAGTGTCAGTGGAAGGTAAGCTCGAGGAGGTTGTGGCTCGCTATCTTATCGGCGCTGACGGAATGCTTTCACGGGTTAGAAGAAAACTGCGGCCACAAGACTTTAATAGAAAAGCCTCAGGGGCAACAATAAACTATTACTTTGTCGGAGAGGCAAACTTGGACCCAAACACGCTTTACATGTTCTATAGACGAGAGTTCTGTCCCCTAATGTTTGCATGGGTTTACCTAAAAGATGACAAATGGGTGATTGGCACTGGCGCCAATGAAAACCCGCTAGAATATGCAGATAGATTCTTCAACTATATTAAGAAAAGATATGAACTTCGAGGTGAAATTGTTAAGAAAGAAGGTTTCTCTTCAACATTAAAAAGCACTATATTCCCTGGAGAAGGGCGAATATTGCTGGTTGGGGATGCTGCAGGCTTAATTGATTTATATCGAGGTGTGGGGATGGATAACGCTGCCCTCAGCGGACGCTTGGCGGTAAAAGCCATAACAAAGGCTGAAGAGGAAGGCTTAGAAGTTGCAAAAGCATATGAAAATTTAATGAAAAAAGTTGTAAAGAAAATTGAGGTAAATGCGAAAAAGCAAATGAAAAGGCTCTCATCGAACACTGAACTCGAAAAAAGCCTATCACCACTGAACATGCTCAAAGGAGGGCTACATATGCTTATAGCCAACCAAATAAACAAAATACTGCCGCCAGAAAAAATGATATTCCTCCCACCCTAATTTAGGCAATCATCGCTTCCATTAGTTCATCGTTAAAGGAATTGATGGCTGAGTTTCTTCAGACTGGGTCTATCGGGAGACAATGCATTAAAAATTGGCTGATGATCAGCCTGATAAAACTGATACGGCCTTTTACCGCCAGTTTCAAATTGAGATGAAGGCCTTCTCAAATCACATGTATCAATTATATCAGATCGAACACCCTAACCCCGAGCGTTAAGCAGCCAAGAGCCGCTTTTCATAGAGCCTAGAAACTCGAGAACCTTTTTCTCAAGCTTAGATCCGGCCGATGATAGTGCCTCGAGAGGACTGGGGGGCTTATCCTGTGGAAGGTCCACAACCCCCGATGGGATGATCATCCGAGATGTATCAGCCACAAACCTACTCCGATGTTCCGGGGTGGTAGAAAGGCGGGATCATGTTCATGTGGAAGGGAATGGAAGCGGCGATTATAGAAGAGTTGTCGAACTGCTTTAAAGAGTGTTGGAGATCTTTCACTCCTTGGCCAGATACTCCGCATATCGGGGATAGAATTTTCGGCCTGTCTCATATTTGGGGGCCCCTCCCTGGATAAGTCCGGAAGAGGAAGAGAGAAAATCTTTACTCAATATTTACCACCGGCAGCATTTTGTTTATTTTATTTAGTGGGATATAATATTTCCTAACTATTTTGAGACCTAGAAAAAGGTATTTCCCTGGGAAGTCCTTAGTAGTAGAGCACACCATCAGCCATAAAACTTAGGGGGTGGTAATGTGGGGGAGCTTGTCTCTTTGAGGGATGTTTGGAAGATCTACAGGGTGGAGGACGTGGAGTACCCAGCTCTGCGTGGTGTTGATATGGATGTTTATGGGGGTGAGTTCCTAGCCGTTGTTGGCCCCTCGGGCTCTGGTAAGTCTACCCTTCTCCACATAATTGGTGGGTTAGACACCCCTACAAAGGGCAGGGTGATTGTGGAGGGCTCCGATATCTCAGGTTTCAGCGGAGAGAAGTTAGCTGATTATAGGAACAGGATGGTGGGATTCATATTTCAGTTCTACAACCTCCTCCCCTATCTAAGGGCTGTAGAGAATGTAGAGCTGCCGATGGCCATCGCCAACATCAGTCCCAATAAAAGAAGGGAGAGAGCCCTAGAGCTTCTAGGGCTTGTCGGACTGGGGGATAAGGCCTTTAAGAGGCCAACGGAGCTGAGTGGAGGAGAACAGCAGAGGGTTGCCATCGCACGCTCCCTGATAAATGACCCCAGGCTAATCTTGGCGGATGAGCCTACCGGGAACATTGACAGCTCATCGGCCGGGGTCATCATGGAGATTTTTAGGAGGCTTGTGGATGAGAAGGGGGTCTCGATAGTGATGGTAACCCATAACCTCGAGCTTATAAGGTTCTGTGATAGGCTCATAAAGCTCAGGGATGGCAAGATCGTTGAGGTGGAGGCGCCGTCGAAGTGAGCATATTACAACTCAAGAGTTTTCAACTCGAATTTTGAAGGAATGGGAAATTGGCATAGGTGAGTAGGATGAGGCACTTGGATCTTCTCAGCCTCTCTTGGAGACAGCTTAAGGAGAGGAGGCTGAGAAGTATTCTGACCGTGCTCGCGGTCGCGGTAGGAGTAACCACCATAATATCCGCCTCAGCCCAGGTGGAGGGAGCAAGGGTGAGCATCCTAGAGAACCTTGGCAAGCTTGGCCCTGACTCGATAATAGTCACGGTTAGAGGTAGGGTCCCATTCACAGATGTAGACGTTGTTAAGATCAGTAGCCTTTACGGGGTAGCGAAGGCCACACCTGTGCTCAGGATGAACGTCAGGATCGCAGGAATAGATAATCCTATCACACTAGTCGGTATATCCTCGAGGGACCTCCCAGAATTTCTTGGGGAGTTAAGGCTTTATGAGGGGGGGCCATATCCAGATTTGCCGATCCCTCAAGCCCTGATAGGAAATAAAATAGCCATCGATGAGACTGGCCAGACGAGATACAGGGAGGGGCAGCCCATCCTGGTTCAGCTTGGGCAGAGGCAGTTAGTCTTTACCGTGACCGGGGTCTTAGATACCTATGGTGCGGCCGGGATCTTCCCTCCAGATACCTCTATATTCATCCCCAGGGAGTACTATAACCACTTAGTGAGGGGTAGCGGATACTCGGTCATACTCGTCAAGGCGGAGAATATGGAGATCGTTGATCAGGTCTCTGAAACTATAGGAGAGGTCTTCGGAGGCAGGGCCACCATCACAACCATAAAACATATAGCCGAAATGGTGACAAGGATCACCGACCAGATCAACCTCCTCCTCACCGCTATAGCTAGTACATCATTCATAGCCGCAGGTCTTGGAACCCTGAATATAATGATGATCTCGGTCCTAGAACGGGTTAGGGAGATAGGCATCCTGAAGGCCTTAGGAATGAAGGATAGAGGCGTCCTTCTCATATATGTGGTTCAGGGTCTTCTCATCGGGATCTTCGGAAGCCTTGTAGGCTTCGCCATGGGGAGCCTCGTGGCTCACCTGATACCTGGTATAATAAGCGGGATGTCTCAGAGAACCGGAGTGGCTGGAGAGTTTCCAAGGCTGGCCTACTCCCCCATCATAAGCCCGGCCTATCTGGGTATAGCCTCCCTCATCTCCATCCTTGTAACTCTCTTGGCAAGCGCTTATCCAGCTTGGAGGGCCTCAAAACTGAAACCCGTAGAGGCTCTGAGATATGGATGACGGGGATGATGAAAAGTTGAATCTCCCACCCCTTTAAAGGGCGGATTGAATAACCAGTTCATCTAGCATGCTGATGGTTGCTTCTAGGTCTTTTATATCGATCTCGATGACTTGAGGCTCTAATCCTCTTCTCTTCAGCTCCTTTAACAACTCCTCGAAGAAGATTCCCCCGGGGTTGGAGCCGGGCTCGACCTCCTTAGCTGCGCAGCTTGGGGATCTCGCAAGCCCTATCAAACCCATTAGTTTGAGCCCTGGCCTCCTACTCATGTTTATAAGGGCCTCTATGCCTGAGCTGGCCTCTAGTGAGAGCTTTTTAACATGCTCCCTATAGCCTCTCAGCCTCTCATACTCCCCCCTCGTCATCGATGGTCTAGGATTTCCTAGGAAGGTTAGCTCAGGGCATGGAAGCTGATAGACTCCAAATCCGAGTTCATCCAGCCTCTTAACGACCTTCCATAGGCATCCCTTAGATGGGTCGCTGCCCTTCTCCTCATTCCACCACCTTGTAGCCTGGTTGAGGATGCAGTGGGCTACAGCCACAACTCCCAGCTCTCTAATTCCTCTTCACCAAATCCACCCTTTTACAGTAGGCACATATATCTTCCGAGCTTGGGAAGCCACACCTCCTGCATGTCTTCAGATCAGGTTGGGTTATCTCCCTCTCGAGAATGGGTATGAGCTTCTTGAGGAAGAGTGAGAGAGCCTGATACCTAAAGCCCGGACGCCCTTTCCCCAGCGCCTCGAGAACTTCCCTCCCCTTCTTTATCGCGGGTGAGTGGGGGCAGTTCTCAGCTCTTATGGGGATCTCTGTGTAGAGGGCGTACATGTAGTCCTCGAACTCGCTCAGCCTAATGAGGGGCTTTACCTTCTTGGTTTGCTTGGGGTGTCTTGGGGGGAGAACTGGTTTCAACCTTATGAGCTGGGCTAGGTCTCCCGCGAAGAAGGTCTCCAACATGGTCGATACCACATCGTCGAGGTTATGCCCAGTGGCGAGGGTCTTTACGCCTGATTCCAGGGTCATGGAGTCCAGCAGGTGCCTCTTAATGACGCCGCAGGGGGAGCAGACTCGATTCCTATAGATGGTCTTGAGGAAATCATCCACTGTGAATCCCATCTCCCCTATCCTCAAGACCCTGAGCTCAGCCCCATCCATATCCGCAAGCCTTCTAACCTTCTCCTCGCAGTGGTCGGAGTAGCCCTTTATACCGAGGTTTATGTGTAAAGCTTGGAGTTCAAGGTCGGGGTATACCCTCCTCAGAGCGTGTAGTAGAGCCCCGCTATCCTTACCTCCCGAGACCGCGACGGCTAACCTCTCATCAGGCCTGAACATCTTAAACTCTTGAACGGTCTTCATAAGCCTCTCCTCGAAATATTCCATGAAACAGTCGGGGCAGAGCCTCAATCCTCCCGCTGCAACCCTCACCTCAGCAGGTGCACCTCTACATCTGCTGCAGAGTACTGGCATGGGAATCCCCTATTGATGGAAAATCCTGAAAATTAAATCTGGGTATGACCGTTCTAGTGATGCTCTGGAAGGACTATGAGCCACACGCGGCTAGCCCCCTCAACTTGATGTTAGCATCGATTCGGGTTTCTGAGCCTCTCTGGGATGACCTGGCCTCTTAATAGATCCTCCAGTCCCTCCCTACTCCTTATCAGCTCGTACTCTCCTCTCTTCACGAGGACCTCCGCAGGCCTGGGCCTCGAGTTATACTGAGAGCTCATCGAGTAGCCATAGGCCCCAGCGCACAGGATGGCTAGAAGGTCCCCCTCAGACAGTTCTGGCAGGCGACGGCCCTGAGCTAGGATGTCTCCAGACTCACATATCGGCCCCACGATATCATACTCTTTTACCGGGGGATCGTCTAGTTTTCCGGCTGCTATTATGTGATGATAAGATCCATATAACGTGGGCCTCATTATGGTATTGAAACCGGCATCCACCCCAGCGTAACTCTTGGATGGAGTAGACTTTATGGTGTTAACCCTTGTGAGGAGCACTCCAGCCTCGGCAACCAAGAATCTACCAGGCTCCATCCAGATCTCCGGCTCTCCAAGATGGTGCATCCCTATCCTCTCCCTTATGAAACTCATAAGCCTCCTAGTGAACTTCTCTATGTCCAACGCATCTTCGTCCGGCCTGTAGGGGATCCCAAGCCCGCCTCCTAGATCTATGAATTCAAACTCGATCCCGAGGCTTTCATGGATCTCTTTTGCCACTTTTAATAGCCTCTCCGAAGCCAGGATGTAGGGATCCACGCTCATTATACCTGAGCCTATATGCATGTGAATTCCAAACTTCTCCACCCCACCCTCCTTTGCCTCTTTATAAGCCTCCATCGCCTCCCCCTCCCAAACTCCGAACTTCGAAGCCTCACCAGCCGTGACAACATGTTCGTGGTGCCCAGCCCCGATCATGGGATTCACCCTCACAGATAGGAGCTTGGGGATACCTAGCCTCAATAGCCTCCTGAGTTGAGAGGTCGAGTCGATATTTATCATGACCCCCTCCTTCAGAAGGTACTCCAACTCATCATCCCGGACACTCGTCCCCGTATAGAGAATACTATCAGGGTTATAACCAGCCCTAAGGGCTAGATAAACCTCCCCTGGACTTACAACATCAAGCCAGGCACCCTCCTCGAGGAGTATCCTCAGGATGGCTAGGTTCGAGTTGGCCTTGGCCGAGTATAGAACCCGAGCTCTACCTATATGGTTGGACAGGGCGTCTTTGAGCCTCCTATATTGCATCCTTATCTTCTCCTCACTCATGACATATAACGGGGTGTCAAACTCCTCGGCCAGCCTTGGGGAGGAAACCCCGTCAACATATAGTTCTCCGGCCACATTCTCTAAGGGAAACCTGAGCAACTTTACCTCAGTGATCAATATTCGAGATCTGCCCAGATGAATTTTTCGAGATTTTTATCTCATTATAAACATAGAACAAATAATTCAGGAGATAGTATAATGGGCGCCTTTAAAATCAGGATCTATAAACGATTTTACCGTTGATGATCGTCATGTACGCCTTTAGTTCTTTAAGCCTATCTTCAGGTATCGTATATGGATCCTCGTTCCATACGGTCATATCGGCGTATTTCCCAACCTCTATCGAGCCTATCCTGTCCTCCATGAAGATATGCCTCGAGGCCCATGTGGTGTATGTCCTCAGAGCCTCCTCAATCGTCAGACCTTCCTCCGGGCATAGGATCCTCCCGCTCCTTGTCCTCCTCGTCACGGCTGCCCAGAGGCCTAGGCTGGCTGGTATGGGCCCCGAGGGATAGTCTTGGCTGTTCCCCACTGGTATGCCCTTCCTTATCATCGTCTTAAGGGGCTTGACACGCTCCCCCCTCCCCTCTCCTAGGTTCTTGATGTAAGTGTCTCCCTCGAAGTGGATGAATACCGATTGGACGTTCGCCATTAGGCCTAGGCGCCTAACCCTCTCTATAGCCTCGGCTGTCGGGTAGTATAGGTGGATCACCTGGTGTCTCGGGTCTGGCCTGGGGTTCTTCTTCATGGCCTCCTCGAAGGCGTCTATAGCCCAGTCTATGGCCTCATCTCCTATCGCGTGGATGCAGCACTGGAAGCCTGCATCGTGGAGGATGCTGACGGCCTCTATTAGGTCCTCTTTCCTCCATTTTGACCTTCCCCTGTTCTGGGGCTCGCCCGCATAGGGCTCATAGAACATGGCTGTTTTAGGCACGACTCCCCCGTCAAGGCTAAGCTTTACTCCCCCTATCTTGAACATATCATCTCCGAAGACCGCCACCCTTCTGACAGCCTCCTTTGCCTCCTCTACACTTCTCACGAAGCCGTATAGAGCGTAGACGCGGACGGTGAGTTTCCCTCTACTTGCCACCCTCTGATATGCGACTATGTCGTCCGGGTCGGTGGCCCCAATTCCAGGATCGACGACGGCCGTGAAGCCCTCCGCATTATAATCTGAACACGCCTTGATTATCGCCTCCTCCTTCTGGCGTGTGGTGAACTTGGGCATAACACCCAAGAATGGGTCGGCGGAGGGGAGGATTGTGAGGAAGACGCCTGTGGGCTCCCCCCTCTCATCTCGGTATATCCTGCCATACAGGGGGTCGGGTGTGTCTCTGGTTACCCCAGCAATCTTGAGGGCTAGGCTGTTCACCGAGACCATCTGATAGACCCTACCCAGGTAGACTGGATTGTCTGGAGAGACTGGGTCTAGATCCCATCGGTTTGGGGGCCTCCCCTCCTCTAGGAGGTTTTCATCCCAGCCATAGCCTATTATCCATTCACCCTTCGGGACCTCCTTGACCTTCATCTCAACGGCCTTAACGATATCCTGTATGCTCTTTACCTTGGGATACCAGAGGTCTATTCCGAACCTTGCGTTTAACCCATAGTCCAGAAAATGGTCGTGGGTTGAGATCAAGCCCGGGGTGACGGCTCTTCCCTGAAGGTCGATCACCTCGGTACCATTCCTAACGAGGCGCGATATCTCAACATCGGAACCAACCTTAGCGATCATTCCATATTTCACAGCAACCGCCTGGGCTATCGTTCCTTTCTCATCGAGCGTAATTATCTTCCCATTCATTAGTGCCATCTCGGCTCCCAGAGCCTCTGCTATCTTAGGAAGATCCTCCTTCCAGTTCATCGCTCTTAACCTACCGCTCCTCATTTTAAGGCTTCATTTATAAAAACGTGAGGCCTTTAGAGCCCCCATAAGCTCCGTGAATGGATGTCGAAGGTTAAGAACGCTTCATGTTATTTGAAATGAGCAGAGTTCGCTTCAGCTCATTTCAAGTTAGATGTAAGATCTCTAAAAACTCCAGCTCATAAGTTATAGGTCAAAGACCTTCCCTGGGTTGAGGATGTTATGGGGATCAAAGGCTCTTTTTATTGCCTTCATCAGTTCAACCTGAACTCTTCCTACCTTATATGGGAGATACTTTTTCTTAGTATATCCAATTCCATGCTCTCCAGATACGGTTCCTCCGAGGCTTATCCCCAGCTCTATGAGCCTCTCCGTCACCCTTTCAAGAAGTTGTAACCATCGATCCCTCTCGAGTTCCCCCCTGACTATTATGCTATGTACATTCCCGTCACCGGCATGGCCTATGTTAGATATGAGGACTCCATAGGTCTCCATGATCCTCTTGACGCCCTCTATATAGTCGGGTATTCGGCTCCTTGGCACACAGACATCCACCTCATCTATCTCCCAGAAGGCCTTATAAGCGTCGAAGAGGCACTTTCTGGCCTCCCAGAGCTGCCTCTGCCTTGTCTGGGTATCGGCCACATAGACCTCGACCCCTCCCCCCTCCATGCATATCTCTCCCACGGTCTCTAGATCTCTTTCAACCTCCTCCTCCCTGTTCCCCTCCACCCCCACTATGAGGTATGCTGGATGGCTGTGGTCGGGGAGGCTTCTTCCGAGATACCTCTCTGCGGTAAGAACTCCATGCTGTTCAACGTATTCTAGGGCGTAGGGCATCACCCTCCTCCTAACTATCTCGGAGACGGCCTTGGCCGCTCCCTTCACATCATTGAAGGGGATGTAGGCGAGGGCTGTGTGTTGGGGCTTTGGTACGAGCTTGAGGGTCGCCTTGGTCACCACAGCGAGGGTCCCCTCGGAGCCTATGATTAGGTCCAATAACTCGTATCCCGTTGAACTCTTCATCGCCTTCCCTCCCAGGCTTATGAACTCGCCGCTCGGAAGGACCGCCTCGAGCCCGTTAACATAGTCCCTAGTGACTCCGTACTTCATCCCCCTAACCCCTCCCGCATTGGTGGATATGTTCCCTCCTATAGTTCCCGACTCCTGCCCGGGATCTGGGGGGTAAAGGAGCCCCCTCTTCTCCGTCTCCTGGTGGAGGTCCATGATGAGGACCCCTGGCTCGACCACAGCCATGAGGTTCTCCTCATCTATCTCAAGGATCCTGTTCATCCCTTCAAGGGTCATGGCGATCCCACCGTAGAGCGGGTTGGCCCCACCGCTTAGACCGGTCCTAGACCCCTGAGGAGTCACCGGTATCCTCTTCTCGTATGCCAGCCTCATTATCTTCGACACCTCCTCTGAGCTGGACGGCCTCACAACCACCTCTGGCAGGTGGGGAGGCATGAGGCTCTCGTCATGAGAGTGTTTACTGAGTTCCTCTTCGTCCTCTAGGATCCCTTCACTCCCAACTATCTCGAGAAGCTTGGACTTGATGTCAGGGGTCACCCTTCCGTACTGATACATCCTTCTTATACTCCCTTATCCTCTCTATAAGGCGTGGGATGATCTCATAAAGGTCTCCCACAACCCCGAGGGATGCCACGGTGAAGATGGGGGCCTCGCGATCCTTGTTTATGGCTATTATGAAGTCAGATGTCTTCATCCCCGCAAGGTGCTGGACCGCCCCGGAGATGCCGCAGGCCATGTAGAGCTTTGGCCTAACCGTTCTACCGCTCAACCCGACCTGGTGGGAATACCCTATCCAACCTTCGTCTACACATGGCCTGCTGGCACCGACAGCCCCACCCAGAAGATCCGCGAGCTCCTCCAGCATCTTGAAGCCTTCGGGAGTTCCTAGCCCCTTACCTCCCGAGACCACCAAATCGGCCTCTGTTATGCTGACCTCCTCCTTAAGGGGCTGGAAGTCTAGGATTCTCACCCTGTCGGGGAGGTTTGCTGGGTCGAATTTCATCAGTTTTATCTCCCCCCTGCGGTTTGGGTCTCTGGGAGCCTCAGGCATCACCTTATACCTCACAGTCGCCATCTGAGGCCTAGTCCTTGGGCAGATTATAGTCGCCATAACGTTTCCACCGAAGGCGGGCCTTGTCTGCACTAGGAGTCTCGTCTCAGGGTCTATATCCAAGCCTGTGCAATCTGCAGTGAGGCCTGTGTTTAGTGAGGCCGCAACCCTTGGAGCCAGGGAACGGCCTATCGATGTGGCGCCGAAGAGGAATATGCTGGGCCTAACCTTCCTCACAAGGTCGACGAGGAGCGCCGAGTATGGGTCATCCCTAAAGTCCGCGAGCCTTGGGTCGTCGTAGACATAGACCCTATCGGCGCCCCTCATTATGAGTTCTTCAGCCATCTCGGTAACCCCGCTTCCTATGATAACTGAGCTCAAGGGCTCTCCCAGCTTGTCAGCCAGCTCCCTACCTTTCCCTAGAAGTTCATAGGAGACTGGGTGGATCCTTCCCCTCCTCTGCTCGGCGAAGGTTAGGACCCCGCTGTAACCCGAGGCTTCCTCGGTCTCAGCACCCTCAATTATTGTTAATGCCTCGTTTGGGCATATATCGACGCATGAGGCGCAGAGCCTGCAACCATCCCCTATGACTGGGTAGCCGTCGATGATCTCAATAACGCCGAATGGACAGGCCGAGGCGCATATTCCGCAGCCTGTGCACCTATCCCTCTCCAGCCTTAAAGGCCCCTCAGATGCCAATTAGATCACCTTAAGCTCTATTAGCTTCTTGAAGATTGTCTCCGCTAAATAGTCGGGTGGCCCTTCTATAACCTCCCCTCCCACAACCTTCGGGGGTGTGAAGACCTTTACCACCCTGGTGGGGGAGGCCTCCAGCCCATAGCTCTTGGGATTTCCTCCCAGATCTTTGAGGGTTATGGTCTTTATCTCAGCCCTCTTAGCCCTTAGCCTCCCGCTTAGGGTTGCAAGCCTTGGAGTATTGATCTCCTTCGTAACCGTGATGAGGGTGGGCAGCGGGGCTTCTAGTGTCTCGACACCATCGTCCAGCATCCTTGAAACCTTTATCGACCTCTCCGAGACCTCGAGGATGCGATTCACATAGCATATGTGAGGAATCCCCAGATGCTGGGCCAGCTCTGGGCCGGTCTGCCCGGTATCCCCATCCGTGGTCTTAAGTCCGCAGATTATCAGGTCGTACGGGCCCATCTTCCTTATACACTGTGCCAGTGTGAAGCTTGTGGCCCATGTGTCAGCCCCTGCGAAGGCCCTATCCGTGGCGAGCCAAGCCTCGTCGCAGCCCATGGCCAGGGCGTCTCTCAACGCCTCCTCTGCCTGGGGAGGGCCCATGGTGAGGACCTTAACCCATCCCCCATACCTCTCCTTCAGCCTGATCCCTTCCTCCAATGCGTACTCGTCGAATGGGTTAATTATCGCCGCGACCCCCTCCCTCTTCAGCCTCCCCGTCTCTGGGTCTATCTCTACCTCCGTGGTCTCAGGAACTTGCTTTATACAGACTACTATGTTCAGGCCAGGATTCAAGTTGATCTCTCCTCCTGAGTATACTCCTATGAAGGGTCGTGTAGGGATTTAAAATCATCGTGGTTTATCTTCAAGAGGAAACCCTTAATGTAGAGCTGCTAGATCGACTGTTGATGAGGTCGAATGTCGGTCCATCCGATTGAGAACAGGTACTACTACCCTGAGATGAGGGGGATCTTCACCGAGGAGGCGAGGCTCCAGAAGATGCTCGACGTGGAAGCCGCGCTCTCATGGGCTCAGGCCCAGCTCGGGCTTATTCCACCAGAGGCAGCGGAGGAGATCGGGAGAAAGGCGAAGACGGCGTATGTCCGGTTGGAGAGGGTGAAGGAGTTGGAGCGCCTTTTGGATCATGACGTTATGGCCATGGTCTCCGCCCTCTCAGAGGTCTGCGAGGGAGGTGCAGGAGGATATGTCCATCTAGGGGCGACGAGCTACGACATAGTCGACACGGCCTTGGCGCTGCAGATAAGGGACGCCTTGGAGCTGTTGGAGAGGGATCTGAAGGAGCTCTTGAGGGTTCTCATTGAACAAGCTGAGGCTCATAAGAAGACCATCTGCATGGGGAGGACCCATGGACAGCACGCAATTCCCACGACCTATGGGATGAAGTTCGCCATCTGGGCCTGTGAGGTCTCAAGGCATCTGGAGAGGCTCGGGGAGTGTAGGAGGAGGGCTCTCGTCGGGAAGATGAGCGGAGCTGTGGGGACTATGGCCGGATTCGGGCCTGAGGGCTTCGAGATCCAGAGGCTGACCATGGAGAGGCTGGGTCTCAAGCCGGCTGATATAACGAACCAGGTGGTTCAGAGGGATATCCACGCCGAGCTGCAATGCCTCCTAGCCCTGATAGCTGGAACCCTAGACAAGATCGGCAGGGAAATCAGAAACCTCCAGAGGACCGAGATATCCGAGGTTTATGAGCCCTTCTCACCAGGACAGGTTGGGTCCTCCACGATGCCCCATAAGAGGAATCCACATAAGAGTGAGAGGATCTGCGGCCTGGCTAGGATAATAAGGGCGAGCGTCCTCCCCTCCCTTGAGACCATAGCCCTAGAGCATGAGAGGGATCTCACCAACTCCTCGGTGGAGAGAATTACCATCCCAGAGGGCTTCATCCTAACCGACTATATCTTGAGGCAGATGATCTCCATAATCAGAGGGTTGGAGTTCAACTATGAAAAGATAACCCAAAACTTCGATCTATCCCTCGGCCTCCCCATGACTGAGAGGATCATGATAGAGCTGACGAGGAAGGGTCTGGGGAGGCAAAGGGCCCATGAGATGCTGAGGCGCCTCGCGATGAGGTGCTGGAGGGAGAAACGGAGCCTGAGGGAGGTTATACTCGAAGATGGAGAGGCCTCGTCTTTGATTGAAAGGGAGGAACTCGACGAGTGGCTTAGGCCGGAGGCATACCTCGGGACCGCCGTGGAGCAGGTGGAGAGGGTGACTAGGAAATTAAGGGAGCTATGGCTGGATTAGTAAAGGAGATAAATAACCCTTCATAGTTGTTTCAGGAGCCTCGGATGTGTCGCCATGTCCTCCGGGAAAGATGAGGAAAAACCAGCCCAAGGTGAGGATCCCATGAAGAGATTGGCGGAGTTAGAGGCGGCATATCTAGGGGAGAAGCAGAAGGCGGACTCATTTCTAAACCAGCTGAAGTATGCCCAAGCAGATATCGAGAACCTAAGGAAGCAGATGCAGAGGAGGGTGGAAGAGGAGGTGGAGAGGTGGAGATCCCACCTCCTGCTGCAGCTCCTACCAGTGGTGGAGGAGCTTGATCTCGCCATAGAGTCTGCAAGTGAGGCTGATGGGTCTCAGCTCCTTCAAGGCGTGAAGATCATCAGAAAGAAGCTGGGAAGGATCCTGGAGAGGGAGGGGGTCTCCCCCATAGAGGCCTTGGGAAAACCCTTCGACCCCAACCTCCACGAGGCGGTTATGGAGGTGGAAACCCCTGAAAAGGAGGACGGGATGGTCGTAGAGGAGGTGAGGAAAGGCTACCTCCTAAGGGGGAGGGTTCTCAGGCCTAGCATGGTAAAGGTGGCCCGCAACCCGGTCTCGAGGAAGATCGAGGAGGTGAGCAGATGAGCGGTGAGAAGAGGGAGAAGATTATAGGGATAGACCTGGGAACCACGAACTCAGCCGCCGCCGTGATGATTGGAGGGAAGCCCGTTGTGATCCCAAGCGCCGAGGGGCCGACGGTGGCGGGCAAGATGTTCCCATCCGTGGTGGCATTCACAAAGGATGGGCAGATCCTAGTAGGGGAGCCCGCAAGGAGGCAGGCCGTCACAAACCCGGAGGGGACCATCAGGGAGATAAAGAGGATGATGGGAACCGACTATAAGGTTGAGGTCTTCGGCAAGGAGTATACACCCCAGCAGATATCTGCATTCATCCTCAAGAAGATCATTAGAGATGCGGAGGACTACCTGGGGGAGAAGATAACCAAGGCCGTCATAACGGTTCCCGCACACTTCAATGATAATCAGAGGCAAGCGACCATAGACGCGGGGGAGATCGCAGGGCTGAAGGTGACTAGAATAATAAACGAGCCGACTGCGGCAGCCCTCGCATACGGCTTGGACAAGGCGGATAAGGAGATGAAGATAATGGTCTTCAGCTTCGGCGGGGGGACCAACGACACGACGATAATGGAGATAAGCGGAGGCGTCTTCCAGGTTCTGGCGACGAGTGGAGACACAAAGACTGGAGGGGCCGACATCGACAACGCAATAGTCGACTATCTGATTGAAGAGTTTAGGCGTGAGACCGGCATAAACCTCAGGGGTGATGTGAGGGCGATGGCGAGGCTAAAAGAGGCGGCGGAGAAGGCGAAGATAGAGCTCTCGAACCTCCTGACCACCGATATAGATCTCCCATATATAACCTCCGACGCCACCGGTCCGAAACACCTCCACATGACCCTCACAAGGGCTAAGCTTGAGCAGCTGGCAAGGCCGATCGTGGAGAAGATAAGGGAACCGATTATGAGAACACTAGCAGACGCAAAGCTAACGCCCAAAGATATAGATAAGATAATCCTTATAGGAGGCCAGACCAAGATGCCACTAGTCCAGCAGTACATAGAGGAGATCATGGGGAAGAAGCCGGAGAGAGGTATCGACCCCATGGAGTGTGTTGCCATAGGGGCAGCGATACAGGGGGCAGTACTGGCCGGAGAGATAACGGACATACTTCTCCTCGACGTCACACCTCTCTCCCTAGGTGTCGAAACCCTTGGGGGGGTCTTCACGAAGATCATAGAGAGGAACACTACGATACCCGTTAGAAGGAGCCAGATATTCACCACGGCCGCCGACTTCCAGACTGCTGTCACGATCCACGTACTGCAGGGTGAGAGGGCCATGGCTAAGGATAACATCAGCCTTGGCCGCTTCGACCTGACTGGGATCCCTCCAGCCCCAAGGGGGGTGCCCCAGATAGAGGTAACCTTCGATATAAACGCCGACGGGGTTCTGAATGTTACCGCGAAGGATCTCGCTACCGGGAAGCAGATGGGGATCACGATAACGGCGTCGACAAAATTGAGCAAGGAGGAGAAGGAGAGGATGATTAGAGAGGCCGAGCAGTATGCCGAGCAGGACAGGAAGGCCAGAGAGCTCGCCGAGGCGAAAAACCTCGCAGATTCACTGATCTACACGACGGAGAAGACTCTAACCGAGCTTGGGGACAAGCTCAAGGATGAGCATAAGACCAGGATTAGGAAGGCCGTCGAAGAACTCAAGGAGGCCATGAAGACGGACAAGACTGAGGAGATAAATAGGAAGGCCGAGGAGCTGAGAAAGGTGGTTCAAGAGGCCGGAGCAGAGGTTTACCAGAGGGTAGCCTCACAATATGCCCAGCGGCAGGAGGGAGGAAAGACCTCCTCGGAGGAGGGGAAGAAGAGGGTAGACGCCGAGTATAAGGTCGTAGATGAAGAAGAGAAGAAAAGGTAATTGATCAGATTATCAATATATCACATTCTACTCATCAAATCTGAGATTACAGTCTTGAAACCATATTGAAAGCTCCCTCTCAGCCTCCTCCCTCGATCCTGATGCGTGGACCAGGTTCTCGCATGCCCTCCCCTCCTCGGTGCTCCTCCTTATCGAGTCCAGCCCGAGATCCCCCCTTATGGTTCCCCTCTCAGCCTTGGAGGGATCTGTGTAGCCGGTAACCCTCCTCGCCACCTCCACCGCGTCCTCCCCACCAAGCTTAAGGGCTATGACTGGCCCTCTTGACAGGTACCTTCTAAGCCAGCCAAGGACCTTGAGGCCGTGGGCCTCTGGGTCGGCCACCCCCCCAACAGCATCCTTGGCCTTCATACCCAGCTGGAGCGCCATTGAATCCGGATATTGTCTTCTAACCAGTTCCTCATCCACCTTATCATAAAACCTTATGTCGAGAATACTAAGCCCGGCCTCCTCGTACCTCTTTATTATCTCCCCTACGAGTCGACGCTCAAGAGCATCGGGCTTGAGGAGTATCAATGTCTCCTCATACATTTCTTCGCCTTCCCTGTCATCTCCTCCCGTACTTCAAGGTCCACTTGAACTTTCTTGGATCCCTTTTTAGGTTGATCATGCTCTTCCTACACTTGCTTGAGCAGAATCTGATTATCCTTCCATCTCTCCTCACGAGGCTTGTGCCCGTTCCAGGTGGTATCTTTCTTCCACAGAAGTCGCATGTATAGACCTGCGGCATTGATGAGACCTACCTTATCCTCCTAGCCTCCCTCTCCGTCTCCCTGAGCAGGAGGATGTCGTTCAGGCGGACGGGGCCCTTCACGTTCCTCGAGATTATCCTGCCCTTATCCTTCCCCTCAAGGATCCGAACTCTCACCTGTATGACTTCCCCTGTCAAGCCGGTTCTTCCGAGGATCTGGATGACCTCGGCGGGTGTTAGAACCTCCTCGGACAACTACTTGATGATCCCCCTCAGCTTCGATATTATCTCATCTATTAGGGCCTTCGCCTCTCCGGGTTCCTCTATGGAAGCCGCCGATGCGTTGACCCCTAGTCCCACGACCTCTCCGATTCGCCTTTTGTCCGGCACATAAACATATGGGGTCTTCCTCTCCTCGCAGAGCAGGGGTAGGTGGGCTACCACCTCTGGGGGATCCACGTTCTCCGCTATCACCACAAGCTTAGCCCTCCCCCTCTCCACGGACTTGGTCGTCTCGTTTGTCCCCTTCCTGATCTTCCCAGTGTCGGACGCTATTTTCAGGGCCTCGTATGCGGCCTCAGCTACCTCCTTCGGAACCGTGAACCTCACGTAGAAGGGCTTCGAAGGATCCACATCTCTTCTAGACATTTCATCTCCTTCCAGTTTACCTCTCTTACGATGGAGATCACTTTTAAACCTTGTGCTCTCAATCATGGGCGAAGTATGCCAGGAGGGGCCTCGTCTCCTCAATCCTGACGAAACCGAAGCGTTCAAACTGGATTATCTCGCCTCGCCTCAATGATGAGCATGAGGCCTCCGCGAGCCCAATTTTGACCGTGGAGTCGGGCATTATCACCCTCGCCTCCACATTCTCCCTCCATGGAAGCCAGTGGATGAATCGGGCCCCCATCTCCCTCGCTTTTATGTGATCTCTTGAGTGATACTTTCCCTCGACACCCCCCTCACCTAAGCTTATAATCTGGACATTGAATAGGCCCATAAGTCTGACTATATCGCCATCCTTCAGGCTTTTAGAATCGGCCTTGGATATCCACACCTTGATTGCTCCACCCTCCCTCCTAACCTCCATACTCCTCACCCCCCTCTCCGGATGATCAGGGTGGAGAGGGAGCGTCGAGGAGTACTCCTCCTCAGAGTCCAGTATTCTAAGAGGTGTTGGATCGGCGACGAAGAAGTAGCGATTGGCTATCGGCTCGACTATCCTCCTGTTCATCGTGGCGAGGTTCTCCCAGCTTATGGTTGCATTGCTTGGCTTTGGCCCGACCTCTATCATCAGCCTCCTTATGGCCTCGGGCTGGATACCCCTCTTCCTAAGCGCCATTAGGGTTCCAAGCCTCGGATCATCCCATCCCGAGTAGACTCCTCCCTGGACACCGGCCCTGATCTTGGACTTGCTTAGGACTCCCACCTCCAGGCCTAGGCGGCCCACGCTTATAACCTCTGGGAACTCCCACCCCATATGTTCGAAGAGGAACCTCTGCCTCACCGTGTTCACCTCGTGTTCCTTTCCTCTTATCACATGGGAGATCCTCATCTCATGATCGTCAATGGCACAGCTGAAGTTGTAGAGCGGCCAGACCCTATATCTAGTTCCCACCCTTGGATGGGGCGTTGTAGATATCCTCAGCGCCGGCCAATCCCTGAC
Organism: uncultured archaeon; assembly: GCA_938048735.1. Lineage (GTDB taxonomy): Archaea > Thermoproteota > Bathyarchaeia > TCS64 > TCS64 > JAGTRB01. The sequence continues at coordinate 36,409 of CALIUM010000027.1, forward strand.
CGAGGGGTTCGGATGGTGGAGGTCGGTCTTTATCCTGACCACCGCCTCTCCCTTTTCATAGGAGCCGTCAAGCATCCTATCCCACCTCTCGAGGTTGTCCTCTGGGGGAAGATCCCTGCATGGACAAGGGTTTCCAGCTAGGTAGCGCCTCTTAAACTCTGTGGGAGGACATGTGCAGACATAGGCCGCCCCCTTCGAGAGCAGGCTCCTCGCGTGGGAATAGTATATCTCCATTCTATCTGACTGGATATAGATCTCGTCAGGCTCGGCGCCGAGCCATTTAAGGTCCTCTAGAATATATTCATACATTTCCGGTAGGGGTGCCTTGACCTCGGGCGAGGTGTCCTCAAATCTCAAGATGAACCTTCCATGGTAGATCTTTGAGTACTCGCTGCACAATATGGCCGGCCTGGCGCTGCCCAGGTGGAGGGGGCCGTCGGGGTTTGGGGCGAACCTCGTTCTGACCTCTTCAAACCTCTCCACGTTAGGTAGGGGAGGCAGTTCTCTCTTCTCGGCCTCCCTCTTTGGGGCCAGCAGCTCCGGCCAATGCTCCATCAGCATGCTCTCCTGCCTCTCCAACGTCCACGAGTTCACCTCCTCAACTATATCCGATGCCAGAGGGATGATCTCCCTCACCCTCGACCTGAGCTCCGGGCGCTCGGCCAAGAGCTTGCTGATGACGGGCCCGATCTGGGCTCTCCCTCCATGCTGGTAAGCGTTAAGTGTGGCGTACTTTAGAAGCCCCTCCTTTAGCTCCTCACTCATATCCCATATCCACCTCGAGTTAAAAGATTAGGAGTTTCGATGATAGGAGAATAAGAGGGGAAGCCTGAATATGGCCTCATGAAGTCATGTTCTCCTCACTACAACAAATTCGGTGAGTCTTAACAGCTCCTCTCTCGCATCCGTCCTTGGAAGATTGTCCAGGATTTTCCTAGCTCGTTCAGCGTATTCGCGGGCCCTATTCAGGGTGTAGTCTATGGAACCGAGCCCTTCAAGGATTATCCTCGCCTTATCTAAGTCCTCCTTGGATGCTTGCCTATCTCCAAGAATCCTCCCTATTATCTCCCATTCGGTCGGTGAGGCCATCTTATTTGCGTGAATTAAGATCAAAGTCTTCTTCCCCTCCTTGAGGTCGCTTCCCACAGGCTTTCCCAGAGCCTCCTCCTCGGAGGTAAGCCCTATACAGTCGTCTACAAGTTGGAAGGATAGCCCTAGGTTGTAGGCATACTCGCCCAGGAGACCAACCATTTTGGCATCTCCCCCTCCAACTATGGCTCCGATCTCTGCGGAGGCTTGGAATAGCCTCGCGGTCTTCAATCCTATCATTCTCAAGTAATCCTCTTCAGTAACATCAGCCGCCGACGGGAAGGAAATGTCGAGGATCTGGCCCTCACATATGGCCATGGCGGCATCTGTTAGGCGTTTCAAACATCTAAGTATAGTATCTGGAGGGGATGAGCTCCCCTTTAATATGGCCTCATAGACCTTCGCGAATAGGAGGTCGCCCGCCGCGATTCCTATTGGTATACCCCACTTTACATGTACTGTCGGCACCCCCCTCCTCAACTCATCGCCGTCCATTATATCATCGTGTATTAATGTGAAGGTGTGGAGTAGCTCGACAGCGGCCGCGAAGGGTAGGGCCGCGCCTTCGTCGCCTCCCACGAGTTCACAGCTCTTTAAAACTAGGTAGGGCCTAAGGCGTTTTCCTCCAGCCCTGATTATGTGGTTCGCCGCGTCGTATAGGACTCTGGGCTCCCTGGCCTCCATGAGCTTGAAGATGAACTCATCTACCCTCGAAGTGGCGTCCTCTATGTTCTTGAAGAGCTTGTCAGGCCTATGTGTCACAGGGATTATTGAGTTTTGGGGATAGATAAAGGAATCTAAACCCTCTTTGGGACTTTTCAACTCCTTGTGGAATAGACCTCCGGCCTGAATCCTCTAAGGCGGAGCCACTCAGCTGTCTTCCCGAGGATGATGAGGGGTTTCCTCTGCAGTTCTTCAGTGGTTCTGGAGCCTGTGAGGAACATGACCGTCTTAAGCTCCATTAGCAACTGCTCTACATATTCTTTGAGAGGATCTCTGCCCTTGATAACCCTCTCTAGGAATGGCCTCGCTAGGCCAACCGCGTCGGCCCCTAATGCGATGGCCTTGGCTGCATCAAGCCCTGTTCTGATCCCTCCGGAGGCTATTACCTTCAGCCTTGTTGACCTATCTACCTCGACGATGCTTATGGCTGTGGGGATCCCCCAGTATCTGAGGCTTCTGCCCAGGGCCTCCAGGTGAGCCTTCCCCTCATCCCTGGCTATGTATTGCTCCACGGCCGCCCAACTGGTTCCGCCGACACCGCTCACGTCTATCCCCTCTGCCCCGGCTCTCTCGATCTCAACCGCGTCCTCTAGGGAGACGCCGCAGCCCGTCTCCTTCATTATTACGGGTTTATCGATCTCCTCCACTATCTCCCGGATCTTTTTTAGGAGGCCCCTGTATCTGGCCTCCCCACCGACCTGAACAGCCTCCTGTAGGGGGTTCATGTGGATGGCTAAAGCATCTGCATCGATCATCTCCAAACACCTCCTCGCCTCCCGGGGCCCCCAACCCGTTGAAAGCTGGGGGCATCCCAGGTTGCCTATGACGAGGGATGAGGGGGCCTTCTCCCTAACTATTCTGAAGGTTCTCTCCCTTCTAGGATCCTCTAGTGCTATCCTCTGGCTCCCCACCCCTATTCCAAGCCCATATTCCTCCGCCACCTCAGCCAGGGCCTCGTTTATCCTCTCCGCCTCCTCTATCCCCCCTGTCATGGCGGAGATTATGATGGGTGCTGAGAGGCGTCTACTGAAAAGAGAGATCTCCGTCGAGACCTCTTCTAGATCGATCTCTGGAAGGGCTCTATGGACAAGTTGCACATCCTGGAGGCCTGAGTATGCCTCATTCTCGACATCTTCCTCTAGGACGACTCTTAGATGCCTCCTCTTCCTATTCTCTATATCGCTCGAGGCTTTCACCTCACTATGATTGTGCCCCTTACCCCCTCCCCCTTTAAGGCCCTATAGGTGTTTTCAGGTTTAGAGGCGTTGAATATCAATACCTCTACGCCCGCCTCAGCCGCCATTGACGCCTCGGAAACCTTTCCCAACATTCCACCAGTCACATCGGTGGTCAGAGCCCCTCCAACCTCAAATATGCCTCTAAGCCTGGAGATGGGCAGGCGCTCTATGAGACGGGCCTCAGGAGCTAATTTTGGATTTGATGTATATACTCCATCGACATCGACGCCGAATAACAGCTTATGGGCTTTGAGGTCTATTGCTAGACGAGCTGCTAGCTGGTCACCCGATATTACCGAGAAGCCCTTGGCCCCATCTAAGACGATATCGCCGTATAGGACTGGGATGATCCCCTTGTCGGCCAGTCTTTCGACTATACCGAAGTCGGCCGAACCTATTCTTCCATTCTCGGCGACCACGAATGATGAGGGGGATATGCCCATGGCTGGCACCCCCACCGCTGTCAGGGCCTCGACAACCATCCTGTTGAGGGTAACCATCGACCCATGGATCTTTGAGACCCCTATGAGTTGTGCCTCTGAGTAATACCCCTCCCCAATTCTATACTGCTTAGCTAGAGGGTGGCCGAAGGAGCCTCCCCCATGAATGATGATAAGCCTCCTAGCCCTTGAGGAGGCGATCTCCTCGGCAATCCTTCTTATGTTGTCATGGTTCGCTGCCATACTCCTCTCCTTATAGGTGATGACGCTGCCTCCCAATTTGAGGACTATCATTTAGGTTATCCTCCTAACCGTCACTCCATCCGAGGAGAGCCTCACTCTCATGGGTTTCCCCCCAGATTTCGCGATGGCCTCCTCCACCTTCCCCAGTCGATTCCCGGTCGCGAGGGCCACCATGCAGCCCCCCCCTCCAGCACCCGTGAGCTTAGCTCCCAAGGCCCCAGCACTCTTGGCGGCGTGTACTAGCAGGTCGAGCTCCGGGCATGACACCCCTAGAGATGTGAGGAGGCCATGGCTGATATTCATCAATGTTCCCATCCTTTGGAGGTCTCCC
>CALIUM010000028.1 GCA_938048735.1 uncultured archaeon
CCCCCGACTACTACTACACGGACAGGCTCTATACGGTCTACGCCATCGCCCCGGGCGTGGGGGGGAGGAGGAGGAAGGTTCCAGTCGCGGGCCTCGACCACAGGCCCGCAGGCTGGAGCGAGCTGAGGATGCTCATCTGGGAGGCCATGATCAACCTCCACATCCGTTGGGGGAACCGTGAGGCCATCCTCACCCTTGAGCGCCACCTCCGCAAGGCTGAGACGCCGGCTCAGAAGCCCGGCTACGGGGTGAGGATGCTCAGATTCAAAACCCAGTACGACGCTTGGTTCAGGTGCAGCCTCAACCCAATCACGAGGAGGCTGGTGATCCACTCGGCCGGCTTCGGCCCCGACTTGGAGGAGGTGCACAGGGAGTACAGATTGGATGAGAAGGGCGAGTACGAGCGGAGGGGCTCCATCATCCCCAAGAGGCTCTTGGAGCCCACCCCCCTCACCCCCAAGCTCCTAGCCTTAGAGCCGTCAGGGCTGAGATACCCCGACTACCACCCCAAGGAGCATCACCTCTACGGTTGGCATCAGCGCGACGAGGAACCCACATACACCTATGGAAAAGAAACCTCAAAGCCCCTGTATGAACGGAGGAGATAGCCGCAATGGAGCCCTAAAGAAAAAATATTTTTTTCTTTAAAAATTCGGGGTTTTCAAACACACCCCCAGACCTCAAAGAAGGGTTCAGCGCACCCTATTCAAAGAAGAATTTTTACAGAAAAAATATTTTTTTGACGGCCCTTAGCCCCGGTGCTAACCCCAGCCACGGATCAGCAAGCCACAATAACCCCCAAGGGATTGCAAGGGAGCCTTAGAGATCCCCAGAAAAGGATGATAAGGGGCCGATTTCATGAAAAAAACAAAAAAATGGGGCCTATATATGGGGCCTCGGCTTCACCGTTAGCTGGGACTAACGGTGAGGAAACGGGCTGAAACCGGGGAGATCCCAGTCAGAGCTTCAAGCTCCCAGAATGCACGGGGTCCCCAGAGGGGGGCATAAAGAGGCTCTGTCATGCCTAGTTTTCTAGAAATCTAGATTTCTAGGTTTTCTGTAGTGTGGGCGGGGTGTCCAGCCTGTCCAAGGGTATTCCCATTTTAATGTATGATGGGGTTAGCTGCTGGGGAACGGGGTTAGTGTAGGTAGTGTAGGTAGTGTAGGTAGTGTAGGTATTTTCCAAGGCATCCCTGTCTCTCGGGCAATTTCGGAAAGGCTTCGGGGATGGGTGTGTAGGAAAATTGGGTTAGCTGATAAGCTCCTTCAGCATCCTCTCCAGCTCTGTTAGTTTCTCCTCGGCCCGTTGAATCCTCTCCTTCAGGCTGGTGTTTTCTGTGAGGAGCTGGAGGTTTATGGCGTTGGCGTCCGTCAGCTTCCGTGTCAGGTCTATGACCTGTTCTCGGAGCTGATCCAGGTCACGTTGGAACTTGCTCTGGATCTCAGCCACATCCCTCGGAACCCCGATGAGGAGGTGGGGCTCGGCCTTCCTGTAGAACTCCCGAAGCTGGTCCCGGCTGTATCGTCGATAGGCCTCGTCAAGGTATCCGACGTGTCCGGCCCAGGCCTCGGCGACGCTCTCGGGGACCGCTATCTTGGCCTGGCTGAGGAACCACTTCCTGAGCATGTGGATGTGGAGCCTATGCCTGTTGGTGGAGGAGTCCCTCTCATCCATCCTCGCATTCCTGATGGCGTTCTGCCAAATCTGTTCGGCTGTTGAGGGGCTGAATGGGAAGATCCTGTCATCCTCCACCACCTTCACCCGTCTCAGGCCTCTACCCCTGTTGAGGGAGCCCTCAAGGTAGGAGTCCCTGACCTTCAACCACTCGGCCAGTGCCTCACGGGCCTCTGAGGAGAGGAAGCTGGTGTAAGCATCCCCACTCTTGGTGTACTCACCCCGAACATATACCTCGGCCGGGTCTCTCCTCAGATCCACATCGGACAGTCTGAGCTTCAGGGCCTCTCCGATCCGGATCCCGCTGGAGGCCAGGAAGAGGAAGAGGGCCCTCCCCTTCACATCTGTATGGGTCAGGACTCTGCGGAGGATCTCACGGCTGAGTTCAGCCTCCCCAGTCCTGGCTCTGCTGCCCTTCGGGAGCCTCCCAAGCAGGAGCCTCTGCTGTTTACGGGTGACCTCAACTCCCAGGGTGTACTCCAGCCACCCCTTGGCCCCTGAGATGAAGGCCTTGGCCGACTTCGGGGGCCTCCCATGAAGGTCAGCCGCATACTTCAACAGGTCCTTGAACCAGTCCCTCCCAGCCCTGCACTCCTCCACATACCTGGCGGCATGCAGCTCAAGGGAGCTGTTATCCAATTCAACCCCATAGACGCTCCTGAGGAAGTGCCTCACACCCGATTGGAAGACGTACCTCGTGTTCCTCTTGGCATAGGTCTCCAGCCAATCCATCACGTAACGGTTTTCAGCCAACCCCTCACCCCGAAGCCAGATAGCCTCAACCCTTAATAAATTTTTTCCTTATCAACAAGGAATTTGCTGTGATTAAGAAATGACATAGAGAAAGCAAGGAAAGGCGATGTTTGGTTTGACATTTACCTGAAGACACTCTATATTGAACTTGAGGATTGATCTCCAATAAAAATTGAAAATAAAATTTTCCAATATAGAACTGATTGGATTGTATCCGTTATTATCTAGGCAGCAGAGGGCCCACCAGCCCTCTCTCATGAGACTAGAGGCTCCTTAGTGCCGTAATCTCAGTTTTTAGACAATTAACTCAACTACCGCTAAAATCTTCAAAACAAGGCCCCCTCCATTCACCAACGCGATCTCACAGGTTCGCGAGAAGGATTCTAGATATTCAGAGTTGTAATCTCAGCAGATCTCTTTATTATCATCAACTAGGTTAGAACTGTTTGGGGGGTCTTTATGGGATTGAAGGAGGTAGAGGTGGCAGACCTATTCGTAGAGACCTTGAGGAGCCTAGGCGTGGAGTACATCTTTATTAATCCAGGTACTGACACTATCCCAATTCAGGAGAGCCTGGCCAGGCTGATGGCTGAGGGTATAGAGGAGCTTAGAGCTGTTCTCTGCCCCCATGAGGGGGTGGCAGTCTCGATGGCAGAGGGGTATGCCATGGTGAAGGGGAGGCCCCAGCTGGTGCTTGTTCACGTGGATGTAGGTACCCTCAACGCCGGGAGCGCCATCCACAATGTGTTGAGGGATAGGGTTCCCATAGTTCTATGTGCTGGGGTGACCCCCTCAACCCTCAGGGGCGATGTGAGGGGCGCGAGGGAGACCCACGTCCACTGGATGCAGGATGTCCCTGATCAGGGCCTAATTCTCCGCGACTATGTGAAGTGGTTCTACCTGGTGAGGAATGGGGAGCACCTCCCCTACGCCCTGGCTAGGGCCTTCCAGGTGGCTGAGTCCAGTCCAGGGGGGCCATGCTACCTGATGCTTCCTAGGGAGGTTCTTATGGAGAGGAGGGAAGGGGTGGATCTTTTTCCCCCCTCAAGGTATCCCCCGGCAGCCCCCCCTCAGGCTGATCCCAAGTCCTTAAAGGAGGCCGCCGGGATGATCCTCGAGGCGGAGGAGCCGGTCATTATAACCAGTTACATGGGAAGGAGGGGCTCCTCCATGGCCTATCTCGTCGGGCTTTCTGAGCTTTTATCCATACCCGTCCTTGAGCCTAAGAGATGCAGGGCCAACTTCCCCACAAACCACCCCAACTATCAGGGAAGAAGAATCGGAGAATATGTTGAGAGGGCCGATCTCATCCTATTGATCGATGTAGATGTGCCGTGGCTCCCTAAGAGGGGGACGAACCCCCTAGGAGCCAAGCCCAGGGAGGAGGCCAGGATAATCCAGATAGATATCGACCCCCTCAAGGAGCGTATTCCTCTATGGGGGTTTAGGGCAGATATCTCCATCACCGCGGAGGCTGGGACTGCCGTCTCCTCCCTTATATCAATCCTTGTTAAGAGCCAATCCCTCAACCCTATAAGAGAGATGGTAAGGGAGAGGGCGGCCAGACTGAGGGAGGAGCATGGGCTGTGGAGGAGGAGGCTAGAGGAGGAGGCCCATAGAAGGAGGAACATGAAACCCATAGAGCCCCACTGGCTCTTCCATATTCTAAATGAGCTTAAGGGGGATGAGACCGTGATCATAGACGACGCCGTCTCCAACTCAGGCCTCCTACAAGACTACATCGATGTCACGGGGCCTGAGACCTTCTACGGTCTCAATGGGAGTAACATGGGCTGGGGGTTACCAGCAGCTTTAGGGGCCAGTCTAGCCCTCAAGGATAAACCTGTAGTTGCCATAACTGGGGATGGATCCTTCATATTCTCTAATCCAGTGGCGGGGCTCTGGGTTGCTAAAAGCTATGGGATACCTCTAACCCTAATAGTTCTGAATAACAGGGGCTACGCGGCGGTGAAGCAGAGCCTCCTAGCCTCATACCCGGAGGGGTGGTCTAAGGCCAAGGGCAGATTTATAGGAGTGGACTTTGAGCCTCCACCCGAATATAGGGCAATAGCTGAGGCCTGTGGATGCAGGGGATACTCCGTAGAGAATCCCGAGAACCTAGAGGAGATACTTAAAGAAGCTTGTAAGAGGGGAAGGGTGGAACCAGTCATTTTAGATATTAAGCTAAAACCTATATGAGCCCCTCCTCCGAGAGGGCAGCTGCGGGTAGAAGGTAGCCGGATATAGATTTCATTCCCGCCTTCTTTAAGGGAGTGCTCTTAGCTCCATATTCTCCGTAATGTTTGGATATATGGCTAAGGCTGAGCGGGGCCGCCTGTTGGTTCAATCGATATACCTAACGATCATGATTCCAGTACTCTTATGGGTTTATAGAAAAAGATAGAGAACCTTCTTCTCGGCAGGCTATCTTCTCCACCTTCTCCCAATCGGGTAGATGTCTTCTGGGATGTTCCTGTACTCTAACTGTGTAAGGTCGGCGGGGCCTAGGCCGAGAGCATCCACCTCTATGATAGCCCCAGCCACGTCTTGGTAGTAGGCCCTGAAGTGGACCCTTGACTTTATGGCTATTATATCCAGGGAGTTGAGGTTTAGGCCTAACGCAGAGAAAATGGCGTCGTCTATTACTTGGTGGAGGGTTGGGGTGATTATGATGTGGTTGTTGGACCCGAACCCTATCACTCCAACTTTGCCGAGTCTGACCCTGGCTCCCCTAGCCATGGGCCCGTTATGAACATATTCGCAGGCTCCTAGATACTCGACCCTACCCGAGATCCTCACAGGCTCCCCTGATAGGGGATGGGCATAGCCTCCAACCATCACCTCTACATGATCTCCTAACTTGGCCTTTCTTGAGATCTCCTCTAGGGCCCTCTCGTCGGCTATCGTCGCGACGGCGAAGTTCTCGGCCTTTTGATCTATCAGCTCCCTAAGGATGTGGGTGCTGTCTCCAGTCCTATCGCTGTGGTCAGCTAGGATCACGGGCCTCCTCCCCTCCCTTGCAGCCCTTATGGCCTGTTCTACCCCCTCCCTCGTCTTCGGGATCCTCTTACCAGCGAAGGGCTCCCTGAGGCTCCAGATGTAGTCCGAGACATCCTGAGCTGCCCTCTCCGCGAGCTCTCTATCCCCATCAGTTAGAGCTATTACTGTTGCTCCCACATCTGGGACGTCTGCATATGCGAAGCCGAAGGCGACCGATACGTAGTAGGCTCCCCTTCCCTCCCATTCCCTTGCCCTATCCATGATATCCTTCGCCGGGTAGAAGTCGGTTCCTTGGAATACGCTGGGGGTTATCACCCCTGGCTTCCTGATGGCCATGACCGGTTTGAACTCCCCTCTGGCCGTCGCTATGAGGCACCTGGCCGCTTTCAGCCCCGTCTCCTCCGAGTCTATATGTGGATATGTCTTTATGATGAATACTCCGTCGGCCACATCTGTGAGTTCATGATCCTCGTTCGCGTGGAGGTCGAGGGTGACCATAATGGGCACATTGCCTACGGCCCCCCTCACCCGCCTGACGATCTCTGCCTCTGGCTTAAGACAGCCCTCAACGGCCATGGCCCCGTGGAGGGCTAGGAGGACCCCATCCACCCTGCCAGCGCCCCTCAACCTCTCCGCTATCTCATAGGTGTATTTGTCGAAGCACTCGCTAGTAAGCCAGCTGCCTGAGGAGCCCCCCCAGCTCCTTGAGGCGTCTAGGATCCCCACCAGCTCCACGTCCCCGGCCTCCTCCGCGGCCCTTATGAAGCCATTTATATAGCTGGGTATGCCCCTGTGGACTTTGAGTACCTCCTCCCCCCTTAAGACGCCTCCTCGCTCAAAGTCATCGATGGTTGTAGGCCTCGGGCAGAAGGTGCAAGTCTCATGAGAGAATGAAGCTACTGCTATCCTCATCGAGTAGATTATGAGGTTAGAGGTTAAAATTTTTATCTAATCAAAGGGAGCGCTAAATTCTGTTATGAATCTAAACTCCTTTCGATGTTCATTCTACAGCTTCGCCGAGAAGATAGCCTGTCCTAGCATCTTTGACTGTGACCTCCATGAAGTCTCCGAGCTTCGCATTCCCTTTGAAGGCTATGGGCCTGTAAGCATAGTTTCTCCCAACCATGGTCTCTCCCTTCCCACGCTCATCTACCAGGATCTCACCCCTCCAACCCACCCATCCTCGGCTTTTCTCTAGGGATATCCTCTCCCAAATCCGTCTCATGATGCTCGAGCGCCTCTTGGTCTCCCTGCCATGGATCTGCCCCGGCATCCTCTCCGCCTCTGTGCAGGGCCTCGGCCAGAACCTGGATATATTTAGAACCTCGGGCTTAACCTCCTCGATGAGCCTCAAAGACTCCCTGAACTGCTCCTCCGTCTCTCCCGGGAAGCCCACGATGATGTCCGTGGATAGGGTGAGGCCTGGAAAGGCCTCCCTGAACCTCGAGACTATCTCCCTGAAATCCTCTACCGAGTAGCCCCTCCTCATCCTCCTGAGGATCTCGTCATCCCCTGACTGGACTGGGAGGTGGAGGAACTTGAAGACCTTCTGAGACTTATAGGCCTCTATGAGGTCTTCTAGGATCCTCTTAGCCTCGTTTGGGGTCATCATCCCAACCCTTATGTAGAATCTCCCTTCCAGCTCGCTTAGCTCATCCAGCAGCTGGGGCAGCTTGTAGCCCTTCCACCTGTAGGCTGCAGTATCCTCCGCAGTCACCCAGATCTCCCTGCAGCCCTCCTCAAGAGCCCTCCTTGCATCCTCTAATACCCCATCAGCTGGGTAGGAGTGTAGATGCCCCCTAGCCATCTTAACGATGCAGTAGCTGCATCTCCCTAGACACCCGGAGGCTATTGGGGCGATATGAATGATGGGGTTTCTTCTAAGCCTAGGAAGGTGAACCTTCTCTAACCCCTCTCCACCTATAAATTCTAGGCGCCTCCTCTCCAACGAGGCCTCCAGGGCCTCAACGGCGTGGTGTATATCATCAGGGCCTATCAGGCTTGCCCCCGGGGCTGCTTGTTCTACCAGCCACCTCTCTGCCTTGGGCATACACCCAGCAACGACCATGGGCACTCCCTTGGATGAGAGCTCCCTTAGGCGTTTGAGCATCTTCCGCTCCGTGGGCGTCTTCACCACGCATGTGAGGACTATGAAGCTCTCGGCATCCTCGGGCGAGGCGGTGGGGATATGACCCGATCTCATTAAGAGTCCTGATATAAACTCTGCATCCGCTATGTTGGCGCTGCATCCATAGACCTCGACATATACCCTAGCCATTTCTATAACTATTATCTCACAGCCAAGCCGTCGAATAAAAGGAACTCTTAAAATGTTTTCTCTCACCTCATAGGACTTTAAGCTTCGAATATTGAGATGGCCCCTTTTTAAATGAATAGTTAAAACACGGCCTAGTCTTTTGGGAAATATTTATTAAATTATACATTCGTGGAAGCGCCTGTTGGGGGAGGGCGACTTTGGTTCATGCTCTTCGAAGGAGCTAGTTCCCATTCATTTTAAAAATGGAGCGCCGCTAGACAAAAAGTTAAGCTCTATAAATACATAGTCCATGAACCCCCGTTTCCCAAATCTTATTAGACATGTGATTCAACTCCTCAACCGAGGTTATTAATCCTTGATCACAGCTAAGAAGATAATTAATCTTCAGTTATCAGAGGATAGATGTGAAGGCGTCCAGCTGGAAAACCCATGCACCATAGCTATAATAAGGGTTGGGGATCTGGCTGGCGCCTCAGCCCAGGATTTAAAATTTGAAATTATACCTGACCGTGGGGGTCGGATTATCTCCCTCCCAGATTTATATGACCTGGAGCCCCTCTCCGGCCCGGAGGCACCCCTTCACCTAGAAATAGAACTCTACCAGATGGAGCCTCCTATAGAGGCTTAAGAGACGATCCCCCAAAACGAAATAGAAATCGTTAATCTGCTGAAGCCATTTCCTTAGAAAATCAAAGAAAGATTCTCATTAGTAATTATTTTAGGGGCTTAAATTTCTATTATGTCGGGTGGGATATCCTCACTTCGGGTGGCTTATTGTGGCCCAGATTGTTACTATGAGGAGGGTCGCCACAGCACCTGCTAACCCTGAGAGGAACCACTCGGCGTTTATAAGCTCTGGAAATATCATCAGGATGACGGGTATTATACGATGGTATGTGAAGTAGGCTATTACTCCTGCTATGAAACCAAGGAGGGTGCATGCCCCCAATATTTTAACCCTCTCGTTCATCTATCCCTCGCCTCAAGTTTCTTTCAGAGAGGGAGCTGTTTTTGGTTTGCTCATCGGATCTTTAATTATATTATACAAATTTTTGGTTTTATATGAAAATTTTTTATTTAATTAGGTTAGCATCTAGGCTCCTAATGCCTTGCGAGTTACAAGAAGGTGAAAATGTCATGTTCTCTTCTAGGCCTAAAGAACCTCGAAAGATCATGTGAGAAATGAAAGGGCTATTCCAAGAACCGCCCCCCACTATTCACAGGTGAAAATAGGATGGATGCGTTCGCAAAGAGATGGGAAAGGCCAGATGACAGACCCTTCTCCGTGAAGGTGAAGGAGGCGGTTCGACCACCAGGCCCGCTCAAGCCTCGGCTGGATGAAGCCATTAAGCGCATAGAGCTCCAGATCCAGAGGTTGGATCTGGCATCGAATAGGTTCCAGGAGAGGGATAAGACCATCTTCAACAGGATCGTGGACGCGTACACTAAGCATGACTCCGCAAGGGCAAACGTCTTCGCAAGCGAGCTGGTAGAGATAAGAAAGATGGAGAAGATGATCATACACGCCAGGCTCGCCTTAGAGCAGATAGCTCTGAGGCTCAAGACCGTCACAGAGCTCGGAGATGTGGCGGTCACCCTCCTTCCCATAGTTGGCGTGATAAGGAACATCAAGACCGGAATGGCCTCTATATCCCCCCAAGCCGAGAAGGAGTTAGGTGAGATCAGCAACCTCCTGAGCGGAATAGTCCTAGATGCCGGCTCAGTCACTGGGATGACGATAAATTTCGAGACGGTGAACGAGGATGCTCAGAAGATACTGGAGGAGGCTGCGGCGATAGCGGAGCAGAAGATGAGGGAGACATTCCCAGAGCTTCCGGGGAAGGTTCCCACAACTGGCGGAGAACTACCTCGAATCTAATAGGGGCTGGAGATATGATAAATCTCCGAGTAACCCCATTTTTTTTAGTCCTCAAAAACTTTAGGATTCACAATGGATCGATGGGTGCAGCTAGGAAAGAATCTCTAGACAGGTTGGTCATTGTAAATTCTATTGGCAGGGCCAATTAGGGGAAGGGCTGGAGGTCTCGGCCTTGGGGGTCTTGGACGGTTCTAAGCCGCCTACCGCCCTTAGTGACCAGTCCATCTCCATCCTGAGGCTCCACTGTACTAAGCTGGACCAGATAATGGTCAGGCTGCGTAACCGGGATAAGGCTCTATTCGAGATGTGTGCCTCCGCCCTCAAGAGGTTCGACATGTCGAGGGCCAAGATCTACGCCAACGAGATGGTGAGGATCAGGGCTCTCTCAAAGATAATCGGTCAAACCCAGCTTGCTATAGAGTGCATAATAATAAGGCTGGAGAACTTCCTTGACCTTCAGGGCGTGATCTCAGAGCTTAAACCCCTATCAAAGATGATAAGCGAGGTCTCAAAGGAGGTTTCGAGGACGATGCCTGAGCTCTCCATGGAGATGGAGCAGCTCAGCAGGCTGGTGAGCGAGACCCTGACCCAGACGACGATCGACTTCAGCCAGCCAACCCTAGACCTCTCCTCGATAACCGCCGGAACGGCTGAGAGCGAGGAGATCCTTAAGGAGGTCTCAACGATAGTTGAGAGAACCCTGAGGGAGAATCTCCCAGAGCCCCCCTCATCGGCGATCGCAATCCCAGTCTCCATCACCAAGTCGAATGTTGAGGTAGGAGACGCCCCGGTACACGTTAATAATGTGATGAGGAGGAGGGAAGGGCAGCCCATAGGTGTGGCGAGCTATGCGAGGGAGCTGAACCTCCTCCCGGAAGAGGTCTCTAGGATCCTGACTGATCTGGATGCTAAGGGCAAGGTCAGATTGGAGGAGTGCGTGAATTGAGCGCCTCCCAACAATTGGAGCAGGCAGCCATGCAATACGCAGCGGAGGCCGTCAGGCTTGACAGGCTGGGGGAGACCGAGAAGGCTGCTGAGTACTATAGGAGGGCTGTGGATGCCCTAACCCGCTTGATAAGGCTCTATCCGGACTACATACTAAACAGGGTCTACATAGAGAGGGTTACAACATACAAGGAGAGGCTCAGGATCCTCCAGGAGGGTGGGCTTGAGGGTCAGAGGTTCAGCTTCGAGAAGTCTTCAACTTCTTCAACAAAGGAGACCCTATTGGAGGCTGATGAGGCCGGGATAAGGGAGAAGCCAAATGTTGGATGGGAGAATGTCGCGGGCCTCCAGCAGGCTAAAAAGGCTATCAAAGAGGCCATCGTGTATCCGGTACAGAGGCCGGACCTCTTCCCCCTGGGCTGGCCTAGGGGGATCCTCCTATTCGGCCCCCCTGGATGTGGGAAGACCCTCCTCGCAGCTGCGGTTGCCAACGAGATAGATGCGGAGTTCATCGTCGTGGACGCAGCCTCAGTGATGTCTAAATGGCTCGGGGAGGCGGAGAAGAATGTGGCGAAGCTCTTCGCCTCAGCGAGGAGCATCTCTGAGCAGGGGCGTCCAGCCATCATATTCATAGATGAGGTTGACTCCCTTCTTGGAGTCCGCTCCCACGAGGTGGGGGGAGAAGTTAGGGTTCGAAACCAGTTCCTAAAGGAGATGGACGGGATAATGGACAAGGGGAAGAACTACCACCTCTATGTTATAGCCGCAACCAACAAACCCTGGGACTTAGACTGGGCATTTATTAGGAGGTTTCAGAAGAGGATACTGGTTCCAATACCCGACTTTGAGACCCGTGTCGAACTCCTCACCATGTACACCGCCCAGCTAGAGCTTTCTCCAGATGTAGACCTGAAGGAGCTAGCGAAAGGGACGGAGGGCTTCACGGGGAGCGATATAAGGGATATCTGCCAGTCGGTGAGGATGGAGGTAATAAGGGAACTCTTCGAGTCTGGGAGAGCCGCCAACAAGGAGGCAAGACCGAGGCCCGTCACCATGGAGGACTTCAAGAGGATCCTAAGGAGTAGGAAGCCGAGCGTCTCATCAGAGATGATCGCTTCATATGACCGCTGGTTCGAGTCCTTCAAGGCCCTGTAGGGATGGAAAGAAAAAGAAGGTGGAGGGAGTATGAGGAGAGAGGACGTTCAGAGCCTGGTACTGGCCGCTCATGAGCTCGGAATATCCTTGAGGGAGGCTTGCGCCCTCATGAGGGATGTGAGTGTTGAGGCCCGGAAATTGAAAGGTCTATGGAGGAGAGGCTCAACCAGATCCCCCTTGATAGCCCTAGGGGTTGCCCTCATAGCCTTTCCAGAGCCGATAATCTCAGATATAGTGGGGTGGACCCTGATAGTCTCAGGGCTTATAGGCTCCAGGGTAAGGCCACCTCCTATATACGTTGAGGATGTCATAGATACTGCGAACACAGCCCTCTTGGAGCTTAGGAAGCTCCTCCCTAGTCTCCTTTAACGGATGGATTCTCCCGCAGGACTGAAGATCTTCCTCGAGAGCTGTTTGAATCTCTCTTTGAGAGTTATGCCCCCTCCTGAAGTCTCCGTATAACCCCTTACAATAGCCCTGATCACATCCTCAGTATCCCTTGAATCGGCATCTATAATTGTGTAGGCTTTACCTACAACCTCAGGTATATGAGCATCGCTCCCCCCAGTCTTGGGAAGGCGGAGCCTCTCAGCCATCTTTAGGTTTCTCCTAAAGGTCCATCCATAGGGAAAGCTCATGGAGTTGGCCACCTCAAGGGCCGTGAACCTAGCCTCGGCTATCTCCTCCTCACCTAGGAATGTCTTTAGGAGGGAGCTGGGGTGGGCTAGGATGGCGATCCCCCCCTGCTCCCTGATCCTTTCAACGGTCTCTGATATCGAAAGCTTTGGCGGTATAAGCTCCGAGATGTTCAGGGCTAGGATGTGTCCCCTGTCGGCCGTGACCTCGAGCCCTGGGATTAGGAGGAGGTCGCCCTTCAGCCTCTCAGCCCTCTTAACGCCTTCAATCGTATCATGGTCTGTCAAGGCGAAGCCGTCAAGCCCGACGGCTCTACAACGCCTGAAAGCCTCCTCAACGGATATATATCCATCTCCACTATAAGCCGTGTGCACGTGCAGGTCGATCCTAAGCTTCAAGACACCATTCGACCTCCTTATCCCTTAGCGGATGCTACCCTCCTAGAGATGACTGTGGATAGTTCCTTCACGACCTCATCCTTCACCCTCATGAAAATGGGCCAGGGCTCCGAGAGCTTGACTCCAACCTCCAGGGGCTCTAGGGCCTCGTCCAGAGGCACATTCCTCCTCCTCTCCCCCTTCAGCTGCAGCCAGAGCTCCTCAGCCTTGGATGGCATGATCGGCTCCATCAAGACTGCAAGGGCTTTCACGAGCCAGAGGCAGTTGTGCACCTTCATCCTCGCCTTAAGGGGGTCTGTCTCGATGAGCTTCCAGGGCTCAGAGGCCTGGAGATACCTATTTCCGAAGGAGGCTAGGGAAAGGACCGCGTCGGAGATCTTCTTGAACTCGTAGGAGTCAAGACCCTCTAGGATGGCCCTGAGAGCGGTCTCCACCTCACCTCTAACCTCAGGTTCGATCCCACCCTCCACTATATAGCCGTAGTTTCTTTTTGCGAAGAGCAAGGTTCTATATATGAAATTGCCCAGGGTGGCTACGAGTTCGTTGTTCACCTTCTCTCCGTAGGTGCTCCAGCTGAAGTCCAGATCCCTCGTATGACCGGTGTATGAGGCGATGTAGTATCTCAAGGCGTCTGGGTCCAAGCCCTTCTCGAGGTAGTCCTCCTCAACCCATACTACGTAGCCCCTACTCTTGGAGAAGATCTTTCCTTCCACCTTGACCATGCCCGAGGCCACAACGGCGTAGGGGAGGCTGTATCCTGCACCCTTCAGCATAGATGGCCAGAAGAGGCAGTGGTGGTAGATTATGTCCGCCCCTATGAAGTGGATTATTGGTCCTGGCCCTCTCCAGAAGTATTCCCAGTCCCCCCCATGCTTTAAGGCCCACTCCTCTGTGGAGCTTATGTAACCTATGGGGGCGTCAAACCAAACGTAGAAGACCAGCCCCTCCCCCCACGGGAACTTGATCCCCCAGTCCAGGTTTCTGGTTATGTTCCAGTCTTTGAGCCCCTTCTCAATCCACTGGAGGGCATAGTTCCTCGCATTGTCGGTCCCATCCAACTTCTTGAGGAACTCTCTTAGGAAGTCCTCGAAGGCCGTTAGTTTGAAGAAGAAGTGGGAGGCCTCCCTCACCTCCGCCTTGGAGCCGCATATGGCGCACCTAGGGTCGATGAGCTCACCTGGCTCCAGGTAGCGTCCACACCCCTGGTCGCACTCGTCCCCCCTAGCCTGTGCACTGCAGTATGGGCAGGTCCCCCTCTGATACCTGTCTGGGAGAAACCTCTTGCAGCTTGGGCAGTAGGGGAGCTTGACCCTCTTCTCATATATGTATCCTCTCTCTAGGAGGGCCCTCCCTATCTCGACGGTCCTATTATGATTTAGAGGGTCGTCCGTGCTCCCATAGTTATCGAAGTATACGCCTATCTTGGGGAATAGCTGCATGAAGTGCTTGTGGTACTTCTCCACGACCTCCCTTGGAGTTATGCCTTCCTCCTCGGCCTTCACGGTTATGGGCGTCCCATGCGTGTCGGATCCGCATACGAAGACCACCTCCTGCCCCATCTTCCTCAGGAGCCTCACGAATATGTCCGCTGGGACATATGTCCTGAGATGTGCTATATGGCAGGGGCCGTTGGCATAGGGGAGGCCGCATGTCACCAGGATCGGCCCCTCTACCGGAAACTTCTTAGACCTTAAGAGTTTTGAACACCCCTTGCTTAGTTAGGGTCCCGTTTGGCCTACTTAAACCTTTCAGGCTCCAGGCATCTAAACTCTTCCTCGAACTCCTTAATTATTCTATCCTTATCCTCTCTCTGGAGGAAGGAGGACTCGACTGCGTTGAGGCTTAACTTGAAGAGCTCGTGGGGTTTGAAGTCCAGCTCCTCCTGGAGCTGGAGGTACTCATTATTCATGTCGGTCCAAAACATGGAGGGGTCATCCGTATTCACAGAGACCTTTAGGCCCACCTCGAAGAACCTCCTGATAGGGTGTTCGCTGAGGGATGGCACAACCCGGGTCCTCACATTGCTCGTTGGGCATGCCTCCACCCCTATCCCCCTACTCCTTAAATATTCGATGAGGGATAGATCATCCTTAGCCGCAACCCCATGTCCTATACGCTCGACCTCTAGGAACCTCAAGGCCTCCCATATGCTCTCAGGCCCCGCCGCCTCCCCTGCATGGGCTACCGTGTGTAGCCCCATCTCCCTAGCCCTCCTGAAAACTTCTGCATACGGCCTTGGAGGAAAGCGTTCCTCACTTCCACCTATATCCACGGAGATGATGTTCTCCCCCTTATCCTCTATCCAATCTAGGACCTCCATCCCCCTTTCTGGCCCATAATTCCTCACGAGATCTACCCTTATGTTACAGAGCACATTGAATCTACTCCTCGCTCGGGCTATACCCCTATTTATGGCGTCGAGCATCTCCCCGTAATCCAGTCCTCTAAATACATGGTCTAAAGGTGAGAAACTCGCCTCCACATATCTCACGTTGCACTGGGCCTCCCTCTCCAGAAGCTCGTAGGTTATAGGCTCGAACTGCACCTAGTCGGTTATGGAGTCCACCACCTTAGTGTAGATGGAGATGAAATGGGGGAAGTCCCTAAACCTATAAAACTCCTCCACATCTTCTAGGCTTTTCAGGTCCAGATCCAGGTGGCCCTCCTCGATCAGCCGGAGAAGGGTCTCAGGCCTTACAGATCCAACTATATGGACATGAAGCTCAGCCTTTGGAATTCCCTTGATCAAATCCTCATAAGTAATCAAGCTCACTTTAATCAACCCACTTAAACTCCCTTTTCTCCACTACATTATATATACCTTCGCATTCAAGGTCTTTAGTGAGGCCTTGATGATTAAGCCCATCAACATAATAGATCGCTCCATTAGTTCAAAACTAATTGAGGGATTAGCCTTCATCGTCTTCCCCGTCGATAAGGGCTTTTGAGTAAGGTTATGCTAGATCCTCTATAATGGTTGAAAAGGTTTATTCTAACTTGAGGGATTTATTATTGGGGTTCTCGATGGCTGAGGATCTTTCTGCCGAGATAGCCGTCATAGGCGGGACCGGGGTCTATGACCCTGGGATGCTCGAGGAGAGGAGGGAGGTGAAGGTCTACACGCCATATGGGGCGCCATCCGATCTCATCCTCCTGGGTACATATGGGGGGAGGAGCGTAGCCTTCATCCCAAGGCATGGGAGAGGCCATCAGATCCCTCCAAACAGGATAAATAATAGGGCCAACATCTGGGCTCTTAAGGAACTCGGGGTTCAGAGGATCATAGCATCCTCAGCTGTTGGGAGTCTCAGGGAGGACTACAAGCCAGGTGACTTCGTCATAACGGATCAGTTTATAGACAGGACTAAGGGGAGGCCAGACACCTTCTACGAGGGGGGGAAGATCTGCCACATCTCCTCCGCAGATCCCGTATGCCCCCAGCTCCACGACTTCTTCGTCGACCTAGCCAAGGAGCTTGATCTCAGGGTTCATCCTAAGGGAACTTACGTCTGCATCGAGGGACCTAGGTTCTCAACAAGGGCTGAGTCTAGGCTCTTCAGAATGTGGGGGGCCGACATCATAGGTATGACCCTCTACCCCGAGATAGTCCTGGCTAGGGAGGCCGAGATCTGCTATGTCTCCGTCGCGATGGTGACCGACTACGATGTATGGGCCGAGAAGCCAGTCTCAACCCAGGAGATAATAGAGACCATGAGGAGGAACTCGGACAACTTCAAGAGGCTTATAATGGAGGCCATCCCAAGGATCCCGAGGGAGAGGACCTGTAGGTGCCATGAGGCTCTAAGGGAGGCGACCCTATGATGGCCTTCCTAGGAGGGCCATCTCCAGATCCCCCTCTGTGAAGCCCATCTCGAGGAGGTCCTCCCTCACCCTCTTCAACCCATACCTCTCTAGAAGCCTGTGCTTATCCAGAAGCCTCCTTATCGTTTCACACCTCTCCCAGTCGTAGACTATCCACGAGGACGTGCATCTGACATAGTAGTCTGGCTTGAGGCGAGCCCAGGGCTTATAGTGAAGAACCCCGATCCTCAGATCCCTGGGCTTCCTCTCCCTCATTATCTTCTCCTTCACGAATATCATCGTCTCACTGGTATCCAACACGTCGTCCACTAGAAGGACATCCTCTCCATCAAGGCTTAGATCGGAGGGCAGATCCTGGTAAATCCTAGGGATAGAGCCCCTCACATCCACTCCCGTATAGTATTCAACCCTGATGGTGTATACGTTGCTCACATCTAGAAAGTCGCTGCAATACCTAAGGACAGGCCAGCCACCCCTACCGAGCCCTATGATAACGGTCGGCCTGTACCCATCTAGGATGATCTTCCTGCAGAGTTCCAGCGTCATATCCTTGAGTTCATCTATGGTATAGACCTCGAATCTAAGTCCATACTTCTCTGAGACCTTCACAGTCAGCCCTATAGGCGAATCCTTTTAAAACTTTTAACACCAAAAGCTCGTCATAATCCATTAAAGAAGAGGGCTTGAGGATTGAGGGCGAGCCTGGTTCTCAAAGACTGCAGAATCGTAAACGTCTTCACGGGCGAGGTGGTGAGGGGAGATATAGCCATAGATGATGGGAAGATCACCGGGATATGCGGAGAATACTTGGGTGAAAGGGTCATAGAGCTTGGTGGGAGATATGTGTCTCCGGGGTTTATAGAGGGCCACATCCACATAGAGAGCAGCTTGTTGACCCCTTCAAGGTTTGCGGAGATCGTGGTTCCAAGAGGGACCACCGGAGTCGTCGCAGACCCCCATGAGGTTGCTAATGTCCTCGGGGTTAGAGGGGTAAACATGTTCCTGGAGGAGTCCCGGGGTCTACCTATGAATCTCTACCTGACCATCCCATCATGCGTCCCAGCCACGAGGCTCGAGACCTCGGGCGCCGAGATCGGGGTTAGGGAGGTTGAGGAGCTGGCCTCTGAGCCTGGGATCGTCGCCCTCGGAGAGGTGATGAACTACCCTGGGGTCATCCATGGCGAGGAGGAGGTCATTGGAAAGTTAGAGGCTGCGAGGAGGATGGGCATTCCAGTAGATGGGCACGCCCCAGGGTTGAGGGGATGGGAGCTCGACAGGTACATCGCGTCGGGGGTAGACTCCGACCATGAGTCCACAGAAGGAGAAGAGGCCCTCGAGAAGCTGAGAAAGGGCATGTGGCTCATGATCAGGGAGGGATCAGCTGCGAGAAATATGGACGCCATACTTCCAACACTTATCAAGAGGGGAATTTCCCTGGAGAGGTGTATCCTCGTCTCGGACGACGGGCATCCAAGAGACCTGTTAATGGAGGGCCACCTCGACCGTCTCGTGAGGAAGGCCGTGAGTATGGGGGTAAGCCTCGTGGATGCCGTTAGGATGGTTAGCTGGAACCCCGCAAGGAGGTTCAGGCTCAGGGGTGTTGGAGCCATAGCTCCCGGATTCAAGGCTCACCTAAACATCCTATCCGAGGATCTCAAAGTGGAATTGGTCCTCTTCGATGGGGTCCCAGTCGCAGAGATGGGTAGGCTGAGGGTCGAGATCCCCAATTACACCTATGACCCGAAGGTTTACAGAACCGTTAGGCTGGCTAGAGAGTTGAAGCCTGACGACTTCAAGATACCTGTCGGGATGAGGGAAGGCTCAGTTCTTGCTAGGGTGATGGGGGTTGAGGAGGGGAGCATAGTGACGAAGAAGCTGATCGAAAGGCTTGAAGTTAAAGATGGTGTGGTGGAATCAGACCCTGAAAGGGATATCCTAAAGGCGGCTGTAGCGGAGAGGCATAGAGCCTCGGGCAGGATAGGACTGGGCTTCGTGAAGGGGTTTGGCCTAAAGGGCGGGGCCTTGGCATCCACGGTTGCTCACGACAGCCACAACCTTATAGTTGTCGGCGTGGATGATGAGAGCATGGCAGCCGCCTGCAACCACCTAGCCGAGATAGGAGGAGGCCTATCTATCGCGCAACAAGGGCGTATCATATCGAGTTTGAGGCTGGAGGTGGCAGGCCTGATGGCCGGCAGGTGTGCTGACGTCGTAGCAGATAGCCTGGAGATGCTTCATCAACAGTGTAGGAAACTTGGCTGCACACTCAGCTCCCCCTTCATGGCTATGAGCTTCCTATCCTTGCCCGTGATACCGGAGCTGAAGCTCACAGATATGGGCCTGGTGGAGGGCTTCAGGATTGTCAGCCTCTTCCTGGAGTATGATGAATCGAGACCCTTGAGATGAGAGAGCACATAGGCTATATCCGGGGAAGTAGATATAATATCATGAGAGGCATGGAACTCAGCTATAGGGAGATGCTGGGGAGGGCTTATGAGAGGCTTCCGAAGCAGGTGGAGGCCTATGAGAGGTTCACCCTACCAAGGCCTGAGGTCGTGTTCGTGGGTAGAAGAACCATCATCCAGAACTTCAGCGAGATAGCTGAAAGCCTCAGGAGGGATCCAGATCACATTTTAAAGTTTCTGACCGCTGAGATGGCCACCCTCGCTACATTCGACGGAAGCAGGGCCATCTTCAAAGGCAAGTTCAACATCGAGAGTATCCGAAACCTCCTGGAGAGGTACACCGAGAAGTATGTCATATGTCCGGTGTGTAGGAGGCCCGACACTAGGCTGGAGCGCCAGAAGAGGCTATGGTTCCTCCAATGTGAGGCCTGCGGAGCCCGCTCCTCGGTCGGGACGAGTTGAGGGGGATTGGCAGAGGTCTATGTGAAGACCGTGCGCCGTGGAAGGGATATCCTTGTGGCTGCCTGCGATGCTGAACTCCTAGGTAAGACCATAGAGGGGTGGAGGGTCCCCTTCGTGGTAAGCGAGGTTTTCTACAGGGGCGCCCTAACCTCCGTCGAGGAGGCCCTTGAAGCCATGAAGAAGGCCACCATCTGCAACCTCGTTGGGAAGAGGATTGTAGAGGCCGCCGTAAAAAGGGGGATAATCCAAGAAGCGGCGGTTATATACTTGGGAGAGGTGCCACACGCCCAGAAGATTATAATATGAAGAAATGCCTTACCCTAAACCTGTGGAGGGGGCTATATTGGGAGAGTTTAAGGTCAAGGACATAGGCTTAGCTGGTGAGGGGGAGCTACTGATAGAGTGGGCCCAGGCCCATATGCCCGTCCTCAGGATGATCGGGGAAAGGTTCAAGGAGGAGCGACCCCTCGAGGGGCTCCGAATAGGAGCCTGCCTCCACGTCACTAAGGAGACCTCTGTCTTGGTGAGAATCCTTGAATCCGGAGGGGCTGAGGTGGCCCTATGCGCGTCTAACCCCCTATCGACGCAGGATGAGGTTGCAGCAGCCCTTGCCAAGGGGGGAACCCACGTCTATGCATGGAGGGGTGAGACCGCGGAAGAGTATTACGAGTGCATTGAGAGGGTCATAGACCATGAGCCCATGATAACCATGGACGACGGCGCAGACCTGGTCAGCACCATCCACTCAAAGAGGGTTGAAGCCTTGGCGAAGGTTAAGGGTGGGACTGAGGAGACCACCACGGGGGTAATAAGGCTGAGGGCGATGGCCTCTGAGGGGGCTCTCAGATACCCAATAATAGCCGTGAACGACGCATATACCAAATACCTCTTCGATAACCGGTATGGCACAGGGCAGAGCACCATAGACGGCATCCTAAGGGCGACCTCCCTCATGCTGGCTGGGAAGGTCTTCGTCGTCTGCGGATATGGGTGGTGCGGGAGGGGGATCGCCATGAGGGCCAGGGGGATGGGGGCGAGCGTCGTCGTGACCGAGGTGAACCCCCTTAGAGCCCTAGAGGCCGTTATGGACGGCTTCAGGGTCATGCCCCTGAGGGAGGCGTCTCCTATCGGGGACTTCTTCGTGACGGCTACGGGTGATATAAACGTCATAGACCGAGAGCACATGATGAGGATGAAGGACGGGGCCGTCCTAGCCAATGCGGGCCACTTCAACGTCGAGATAAACCTCTCCGCCCTCGAGGCCCTATCATCCTCGAAGAGGAGGATCAGGCAAAACCTGGAGGAGTACAAGCTTAGAGACGGGAGGCGCCTCTACCTCATAGCCGAGGGGAGGCTTGTTAACCTAGCCGCCGCCGAGGGCCATCCAAGCGAGGTCATGGATATGAGCTTCGCCAACCAAGCCCTATCGGTTGAATATCTATGGAGGAGCGAGAAACTTGAGCCGGGTGTATACAGGGTTCCGGAAGAGATAGATGAGAAGGTGGCCGGGCTGAAGCTTAAGGGGATGGGAGTGGAGATAGACGAGCTGACCAGTGAGCAGAGGAGATACCTCAAATCATGGAGGGAGGGAACCCTATAGCCCGAAGGACGATGTGTGACAATCTCACCGTTGAATCTTCATCCGCTTAAAGGATGTAGAGTTCTCCTCCAGTCCTCGTTAGACGTTCGAACCCTTTATCGGTGACTAGGAATGTGTCCTCTATCTCCAATCCATATCTCCCAAGCTTCAGGTAACGGACATCTATGTTCAAGATCATCCCCTCCATAAGCTCTCCCTCCGCCCCTCCGATCCTGGGATCTTCCTCCAACTCTATACCTATCCCATGGCCGAATGTTGAGGGTATAACCCTTATACCCGCCTCCTTTAGCCTCCTCTCTCCTGCGGAGTACAGCTGGGAGAGCTTGGCCCCAGCCTTCACCTCGTCGAGAATCGCCTCCTGGGCCGAGGCCACAGCCTCCCAGCCCCTTCTAACCTCGGTTGAAGGGCGCCCTAAAATCGCTGTCCTAGATATGTTTGAGTTGTAATGCATCCATGCGCATCCGAGGCTCATCCTTATGATATCCCCTCTCCGTGCCCCCCTCTGGGAAGGGGTGGGGTTGGGTAGGGAACTCCTTTCTCCAAACCCTATCATCCTTCGGGATATCTCGCAGTCATCCCCGGCCGCAGAGTACTCAAATATACTTGCCATATCCCTCTCCTTGATCTCAGGCCTAGCTATCTCCAGAGCATCCTCCATCGACTTCTCCGCAACCTCAGTCGCCCTGCGGATCCTCTCCATCTCCTCTCTAGTCTTAACCAGCCTAATCTCCTCTATCAGCCCTCTTCCATCCCTCAGCTTTAAGTCAGGGATGGCCCTTTGAACCCTCTCGAGAAGTCCGGGCTCCACCTTCGAGGGGTCGATGGCTATAACCCCCTTAGACAACCCCTCCGACTCCAGTGCCCAAGTTAAGGCTGAGAGGGCCTCATCCCCGATCCGAGCATTGATAAGAAGCCTTTCAAGGAGGTCAAACCCAGCTATACTGGCCTCCTCCGTGAGTTCCACCTCCTCAGGGCCGTAGAGGTATATATTTTCAACTCCGCCTGAGAGGGCCAGGTCAGCCTCCCATGCAGGAGCTATAACAAATGGCTCGCCGTCGAGGGGGATCACGGCGTAGATCCAAACTCTCGAGGAGGTCCTATGGGCAACGCTCCAGTAGCCCGAGGCATAGTAGACGTTCTCGGTGGATGAGGCTATAACGGCATCTACGCCCTTCCCAGACATTATCTCCCTGGATCTATCTCTGTTCAGAGGCATATCAAAAGGAAGTTGTATGTCGATACCATTTTTAAGATCATTGAGATTAAAGGAGCGGCCTGAAGGGCTTATTGGAAGCATCACGCCATGCCTGAAGGGCTAAACAAGAAAAACCTGAATGGGGTGAAAATACCCGCTTAATCCTCGTTTCTCGGCCTCCCTTGAGAAGTTACAAAAATGCAAATTTTCATTAAAAATTTTTAAATAATTCCCTGAAAAGGGGTTTAAGCCAAAGATCCATCCCCTACATCTTCCTGAATATTTTAATTAGTTTCATCACCATACATCTTACTGTGCCATTATCTCCCAGTGTCCGTGCAGCCTCGGTGTTTAAGGACATTGAGAAACTCCTCCCTAGACATATCCCCAGCCATTTACCCCACCGTGAACTCCACATAAACATGCTCAGGGGTCTCTTCAAAGACTTCCTCGAGAGGCCTGGAGAAACATACGAGAGGGTTGTACAGTTATATGGCCCCGTGGGCTCTGGTAAGACGAGCACAACCTACCGCTTCGGGGTTAACTACCAGGCCGAGGCCTCAATGAGGGGGGTGCCTCTAAGCTTCATACACGTTAACTGCAAGCTTGAGGGAGGGTCGCGCTTCATCCTTTACCAGACGATCCTCCAGAGGCTGGCCCCAGAGTTGGCCACGAGGGGCCACTCTTCCGGGGAGATGCTGAGGCTCATCGTCCACTACCTGAGGGTTGAAGGGAAGTACCTCCTCCTAGCCCTTGACGACGTGGACTACCTGGTCAGGAGGTCTAAGGAAGAGGAGAGGGAGGGGGGAGTGGTCTACGACCTGACGAGGCTGAGCGAGCTATACCTGGGAGAATACCAGAATATCATAGGGGTAATTTTCATAGCCAGAGACCCGGGCTTCCTAGAACTCCTTGACCCCTCGGAGAGGAGCAGCCTTGGAAACATAGTTGTTAGGCTTCCAAGCTACGACTCAAGGCAGCTTAGAGATATCCTAGCGGCGAGGGTTGACGAGGCCTTCAAGCCCGGAGCCGTAGATGAGGAGACGATCAGCTATGTGGCTGATCTGGCGGCGAGCAGGAAGGAGAACTCCGGGGATTGCCGCTTCGCCCTAGATGTGATGCTCACCAGCGGCCTGATAGCGGACGCCGAGGGGGCCAAGAAGGTCTCCATAGAGCATGTGAGGAGGGCGGTAGGTGAGGAGTTCTGGGGCTTGAGCAGCGAGGACCTCCTAAACCTGGATGAGCAGGGCGTTGCTATACTAATGGGTGCGATCCAAGCCCTCCAACATAGGAGGACCCCATACGTCTCAATAAAGGAGGTCTATGACTTCTACCTCGTCTCATGTGAGGCCCAAGGCATCAGAAGCCTGTCCTATAACGGGGTTCTTGAGAGGGTGAGGGACCTCTCCCTTAGGGGGATATTGGACTATAGGGAGGATAGGGGCCTGAGCATAGCCGGAGCCTCCCTCGAAGACCTGAGCAGGATGCTAAGGGGATTGGAGAGGAGGAAGACCCTTGCCTGAAGAAGAGCAGGCCGAGAGGGTTCTCGGGAGCATAGGTCGACTAAGGATATTGAGGGTTATGGCGGAGAACCCAAGGCTTGAGGCCTCCTTCAGCCTATATAGGCTTAAAGCCCTGACGGGGATAGGGGACTCAAACCTGAAGAGCCATATAGCAACCCTGATAAGATACGGGCTAGTAGAAGAGGTAAGGCTGGACCATCAGAGAAGATACAGGCTGGTGAGGGGAGAACCCCTCGTAGAGGCCCTGATCCAGGTCTTCAGGATCTTCGCAACAAGACATCAAGGCCCCACAAACGAGGTTTAACGAATTTAGTGCTAAGGGGTGATGGAGGAAGGGCGCATAAATTCAATTAAAAAGTTAAATCTGGGGCGCTGATTTTTGAATAGGCCTCGCTTTTTGATTGATCCGTTAAATGGGGCCTTCTCGATGAGGGCAGAACTCGAAAGAAGGAAAATCTATTTTAGGATTTCTCCCGGGGAATTACGCCCCGAGGTATCCTAAATCTAACATCTAACCCCCCCTCCCCCCCTCCACCTTTACTGAATTTATTGGAGGTAGGTCAACATCTCCTCGAGGTATTATGGCGGGCTCTCTCGAGGATATACCCGGCGTGGGCCCCTCAACCGCCAAGAAGCTGAGGGATGGAGGATACATCGACATAGTCTCGATAGCTGTGGCGCCCATCGCTGAGCTGATGGAGCGGACGGGATTGGGGCTAGAGACGGCCTCAAGGGTCATCAGGGAGGCGAGGGAGATGACCAAGATCGACATAATCTCCGCTAAGGAGCTATACGAGAGGAGGAAGGGCGTCCTCAAGTGTACGACCAATAGCAGGAGCCTCGACTCCCTCTTAGGAGGCGGCGTGGAGACCCAAGCCCTAACCGAGCTTATAGGGGAGTACGGCGCTGGGAAGACCCAGATCTGCTTCACCCTATGCGTCACGTGCCAGCTCCCCCCTGAGAGGGGTGGGCTGGAAGGTGGGGCGATCTACATAGACACCGAGGGGACCTTCCACCCCCAACGGGTATACCAGATAGCTGAGAACATGGGCCTCGATCCAA
Organism: uncultured archaeon; assembly: GCA_938048735.1. GTDB lineage: Archaea > Thermoproteota > Bathyarchaeia > TCS64 > TCS64 > JAGTRB01. The sequence continues at coordinate 24,789 of CALIUM010000028.1, forward strand.
GCAGCATCCTGGAGAGCATCACCATAGGAAGGGCCTATACAAGCGATCACCAGATGCTGCTGGTTGAGAGCCTAAGCTCGGAGGTGGACATGTCTAGGGTGAGGCTCCTGATCGTGGACTCCGTTATAAGCCACTTCAGGGGGGAGTTCGTGGGGCGGGAGAACTTGGCCGAGAGGCAGCAGAAGCTTAACAAACACCTCCACACCCTCCAGAGGATGGCTGAGGCCTACAACCTGGCCGTCGTATTGACGAATCAGGCGGTGGCCGATCCCGGCCAGTTCTTCGGGAACCCGAATAAGCCTGCGGGAGGCCATGTCATGGGCCACGCCTGCACCCATAGGATCTGGATCCAGAAGGGGAAGCAGGGATCCAGGTTGGCCAGAGTCATAGACTCCCCCTCCCTGCCCGAAGGGGAGGCGAGGTTCATGATAACGGAGAGGGGAATAGAGGATCTCGAGCCTGAGGGGTGACACAACCCCTCCAAGGCCTCCAGATCTGCTGGAGGCTCCCAGATGAGCCTCACCTCGGGCCTAGATGCCCTAAGGGCGAGCCTTGAGGAGGTAACCCTGTCCACAGGCATAGGGGGGTTAGACGAGCTCCTCGGGGGAGGCATCAGGCTGGGTGTCCTCCACCTCCTATACGGCAGCCCAGGGAGCCTCGTGGACGAGGTCCTCCATAGGATCCTCGTGAAGAGCCTGCTCCCCCAAGAGCGGGGAGGGCTGGGAGGAAGGGCCATCTACATCTCCTGCGGCAACTATAGGGAGGAGAGGGCCATTCTAAGGGTCAACCTATTAACCCGCCTCATGGAGGGCTTTGGTCTGGATCCCAGGGAAGCCCTGAAGAGGATCTATGTCCTCTGCGCATTCTCTCCGGAGCAGCAGGAGGAGGCCTTCGAGAGGGCCAGGAGCCTCGCGGAGGCTGATAAGACGGTGAGGCTGATCGCGGTCCACAACATCGCAAAGCTCTTCCCACCCAAGCCCGGAGGAGGTCCCCACATATCGGATGGGAGGCCGAGGCTCCAGAGGCTCGTTTTCGACCTGGGGAGGACATCCGCCGAGAGAGCCCTCGCCCTGGTGGCCACCTGTAGGCCTAAGGGATCCGCCGAGGGGGGCCTCCCAAAGCCTGAGGGGGGAAGATACCTCAGCCATACCTCGGGCGTTATCATATACTTCAGGGGGCTCGAGAGGGTTGTCATCTCAGCCCATCTCATAAAACACCCGAGCAGGGCTCCGAGGCGGATAGATTTCAGGATGGATGGAGGTGATCCCATGGGGAGGATAACCCACTCCTTCAGGGCCCAGTTCCAGGAGGAGCTGAGGAGGCTGGAGGCCAGCTTCGCGAAATCCCTCAGGGATGAGGGGCGCAGGGAGGCCTTCAACAGGATTGTGGAGGCTTGGGGGAGCGAGATGGGAGCGATGAGTAACGCCGATGTCCCAAATATCCTCAACATCATGATCCTGACAGCCCTCTTGGACAACAGGAAGAGGGTGGAGGAGCTATATCGGGATCTGGAGCAGCTCAGATCCCATATGGCCTCCCTTATCATGCCGGGGTCGAAGAACGGGGAGGATGGCCGTAGGGGTGCGCAGCCTGGGATGGATCCTTGACGTATACATCAGAGGGAGAAAGGCGATCCTATGGATCAAGCCGGAGGATGGCCCCATCATCAGGCTCGAGGATGAGTATAGGCCGGACCTCTACGCTGAGCCTTCTAGAGGGCTCTCACAGGAGGAGGCTATCACCCTCTTGGAGTCCCATCCAAACATAGAGCTGGTGGAGGCTGAGGAGAGGCGCTGCTCCATAGAATCCATGGATAAGAAGCCGGTCCTCCACATCCTCGTGGATGATCCCCACGACTATAGGAGGGTCATAGCCGACCTGGAGGGATCCCGTCTCATAAGGGGCCTCTACAACATAGATCTACTCCATATCCAGAGATACCTGTTCTCCAGGGGGGTTGCACCGGCCTATAAGGTCGAGGTGGAGTACGATGGGTTGAAGCTGTGGGATGTTAGGATCCTAGATGACTCCCTCGAGGCATCGCCGCCCCCCTTCTCGACATATATCTTCTCCCTCAAGCCCGAATCCAGCCAGGCGGATGAGCCCATCTCAGAGGTCACCATATACGACGAGGAGCTGGGGGTCAGAGACAGGATTCGTGGGGCGGAAGGGGAGATCCTCAGGGTCTTCTGGGAGGGGATGGCGGGGGCTGACCCGGACATCCTGGTCTCCTCCCACCCTGAGGCCGATTTGAGACGCCTCAGGAGGAGGTGCCTGGCTTGGGGCTTGGAGCCGGATGCGGGAAGGCATGGGGGTGGGATGGAGGATTTTAGGATGCATAGGGGGAGGGTCATCCTGGGGCTGGAGGCCTTCGGGGAGCGTGGAGTCGCGGGGTTGGCGGAGCTCTCCAGGTTCGCCTTCATCCCCCTAGAGCTGAGTTCCAGGTGGCCCGCTGGCAGGATCATTGACAGCCGCCAGTGCCTCGAGGCCTATAGGATGGGGATCCTGATCCCCAGGAGGGGCTCCCATGTGATCCATAGAACCGCCCTCGAGACAATTCAAAGGGATCGGGGAGGCTTCGTGATGGCCCCTATCGCGGGGCTCCACGAGAACGTCGCTGAGCTGGACTATGAGTCGATGTTCCCCAGCATAATAGTCAGGGAGAACATAAGCTACGAGACTGTTGGGGCCTCAAGGGATGGCGTCGGCCTGCTGGGGCTGGTCGCAGCCGAGCCTCTGAGGAGGAGGATTCACTTCAAGCACATGAGGAGGGTGCTCCCCAGGGGCTCCGCAGAATGGACCTGGTGTGAGCAGAGGCAGAGGGCCCTGAAGGGGATCCTCGTCTGCATATATGGATACTCGGGCTGCTTCGCCAACAGGTATGGGAACATATCAACATTCGAGGAGGTGAATCGGATAGCGAGGGACCGGCTTATAGAGAGCGTTAACATAGCCCTGAGCCAGGGGTTTAAGGTCCTCTACGCGGACACGGACAGCATCTTCGTGAAGAGGAGGGGGGCCACAGCCCAAGACTACGAGCAGCTCGCCGAATTGATATCCTCGAGGGTCGGGCTGCCCATCTCACTAGAAAACCACTATAGGTTCATAGTCTTCCTGAGGAGAGGGACCGACGGGAGGCTCGAGGTGGCTAAGAGGTACTTCGGAAAGCTGATGGACGGGATCATCCACAGCAGGGGCATATGGCTGAGGAGGGGGGATGCACCCCAGATCGCGAAAAGCCTACAGGAGGAGTTGATGAGGATCCTCTTCGACGCAGAAAGCTCGGAAGAGGTCCTGAGGTTTCAGGTTCCCAAGGCATTGGAACACCTCAGGGAGAGGTGCATGGAGGTGTTAGAAGGTGAGGCCGGCTGGAGGGAACTCGCTATCTCCAAGCGGCTCAGTAGACCCCTGAGGTGTTATAGAAGCAGGCTGCCCCACATCATCGCGGCGAGGCAGCTCAAAATAAAGGGCGTCGATCTCGGTGCAGGAGACCTCGTAGAATTCCTCTACGCAGAATCCGGAAACAGAAACCCCCACAGGAGGGTCGTCCCCACCCATCATCTAGGCCGAGAATGGAGAGGATATGATAAAAGGAAGTACGTGCACCTCCTCAAGCGGGCTGCTATGGAGATACTTGGCCCCTTAAATCCGGAAGGAGGAGAATACTCCCACCCAAATCTGACATGAATTTAGCGTTCTCCATCCCTTAACCATCTCAGGCTTCATGACCACCATCTCGGAAGTTAGAGGAGGATGAGGACCAGGAAGGTGGAGATGAGGCCTGTGATATAGATCCCATCGAATATCCCGGCCCCTCCCACGCTCACAATGGGGGCCCCGAGCCTTGGGATCTTATCCAGGTTCAGGAGGTCCGCGCCCAACAATGTCCCCATGGTCCCCGAGACATAGGCTATGATGAATGGATTGCTTCTGATGTAGATTGAATATAGGAGGATGGAGGTTAGGGCCGTTGTGAGGGGTGGTATGAAAGTTGGTATTGCAATCCCCAACCCCTTCACAGGTTTAGCAACTCTATGGGTCACGATTGTAACTATTAATAGCGCTATAAGGATCTTCATGTATGTGATCGAGGGACTTGGCTCCCTATAAGGAACGGTAACCAAGAGAAGGTATACTGAGGTTATTACAGGTATAATTGCCCCACCAAAATTTATTGATAGAAGCGTCTTCCTCCTTCTCCTTCCAAACTCCGGTATTATCCAGCTAACTCCGAAGAAGCTCACCCTCCTCAGAGTTACTAAAGGCTCCATTGAAACTATCTCTTTTATTGGGAGGTTTATGTGGCTTCCAAAAAGGGATAGTAGAAATAGGATAAAAGCTAGGCTTAGCGGCAGACCTAAGGCCCTGGCGAAGATAACCTCCATGCTGATGAATAGGGGTAAAAGGATGAAGGTCCACCCCAGTATTATAAGGAAATATGGGATGGTGATCGGGCGAAAGATCAGTTTTGGGCCATTAGATCCCATCTCAAGCTACTCCCTCCGGGCTCTTAAAAGCCATCCCAATCTCTACCCTCCAGACTTCTTATAACCCCTTCTCTGAGGCCTCTGATAAGTTCGCTCATGATTTTATCCTTGGGATCTTGAGATATCCCATATGTACTCATCAAATGGCCTAGCGCATCACCGATCTAAAGCAGTTAACTCCGAAGCCAACCCTGTTACTGGAAAAGTTATTGAGAAAGAATTTAGCTGAGGCGGTTTTGACTCCAAGCCGACCGCGGGGGATAAAGCGGATATACGGAGCCTGCTGTTCAGCTATGCCTGGTGGCACAAGAAGGAGGGCTACGCCGATGCCACTATTACAACTAGAGTGAAGATATTAAAGATCTTAGTCAAGCGCGGGGCAAACCTGCTAGACCCTGAGTCGGTTAAGGAGATAATAGCCCGTCAGGAATGGAGTCCGAAGAGGAAGATGATCGCCGTCGATGCTTACACGGCCCTCCTCAGGATGAGGGGTGGGACCTGGGATCCTCCGAGGTATAAACTCGCCCCGAGGCTCCCCTTCATCCCGATGGAGGAGGAGCTTGATGCCTTAATAGCTGGGTGTGGGCCTAAGACCTCCACATTCCTGAGGCTCCTCAAGGAGACTGGCATGAGGGCTGGAGAGGCAAATGGGATCCACTGGGATGACTTAGACTTTGAGACATCCACGGTTAGGGTGACCCCTGAGAAGGGGAGCAATCCCAGGATCTTCAAGCTCTCATCGAGGCTCATGGCGATGCTGAATGCCCTGAGGGGCAAGAGCGGATCTAGTAGGGTGTTCAGCAGGAACCTAAATACCATCAGGCGCCTATACGAGAGGCAGCGGGCCACCATAGCGAGGAAGCTCCAGAACCCGAGGCTCCTGAGGATCAGCTTCCACACATTCAGGCACTGGAAGGCGACGATGGAATATGCAAAGACGAAGGACATCCTACACGTCATGCGCCTCCTAGGCCATAAGAGGATCCAGAACACCCTCATATACACCCAGCTCGTGGACCTCAAGACTGACGAGTATACCTCAAAGGCGGCCAGGGATGCCGGGGAGGCATCCAGGCTGATAGAGGCCGGGTTCGACTACGTCTGCACAACGCCCGAGGGCGTGATGCTCTTCAGGAAGAGGAAATAGGCCGGAAGCCGCGGGAGAAGTAAATGGTGCCGCGGGAGTGACTTGAACACTCGACATTCCGGTCTTCAGCCTCGCCCTTCCCATCGGGAAGTCGGACGCTCTCCCACCTGAGCTACCGCGGCAGGCGATCTAACCTCCACAAAGTTTTAATATAAAGATTATCTAGGCAGGGACCTTTACAGGGGGCTATATCGATGCCTTAAATCCTAGGGAGCGACTAGTTCCCTTGAACCTTAACCTTGTAGACGAGGTTTTAATCCTTTATCTCAAATAAGGGGCCTTCACATATTTTGGATTTCGTAGGTGTAGGTGGCCTCTGCCCCGCAGGAGGGCCCCTCCCTCTTTATGAGGCGTATTCCAGAGGCTTCTTGGAGCTTCTTTGATGAGAGGGCTGAGCATATGGTGGGGATCTTGCCTTTAAGCCCCATCTCCCTCTGGATCTCGCCAGCCTTAATGGTGATGACCTTGGTGCCCTTATCCCTAGCTGGCCTAACATACCTCTCCTGGATGAAGCCCCTTACCTCATCTGCTAGAGATTTCATATCCTAAACTTCTACAGATCCATTTAAAGGCTTTCCGGATGGCTTCTACGCAGGGAATACTCATATTATGGGGAGGAACCTATTGTAACCCGTGTTTAAACGCGTTTTGGAGAGGCTTGAGGGAGAGATCTCAGGGGAGTCAGCTCTCAACCTAGTCTACGACCTGAGCCGTTATCACAGGATACAGGGAAGCCCAGGATTGAGGGCTGCGGTAACCTACGCGGCTGAGACCCTGAGGGGATATGGCCTCGAGGCTGAGGTTAGGAGATACCCAGCTGACGGCGCGACCTACTGCTGGAGCAACCTTATGTTCAAGGAGTGGAGCTGTCGGGATGCGGAGTTGAGGTTGATAGAACCCCGTGAAGAGGCACAAGTCCTAGCCAGATGGTCGGACTCCAAGTTCACCCTAATCCAGAGGAGCCATCCCACCCCTCCAGGTGGATCGGAGGCGGAGCTGGTGGTCCTCGAGGATGGGGAGGAGGAATCCGAATATGAGGGATTGGATGTGGAGGGGAAGGTCGTCTTAACCCGTGGGGATATAAGCCGAGTCTACGAGTTGGCGGTTGAGCGTAGAGGAGCCATTGGGATAATCTTCGATGGGATGAGGACCTTTCCACCAGTGAGGAGGGAGGGGGACCTCGAAGACGCCCTTCAGTACACGAGCTTCTGGTGGTCAGGAGGGGAGAAGCCGGCCTTCGGATTCGTCCTCTCACCCAGAAAGGGCAGATGGCTCAGGCTACTGGCAAAGGAGAGGATGAAGAAGGGAGAGACCCTGAAGATCTGGGCTATGGTGGACTCCAAGTTCTATGATGGGGCCATGGAGAACGCGGTCGCCTACATAGGGGGAGGGATCGATGAGGAGGTCCTACTCGTAGCTCATATATGCCATCCCCAGCCCTCCTCTAACGATAATGCCTCAGGATGTGCAGCTGTAATGGAGGCTGCGAGGGCGCTTCATAGGCTCATTACTAGGGGAGAACTTCCGAGACCTAAGAGGTCTATGAGGTTTATGCTCATGCCTGAGATGACTGGAACCTACGCCTGGCTGGCGGAGGATGAGGGCAGGATTGGGAGGATTGTGGCAGCCCTGAACCTTGACATGGTCGGAGAGAACCAGAACCTCTGTGGAGGGCCGTTGATAATCGAGAGGCCCCCCATGGCCATGCCCTCCTACACAGACGCCCTTCTAGAAGCCATACTGGACATGGTTAAGGTTGAGGGGAGAAACCTAGCGGGCACAGCCGGATATCCGCTATTCAAGTATGCAGTCACCCCCTTCTCAGGCGGGAGCGACCACTACATCCTGAGCGACCCCTCTATCGGGATCCCATGCCCCATGATAATCCAGTGGCCGGATAGGTTCTACCACACGAGCTATGATACCCCTGACAAGGTTGACCCAGAGATGCTTAGGAAGGTCGCCCTGATGGCCGCAACATACGCCTACTTCATAGCCAATGCGGGCTTGGAGGAGGCCATCTGGCTCCTCGGCGAGACAGTAACCCGTAAGAAGATGGAGATAGCCTCCAAAATAAGAAGCCAGACCAACAAGATCATCGATGAGTTAGAAAAGGGTGATCCAGAGGATGCAGCCCTCCAGGGCCTGAAGGTTCTTGAAGATAGGGCGAAATTTCTCTTAGACCGAGGGGTTGAGGCGGTGAAGAGCATTAGAAGACTTTTAGAAGAGAACCCGACCTACAAAGCCCTCGAGGAGAAATACATATCCGATCTAGAGGAGTTTGCAGAAAGGGAGATATATCTGGCCAAGCTTACCATAGAAGAGTGCTTAAAACAAAGGGGAATAAAGCCAACAAAGAAGAAGGAAGTCCTGGAGGAGATTGAAAAAGATGCAGCTGAAAAGATACCAAAAAGGATCTACAGGGGTCCCCCATCCACCAGGACCTGGATTAGGATGCTATCAAGGGAAGATAGAGATGCCCTGTGGAGGCTCGAGAAGGAGCACAGGGAGAGCAGAATTCTTGGAACCCTAGCACTATACTGGACAGATGGGAGAAGAAGCCTCTCGGAGATCGCCGATCTTGTGGAACTCGAGACGGGAAAAAGGGACATCAAGTACCTCCTAGAATACTTCGGCTTGTTAGAGAAGATGGGCCTAATCCGGATTGAGAGAAGGCCATAACTGAAATATTTCACCAGAGCGAAAGAGAGAAAAGGGGGTAAAAGCGAAATCTTAATTCAGAGGAAATTGGGATAGCGGGCCGGTGGTCTAGTGGTATGACACCGCCTTGACGCGGCGGTGGTCGCCGGTTCGAACCCGGCCCGGCCCACCATTCTGAGGCTTTTCTTTGAAGATTTTGAAAATCGCTCCCTTCTATCGCCCCGATCATCTTTCGGAGACAAAACTCAAAGGATTTCGACAAATTAAGGCCTATTTCACGAGCACGATGGATGAGATCCTCCTCGACATAGAGGCTGAGGCGCGCCTTTCTATGCGCAGACATGCGCATCATCTCAATCCTCCTTCTTCTCAGCTCCTAC
>CALIUM010000029.1 GCA_938048735.1 uncultured archaeon
ATCACTGAGCCTAACCTCCTCCACGAAGTAGGCCTTCCCCCCACCCAGCTCAGGGAGCGCGGCGATAACCACCCTAGAGAAGGGATGCTCAACAGAGTAAGACTCCAAAACCAAGGCATCCTTAGGGAGCTCCTTAAACAAGACCCCCGGAGCCTCAGGAGGAGGCCTCCTAACGAAGAAATCCCTAACAGACCTAAAGAACCCTGAAAAAGACCTGGAAATAAACGAGCCGGAGAACCCAATACCCCCAGCATTAAAAATAGACTCATCGGAGTTAGGCCTCTTCAAACCCACCCCATCCTACCCAGCCCTCAAACACTCCAGAAAAAGAGGGGATCAGCCCAGATCATGGAAGGATTATAGACTTGGGATACTGACGCCCCGCAACCGTCTGAACCATGAGTTCAACAGTCATGCCAGATCTCCAGCCGTTCCCCGTTAATATGATGTGACCTTCTTGCACGTCTCCAGGTCTAATCGTTGTACCATTTTCTAATTTATATATCTCTTCGTATGTAGAATTGGGTTTTCCGTTGAAGAACCAAAGATCTATTGTAGCATCAGCTGAACCCGTATTCCTAATTCTAATGTATATTTTAAAATTACCATTCTCTTTTTCTGCATATGCGCTTACGAATTCTAGTTTTTCATATTTTGTGAAGGCTCCTCCTAGTCCTAGCATCCAGTAGGCTACGGCGAGGGACATGACTATGGCGATGGCTACGATTATGATGGTTGCGATGACTGGGCTTACTCCCCTTCTGTCCTCTACTCCCATCTTCCACCTCCAAGCAAAACCTATCTATTTTATTTTAATAACTTTTTGTAGTAAAAATATAGATTTAAAATTAATATCATAAATTATATCCATAAATTTTTCCATTGGAAGAGGCCTTCTTATCATCCCCCTAATTTCACGATGCAAATATAATTCCCACGTTATTAATTTTTTATGATTTCAGAATTCTTATTTTACGCTTAAAGGTTAGATGAAGATTCCTCTTTGATGATCATTCTTTTATAAAATTTAGAACTCTGGTTCCTCCTCTTCTGATTTTGTTTCCTCCATTCCTCGCCTTCTTCTCTTGACCATGAAGACCGCTATGGAGGCTGCCGTCGCAGATGCACCAACGGGAATAAATATGTATGGGGGGGTTATGAGAAGCTCGAGGATTGTGGGGTTCCTCGTTAGGGTTAGGGTTATGGCTGTTGAGCCCCCGTTGGGAACCCTGACCTCTTCGGTTGCTGGGTTGTATCCCGTAGCGTTGGCTTGGATCCTGTAGGGGCCGGGTATTAGGCCTTCGAGGTGGATCTTCCCCTCTTGGTTCGTGGTCCCCTTCAGGGGTTGCTGGCCCTGGGGCTGGCTGGTGGACTCGACCATCGCGCCCGGTATGGGTTTCCCAGCCTGGTCTGTTACATGGACCTGGAGGCTCCCCCTCTGGATCACTGGGTTGATGGTCACTCTGACGGTCCCATTTCCCGTCAGGTATCCCTTCTTTGAGGCCTCGGCGGTGATGGTGCATGTGGTCTTCTGGTAGACCCTTGGTGCTGTGTAATCGGCCGTGTATATTCCTCCCCCCACCTCCTTCACAGGTGTGAACTCTCCTCCCCCATCTGATGAGAGCTTGAGGGTTGCCATCTTAACCGGGCTCCTCCCCTCATAGGTGACGTTGATTATGAGACGGATCGTCCCGCTCGAGTTTACGATAGTGGGCTCGGCTGAGACGGTGATGTTGAGCTGGATGGGGTCTATAAGGTGTGTTGTAACCGTGGCCTGGCCTGAGGTGTAGCCTGGCGCTATGGCGGTTATCGTCGTCTGGCCTGGGGTGTAGGTGGAGTTGAACCTCGCCACGGCATGGGTTCCGCCGTAGGGTATGAGAATCCTCTGGGTGACAAGGCCCACATCGCTCACGGATGAGAAGAGGTCGACGGCGACAGGGCCCTCCGGATCCTTGGCCGGGGTTCCCCCTGGGTCCTGGAGCTGGACCACTATCACCTCAGATGAGTTCCCGTCGGCGGGGAGGCCCGGAAGCACTGGGTACACGACCAGCTTTGAGGGGACGGGCCCAACTGTGGTGAGGGATGCCTGGCCTGTGGTATATCCGGAGGCCGCGGCAGTGATGACGGTGCTCCCGGCCCTATAGGTGGAGTGGAAGCGGGCTGAGGAGGAGGTCCTCCCCATATGGATGGTCAGGGAGCTGTCGACGAGGCCGACGGAGGCGCTGCTGGATGAGAGGTCGACCCTCACATCGGCGGGAGCCCTTGCAGGCCTCCCCTTAGAGTCCTGGAGCTGGACATATACGGATTCGTAGGAGACCCCCTCGGCCGGAACCTTGGGAGGGGCTATGAAGACCTTCAGGCTCCTCGGGTCATCGCCCGGCTCCTCCGTCTTGACCGATGCCTGCCCCGCCGAGTAGCCCGACGCCATGGCCGTTATCACCGTAGACCCCGGAGCCAGGCCGGAGTAGAAGGGGATTTTGACATAGGTCTCCCCAGCCCTTATAACCGCCAGAAGGGGACATGAGCCCACCGTCATGTTAGAGGAGGAGAGGGTAACCCAGACATCTCCGAGAGGAGCCCTCGCCGGAGACCCCCCATCATCCTGGAGCTGGACCACTATCGCCTCGTAGACACCCCCATCCGCGGGGATAACGGGAGGGACGATATAGACCGCAAGCTTAGTGGGAACGGGTCCCGTGGTGGTCATGATGGCCTGGCCCGTGATGTAGCCGGGGGCCGCGGCGGTTATCGTGGTGGCTCCGGGAGTATAGGTGGTGTAGAACCTCGCCACAGTGTGGCTCTCCCCCTTGGGGATGGAGACCGTGGGATCCACCGAGCCCACATGGATGCTGGAGGATGAGAGGTGGATCACCACATCCTCTGGAGCCCTTGCAGGCCTCCCCTTAGAGTCCTGAAGCTGGATGAAGATGGCCTCGTAGACGCCGTTATCCGCGGGAACCTTCGGAGGCCCCACAAAGACCTTGAGCCTCAAGGGCTCAGAGGGCTCAGTAGCCCCACTCACCGACATCGGGAGAAGACCAGAACCTAGGAGCATCAGAGCCACCCCAACAAAGAGGATCCTAGACATCAACCCACCCCTTTAGGAGACCAAAAACTTAAATTATTTATTTATTCAAAACACAGATTAGAAATTCAAGAACATAAAAAATAAATCCTTTATCCTTCTAACAGCAAACCCCATAACCATTAAAATCCATAGATGGATCCAAGCAAAGCCTATAAGCCTTCTAAACCTCTCTAGGAGACACGTAGCCCCCTCTCTCTAGGCTTAATAGTATGGGGCGTAGGCTCATGGAACTGGAGAAGCCCAAACGAAAAATATGGAAATGAATGGAAAAATATGGAAATGAAGAGGCTGGCCCTATTCTTCATAACTTCAACGATCTCCTCATCCATGACCCCGCAGTATATGGCTTGAAGGGCCTTCATCCGCCTCCATGCCTCAGACGAACATGCTCATAGCTGATATGAAACCCAGAGGTGAGGAGGAATGGCTTCAGCCCCTCTCCGAGAGCATCCGCCGATGAAGATAACCTAAGACATCCGACCCCGTAGATAATAGTTGGAGGATGACCTCTCAGCTTCAGTTGATTTGGATGCTTGTTCTTCATCTAGTTATAACTCCATTCTCAGGCTTTACCGTGGGCCTCCTCCTAACCCCCAGCTCGTCGAGGAGGCACCAGTCCCCCCTGTAGGGGTCGAGTTTGAGCTCGACGTTGGGAGAGAACTGAACTCTGCAATTGTAAAGTCGGGTAAAAGGCGGTCAGGAAGTTCATACATTGAAGTTCTTCATCATAATTCAAGAGATCTTCTGTTTCGCCATCTTCTTTCAAACCTCCTAGAGATGGCTTTAAATGATGGGGGTTTCTACCATGTTTAATATGTATGGATTGGTCGAGCAGCTTGAGGAGCAGAGGAGGCTCGAGCTCTCCCATGTTGAGAGGCTTAGGCCAACCCTCGAAGCGATTCAAAACAGGCTTGCCTCGGCGGTCATAGAGAGCATCATCCACGACTCCCATAAGCACGCAGCCCTCTGCGGGGCTCTGGCCGACGTGGAGGCTGGAGCCGTTCCAGTCAAGATGGAGATGGATGCCTCTACGGCCCTGAGGCTGGCCCAGTCGGTGAGGCAGCACATAAGGGTGGAGGAGGAGATGATCGGGAGGCTCGAGAAGATTTTGGAGCTTGTCAGGGATGATCGGGTTGCTGAACTTCTGGGATACCTCCTTCAGGATGAGAGGAGACACCACTCCATGCTGACGAGGTTGGCTATCCTCCTCGACAGGGAGGAGACGAGCATGGATGAGTACCTCTCCCTGGCCCAGAAGTACATGTTCATCCAGCCTCCATGAGGCCAGATTCCTGTGATTGAATTTGAAAAATATTTATTTGAGATATAAAGAAAGGAGAAAAAAAATAGTTTAGTTAAATGGAAGAAGATAGATCTCAATTTAAAACTCAACGCATATAATGAAGTTCGCAGATATTAGACATATGATCTCTATTTTGGATTCTCCTAACAGATCCATTTAGGTTCTACACTTCCCATCCTGTATATCTTCTAATGCTCCTTCTTTATTACCGCCTTCGCCCATCCCCCATACCTTATCCAGGTTATCGCGATGATCCCTCCGACTATGTTGCTTAGGGATATGGCAAGCCATGCCCCCAGGGTCCCCATCCCCATTGTGAAGGCTAAGAGGTATCCAAGCCCCACCCTTACCGCCCAGAGCCTCAGTATCCCTATCAGGGTTGGAAAGGTGGTGTGGCCTGAGCCCCTCCCCGTGGACATGGCTATCATGAAGATGCCGAAGAAGGGGAGGGTTGGCAGGAGGGTTCTGAGGAAGAGCTCAGCCTCGGCTATTATTTTCGGGTCCTGGGCGAAGGCCTCCACCAGGGTTACCCTCACCGGATAGACCAGGGCGGAGCCTACAGCCACTAGGCCGAAGAGGAGGAGGGCTGTCTTGTATGAGATCTCCCTCGCCCTCGTATTATTCCCCGCTCCGAGGTTCTGCCCGACCATTATCGAGTTTGCCCCGCTCAGCCCCCAGAGGGCCCCGTCGACTATGTCCATAATCACGAACCCTATAGAGTAGGCTGTGGCCGCGACGATCCCTAGGAGGTTGATTATCCTCAGCTGTGCCAGGAAGGCGAAACCATTCGTCAAACCTAAGGCCATTACAGGGAGGCCGATCTTGAGGACTAGGCGGATCCATTCCACGTTGATGTCCCTTGTAAACCTAACCTTGAGCTCTGGGTAGCTCTTCCTGATGATGTAGGTCAAACCGATTATGGATATGATCTTCCCAAGCACATCGGTCGCCGAGGCCCCTATAACCCCTAATCTGGGGAAGGGGCCTATTCCCAGCACCAGGAAGGGGTCTAGGAGGGTGTTTATCCCCACCGCTATACCGTTTATCAATGCCGGCCTCTTTGTGTCCCCAACGCTCTGGAGGAGGGTCAGATAGGTGAAGGAGATGCAGTTGAAGAAGACATCCAAGGATATGACCGCGGAGTACTTCATCATATCCTCGAATATCTCCGGAGGGGTGGAGATCACCCAGGTGAAGATGTACTCCCGTAGCGATAGGAGGAGGATACACTGGGCTGCTCCGATGAGGAATGCAACCGTGAAGAACCTGGAGGCTGAGAGGCTTGCCTCCCTGTAGTCCTTGCTCCCAATATACTGGGAGACGATGCTCATGCAGGCAGCGGTCAATGCGTTGAGGAGGGCCTGAAAGAGCATTATAACCGGCCAGACCTGCCTCGGAACAGCCACGGTGACCTCCCCATAGAGGCTCAGCCAGTAGGCATCTAGGACATGGTAGGCCACGAATATCAGATGGCTGAGGAGGAGGGGAGCCCCAAGCCAGAGCAGGGTGCGGAATATGGGGCCGCTCACAACCCTATCCCTATACTTCCCGATGGCATAGGCTTCCCGAGCCTCATCGATTTCGGCCATGAATCCCCAATCAACGGACATAAAGGGTAATTAAGGCTTCTCATTTATGAGTCAGACTCTTCAAAGCCCATCCTCACGGGATTAATCCCCTAATTTGGAAAGGAAACGATATATCCAGCCTCATGTGTGGTCTTTCTGATGCCTTACTGTCCTAGCTGTGGGGCCGAGGTGAGGGAGACCGACAACTTCTGCAGGCGCTGTGGAGCGAAGCTCAAGGAGTTGGAGTATCCCCCCGGAACGCCTGAGGCCGCTGTGAAGTCGGTCATTATAGAGAGGATAGAGGGGATAAAGAGGAGGGACCCCGAGGCCATCTCAAGGCTTATTGATAGGGATAGGTATACGAAGTTCGACGACTGGCCCCCATACGAACTCCAAGGACCCGAGGCCCTAGATAGAGAGGCCGAAGCCCTGAGGGTTCTCAAGGAGTACACCTACGAGACGATGAACTGGAAGATAAACATCCTGGGCGACTTGGCCTTGGCAGCCTTCACCATCAGATACCGGGGAGCCATAAGGGATAGGAGCTTCGATCTGAGGTCCAGGGTGACGACCGTCTTGGCGAGAAGCGGGGATGAATGGAGGATTATCCACGAGCATTGGTCAAGATTCCCGGAGACACAAGCCCCTCAAAGGGATACGATCGGACATCGGCGCCTCGGATGGTAACTATAGAAAGCGGTTCCTAAACTCGAAAAGGCCAAAATAAAACCTAGATCTTATAAAGGTAAAATAATATGGTCATGTTTCTCCCTTTGGGAGAGGGATCATAAAGGGAGGCCCCCAGATCTCAAGAAAGAGAAGATCTTCAGAATTCAGCTTAATCGAGAGCATCATGAACTCAACTATAAAGGATCCTTGAAGACATGTTGTAATCGAATGATCGGTGAAAAGCTTGACTTAGGACGGAGGAGTAATAATTGGAAGTTTCATAGGGAAAAATAGCTCTAAAACCTATGGAGCCACCACTTCAAGAGTGATGATATCAGATTGCTTTAACCGATGATGCTTTGAATGCCATGAAAACCCTTGGGTCCAAGATGAGTTGCATTTCTTTGAATGAACCTTTAGTTATCTGGACGGAAGTCTCTGGCACCCTTCAACTTTACAATGTGGCCCATGTCGGATATTCACTATTCTACCTTCAAAGGTGTTTCTGGCGCTTGAAATTAGCTGTAGGCTTCTCGGGGCTAGGTTTACTGTTGGTTCATCGAGATAGCGTTCAAATGCTGTAACCCCCATGACGAAGACCAGTAATACGAGGGTTGCAATGGTGACTTTCTTGGATCCCCTCCCATCCCACCATTATGTTTAGTTGTATACATCGGTTTCCGCCGCGCGTTTATAAGCTCAATCCCGAACTGGTTACATATGAGCCCCCTGGAGGAGATAAAGCCTGCCTTGAAAGTCTGGCTAGAGAGAAGAGGAAGACCAGTTCTGGGCCAAGGGGGTGCAGCCATATTGGAGGCGATCATGGAAGAGAGATCCCTTTCGGGGGCTGCTCAGAGGCTCGGCATGTCCTACAGATACGTCTGGGGCTACTTAGAGAGGATGGGCAGAGCTGCTGGGGAGCCCGTCGTGGAGACCTTTAAGGGTGGGAGGGATGGAGGTGGAGGGGCTGAACTCACTCGAATGGGAGAGCATCTTCTAAGGGAGTATAGAAGGGTTGAGGAGTATGTGAGCGAGATCCTGAGAGATGAGGGGCGACAGAAAGCCGCTGGATTGAAGTTAGATATCAGAAACAGGTTAAGGGGAATAGTTAGGAGCGTTGAGAGGGATGGAGCAGTGATCAGAGTTGAAATTGAAATCGGCGCCCCAACGACCATAACTGCTCTAATACCAACAAAAGTTGAAGAAGAACTAGACATAAAAATAAACGACAAAATTGAAGCAGTAATAAAAGCAACCAAGGTCATGAAAGTAGAAGGGTAGAAATTTTTCACCCTCATAACCATATATTTAATAATTACCTCTCAGAAATTAATTGAACCAAAAAAGACAACAATATTATCTTCTCCCCACCCTGTGCCATTAGATGTATACTAATTTCTTGAGTAAAAATAACTCTTCTTGGGCTTAACAGAGGACATAAAGCCCGCCTGATGGAAACAGAGCCATTTACCACCTCCTTAATATGAATGCATCTTAATAATATGTCACCTTTTCACCATGTGTTCCAACATTAACGAATTCCAATTCTTATTAAGTCGTTAATACTTCACTTTTAATTTAAATTCCGTATAACTGTATCTTATTACAATTTTCACTTCAATCTGGAAATTTGTTTATAACATAATAAAAATTTAATTTATACTTAACAGTTTTTAAAATATAGTTTAGCAAAGCTTAAATATCTCACTCTCCTTGACTTCTAAGGATGAAGAAGAAGCTCGTCATTAAAGGTGAGAGAGTTCAGGATGTTGGTTATAGGTTGTTTCTCTTAGATGTTGCTGAGGATTTAGGGTTGATTGGTTTTCAGGCTAGGAATGTTAAGGATTATGTTGAGTTTGCAGTTAAAGGTGATAATGAAAAGGTCTCTAGGTTCGTGAGTTTTGCTAAAGAGAATTATCCACCATTCGCTAAAGTAAGTGAAATAATTGAGAAGGATTATGATGGCGAAGTCATAAGTATAGATAAATTTTACCATAGATTTAGCATTGACCAATTGGTGAAAATAGTTGAAATTGGAATCAATATGCTTGGTAAACAGGATGTAATGATCGATAAGCAAGATCAAATGCTTAAGAAGCAGGATGAAATGCTTAAGAAGCAGGATGAGATGCTCAATAGGCAAGATCGGATGCTAATTAAACAAGATGAAATGCTAAAAAAACAGGATGAAATGTTGGGTAGGCAAGATTCAGTTTTAAAGAAACAAGATGAAATAATAATGGAAATAAAGGCATTGAGGGGAGATCTGAGAAGCTTTATGGAGGAGAGGCTTGACAAGATTGAAAGGGATATAGCTATGATAAAGCTTAAAATTGGATTAGGGTAATATCTATTTAAATACTAATTATTCTAATGTTAAAATTTTGGTTCTATGCGTTCTAATTTCTTAAACTTATAGGTTTATATATAAAACCGCTAATTCTCATTCTATTCTCAATATATGAAAGAGGTTTATTTGTAATATATCATTTGTTCAATTATAGCTTTAGAAGCTCTATTGAATCCTATTAGATACTTTTTATGATATATACTTTTATGAAATTTAGATAAAGTTTTAAATTGCTTGATCATTGAATGATATTATGGCAGCATCCATTCATGAATCGCAGAACTTTCTTGAATATTTATTCCCTCCGAAAGCTTACTTATAAAGAGGTTTAATATGTCTATTTTTGGATGTATAGGAAAATTCAAGCAGAGAAAATTGAAGGAGATGTTCCAGCTCCCAGAAATATGCGATCTTATCTCTCCCCTTTAATTCACATCTTTTAGGTTTGCCCACCTCCCACCTTATTGAAGCATGTATCGCAGATGGGATAGAGCTGAACGTTCTCGGCCAGATCCTTTATAAATCTCTTAAAGGAAGGTCAACGGTCAGGCTGTTCAGCATCACCCTTGTTAGATGGCCTATGAAGGCGCTATACTGATTCCTCTTGAGGCTGTAGGTAGCCTATAACCTTGACCATTATCGTTGAAACCTTCAAGACACAAATAAGTTTCAAGCCCTTATAGGTTAGCCTATGGTCATGGATCAAAAGTTTCATGGGCGTTTAAAACGAGAGATAAGCGATATTGGAGTGATAGGCGAACTAGCAAAGCCTCAAAGGAGAAGGGCGAAAAAGCTTTGCAATTAGCCATAGAAAGCTTAAAAGAGATGAACAGTATATAAAACAAACAACGTGATGGGATATTTATGGGCAATCTGGAAGAAGGTTTAAGGTGGCTGGACCAAGCTGAGGCCGATTTCAAAACAGCTAAAGACTGCCTAGATGATGGAAATTACTATGC
Organism: uncultured archaeon; assembly: GCA_938048735.1. Classification (GTDB taxonomy): domain Archaea; phylum Thermoproteota; class Bathyarchaeia; order TCS64; family TCS64; genus JAGTRB01. The sequence goes on from CALIUM010000029.1 coordinate 9,938, forward strand.
GTGTGCCTTTTTCGCCCAGCAGTCAGCTGAAAAGGTGTTGAAGGGTTTCTTGTACTCGAAGGGCTATAGGGCCCTCATAACGTATTCTGTCACCGAGCTTCTCGAAGAAGCTTCAAAGATAGAAGGAGGTTTCGAAGGGTTTGGCGATTATGGAAGGGAGCTTGATAGACACTATATCGGCTCGAGATACCCAAACTTTTCTCCTAGGGGTCCCGCATACAAGTATTATACGGAGGAAATAGCCCGACGATGCTTAAATTACGCAGAGTCAATATTGAAAGAAGTGAAGAGGTTTTTGAGAAAATAGGGGCTTATGTAAACGAGGTTGTCAGCAGTTTTAATCCACAACTCGTCATTCTCTTTGGCTCATTTGCCGCCGACGACATAAATGAGGGCTCGGACATAGACATACTCATCGTTGCGGATTTTAAGGAAGACTTTCTTGAACGGATAGGGACGCTGATGAAACTGAACACTTTTGGCATACCCGTCGAGCCTTTGGGCTATACGCCTGAAGAGTTTGAAGATATGAAAAGGCGGAAAAACCCTTTCATCCTAGAAGTACTGGAGAGGGGTAAGATCCTTTACAAGTCATAAATATGTGGATATGTCAAACTTAATATATTTGGCCTTTTTCCCATCCCTGTGAGGAGTCAATTTTGCTCTACTCTGAGATTGCCGACTTCTACGAAAAGGGAATTAAAGTTTTTAACTACAAAAAAGGAGGAACGAATCAGGATGCATACAGAAATCCCAATAAGGGAATTGAAAGACCTCCTTTTCTCATTGTTCAACGAACATCTTCAAATATAGGGTCCGTATAGAATGAATTCTGTGGCCATTTTTGATTTTTCCTTGAAAAATTGCTCAGATTAAAAACGGCTGAAAAAGGGGGTTTCTCAAGCCTAAAAAGCCAGGTCGAGCCTCAGATGAACCCAGTAAAAAATCTAGGGGGGTAGTGTTTTTACATTGAGAGACGGCCTTAAAAACAAATGTAGAACGCCGCTTCCAAAACATGATCTAGGTATACTGGCTTGATACCCAGGGACTCAGATGCATAATAGAAAATCCAAGGGAATTAAAATAATCCCTCCTAGATCTCCTCACCCCCTTCACATTTTGTAGAGATGTAACAAAAATAATTTACATACGAAAAGTCATGTCATCACAATCTTATTAAAGAGCTTTTTAAGTTCGTGTTTCATGTTAAAATGTCCCCTTATGGTCGAGGTCTCCCAGCATCAGGCCTGCCTTTTTATCCCTTATCTTGTCGAAGTAAGCCTCTTATTGACTGTTACAAGATTCGTTGCCAGGGGTTCCGCGTGCGTCGAGATGGGCCTTCCAGACAACAGCTTGATAACTTCCTAGCGTATGGTGGTGTGGGATGAAGGCCATAATTGTAGTTGGGGATGGGCTGGCTGACAGGCCTCTTAAGAGCCTCTCAGGCAGAACCCCGCTGGAGGCGGCTTTGAAGGAGAGCCTCGATGCCGTGGCTAGGGAGGGGGTGTGCGGGATAATGGATGTGATCGGCCCTGGGAGGCCTCCTGGAAGCGACGCTGCAAACCTGGCCCTCCTAGGATATGACCCCCTAGAGTGCTACAGGGGAAGGGGGGCTCTAGAGGCCCTGGGGGCAGGAGTGGATTTGAGGCCAGGCGATGTGGCCTTCAGGGGGAACTTCGCTTACATCGACGAGGATGGGGTCGTTGTGGATAGGAGGGCTGGAAGGGTTGAGGGATCCATCTTCTCCGACTACCTCTCAGAGATCCGGTTGGGATCTCACCCCGATGTGGAGGTGAAGGTCCTTCCAACCCTAGGCCATAGGCTCGCCGTGGTCCTAAGAGGGGAGAGCCTAAGCTGGAGGGTAACGGACACTGACCCCCATAGGGATGGGATGAGGATCCTAAAATCCATCCCGCTGGATGGGTCGCAGGAGGCGAGGAGAACCTCTGAGATCGTGAACGAGCTGACTCAACTGCTTAGGGAATTGATGAGCCGCCACCCGATTAATAGGGAGAGGGTTGAGATGGGCCTTCCACCGGTAAATGCCATCCTCCTCAGGGGGGCTGGGGAGCCGCCGGCCATAAAGCCATTAAAGGAGACCCACGGGGTGAGGGGGGCCTGCGTGGCTGTCACCCCCACGGTTAGAGGAGCCTGTAGATGGGCAGGGTTCGACCTATACACAGCTCCTGGAGCCACTGGAGGGGTTGACACAGATGCCCTCTCCAAGGCCAAGGTCGTGGAGAGGATCCTGCCGGAATATGATCTGGTCTACCTCCACATAAAGGGGGCTGATAACGCGAGCCACGACGGAGACCCCCATCTCAAGATCAAGGTGATAGAGAAGATAGACTCGATGGTCGGCTACCTCCTAGAGAAGATAGACTGGAGTGAGACCTACATGGCCGTGACCGCTGACCACACAACGAGCACAAGGGCAAAGGAGCATGTCGGCGACCCTGTGCCACTGGCGTTGATGGGGCCTGAGGTTAGGGCCGACGAGGTGGCCTCCTTCTCCGAGAGGAGCTGCGCGAGGGGAGGGCTGGGGAGGATCAAGGGCAAGGAACTCATGCCTATCATCCTAGACCTCCTCGGGAAGATGGAGATATTCGGGAGCTGAGCCCTCGAAGGGTTTATGACCCCCAATCCACAACGAGGTATTTGAGGCTCCCAGTTGACCAAGTATATCTTCATCACAGGGGGGGTTATGAGCGGCCTGGGTAAGGGGATGGTCACATGCTCCATAGGGAAGATGATCCAGGCCAGGGGATTCACCGTGAGCGCGGTCAAGTGCGACCCCTACCTCAACGTCGACGCGGGGACCATGAACCCCTATATCCATGGGGAGGTCTTCGTCCTAGACGATGGATATGAGGCCGATATGGACCTAGGGGCCTATGAGAGGTTCCTCGGGATAGAGCTGACAAGGCTGAACAACATAACCTCGGGCCAGGTATACCAGGACATCATAAGGAGGGAGAGGCAGGGGGGATACCTGGGCCGATGTGTCCAGATAATCCCCCACGTCACAGACGAGATAAAGCGCAGGATAAGGCTTGTAGCATCCAAGACGGGCGTCGACGTACTCCTCATAGAGTCGGGGGGGACCGTAGGGGACATCGAAGGCCTCCCATTCCTTGAGGCCTTCAGGCAGATGAGGCTTGAGGAGAGGAAGGGTGACACCCTCCTGGTCCATGTCACCCTGGTCCCGGTCCTGGACGCCGTGGGGGAGCCTAAGACGAAGCCCACACAGCACAGCGTGAAGGAGCTGAGGTCCATCGGGCTCCAGCCCGACATCATCGTCGCCAGATGTGAGGCTGGGCCCCTCCAGAGGGAGCAGAGGGAGAAGATAGCCCTATACTGCAACGTCGAGGAGAGAGCCGTGTTCTCCTCGATAAATGTGAACCCCATCTACAAGCTCCCTTTGGTACTGGAGGAGCAGGGGATGGGAGGCCTCCTATGCGAGTACCTGGGCCTCATCAGGAGGAATGCCGAGTGGACGGAGTGGAGGAGGATGGTGGAGAGGTTCGAGACGCCGAAGGAGACGGTGAGGATAGCCATGTGCGGGAAGTACGCGGGCCTAGCCGACTGCTATGTGAGCGTGAATGAGGCCCTGAGACACGCCGCTGCCGCCTCAGGGTGCAGGGCTGAGATATCCTGGATAGAGGCTGAGCTCTTCGAGGAGGACCCCTCCCGGGTAGAGATCCTAAGCGACTATGACGGAGTCCTCGTCCCAGGGGGATTCGGCGAGAGGGGAACCGAGGGGAAGATAAGGGCGATAGAGTACTGCAGAACCAGGGACATCCCATTCCTCGGGATCTGCTACGGCCTACAGCTGAGCATCGTGGAGATCTCCCGCCACCTATTAAACCTCCAGGGGGCCCACACCACCGAGTGCGATCCCAAGACACCCCATCCAGTTATTGACCTACTACCAGAGCAGAAGGGGTTGACCGATATAGGTGGAACCATGAGGCTGGGATCCCTCCCAGTGAAGATTAAACCTGGAACCATAGCCCACAGGCTCTACGGCTCCGAGCTGATCTATGAACGCCACAGGCACCGATGGGAGGTAAACCCAGCCTACTGGGAGATGCTGGAGGAGGCCGGAGTTGTCTTCTCCGGCTGGAGTCCGGACGGAAAGAGGGTTGAGATAATAGAGCTCCCAAGGAACCTTTTCTTTATGGCAACCCAGTTCCACCCGGAGTTCAAGAGCAGGCCCTGGAGCCCCTCCCCACCATACTACGGATTCGTGAAGGCGAGCCTGGAGAATAAGCTTAAAGAAAGGAAAAAGTGATCTAAAGATAAATAATCACAAACTGATGATATCCTGGTCACCATATAAATCTTATAAGAAGAAGAATCGACTACGTGGAATATCGATGATGATTAAATCAGATCCAAAGACTTTTATTACTCACCACTCTATTAGGTTAAATGTAGTAGATGGAGATCTTGTCAAGGAGCCTATCGAGGATCCCCATAAGAATATCCTTCCCAGACCTGAACTTAAGCCCAGAGGCGAGGGGGGAGCTCGTTAGGATCTATGCCCCCCTAACTGTTGAGACCATACTGAGGAGGCTCCCCATCGATGGAAGAGCCCATAGGATAGATGGAGGAATCTCCATAATAATCGGGATCAGGAGGGGGGAGGAGAAGCCCGTTAGGAGGGTTGAAGAGGGAACCATAGCCTACTGGCCCATGGGAGGCGCCATAAGCATATACCTGACATCCACCGCCACGCCGAACCCCGTCAATAGGATCGGAAGAATAATCGAGGGACTAGAGGTGCTGGAGGGAATCCCCAGCGGATCCCGCGTCAGGATAGAGAGGATTACCTCCTAGAGAGGGTGTATATCTTGAGGTTGTGGCCGCCAGAGACCAGATCGACGACCTTCCTCCTCCTCAGCTCCTCAAGGAGCCTCTTAGCGGCGCTGACCTTTATGTTGAACTGTATAGCCACCTCGCTGGGGGTGATCGCACCCATACGCCTAAACTGGTCAAGAACCTCCTTCTTCTCGAAGTCTGGAATCTCGAGGGAGCCGATAACCTTCTCAACCTTCTTCTCAGCCTTCTTCTCAGCTCCCTTCTTGACCTCTTGCTGCTTCTCCATCTGAGACAAGCTCTTCCTCTGAGGCATGCAAATCAAAATATCTGCCATATGGGAGACTGATAAACTTGACGCGATATCCCCGGCTCCTGAAGAGGCTTAAACTGAAACGCATCGATCCTAAAAATTTTCATGAGTTCACTATCTCAGATACTTCTCTATCTCCTCTGCTGTTAGTCTTCTGAAGGTCTTTGTGGATGCTGGGATGACCGCTGCTCTGAGGTCCCTTGCCGTTGGGCTCCCCTCAGAGGCTGTTTTGACGGCTGATAATGCCAGGGCTAT
>CALIUM010000030.1 GCA_938048735.1 uncultured archaeon
CTCCACCACATTCCAGCCCGATGCGGCCGCATCCAGGATGCTGTCCGTTATATGGTCTGGTAGGAGGTTCACCTCATCAATGTAGAGGATGTTCTGGTTAGCCTCAGCCAGCAAGCCAGGCTGGAGGGCCCTAATACCCTCACTTATGGCCTTCTCTATATCCAAGCTCCCGACGACCCTGTCCTCTGTTGCCCCTATAGGCAGGGTTACAACCTTCATCCTCCTAGTCTCAGCCTCGAGAGGGATGCCCCTGAGATATTTGTCCAGGCATGTAGGGCACATGTTGGTCGGGTCGAAGGGATTGCAGTTGAACGGGCAACCCCTTACGACTGAAACCTCAGGGAGTATGTCCACTAGGGCCCTTACGGCTGTGCTCTTCCCCGTCCCCTTCTGCCCTCTGATGAGGAGCCCCCCTATCATGGGGTTGATGGCGTTGAGGAGGAGGGCTAGCTTCAGCTCCGACTGCCCCACCAGGGCGGAGAAGGGATAGACTGGGCGTCTTAAGGCCAAAACCAACGGAAGTTAGATTATACTACTGAAAAAACCTTTCTAGAATCTCGATATAATTCAAGCGGTTCCTTTAAGCCCTAGAAGGCTAGGCCTCCGAACCTCCTCCTAACCTCCTTTATATGCATCCCAATGCGATCTGCAGCCCTTATATAAGCTGATCCAAGGTATAGGGCTGGGAGGGCCTGAGCCTCAAGCCATAAACTCCCACCAATCCTTATAGATTCGCCCCACCTATCGCTGAAGACCATTAGGGTTAGAGAGCCCCTTCTCTCCCAGATTACGGATTTTATTGATGCATTAAGCCCTTCATCCCTGTTAAGGATCTCGGCCAGCGCCTCATGAGGACACCCATCCCAGAGTTCTCCAGGGCCAGGTGGTATGGCCTCATCAGGAGCATAGAATCCCACACCTCCCTTTACCTCCTGAGGCACCTCCCAACTAAGATCCATTATCTCCCTCCTCAGAAGGCCTCTCGTCTTAGTGGAGGTTCTAGCCAATATCCTCCCGGGTAAAACCCCCCTTATTGAACCCCTCACAGCGTAGTCCACCCTGAATAGGTTCTTTCCTCCTTCACTTCTATAGGTTCCGTAGTCCCATCTAGTCAGCACGACCGCGGCGTCTACGCCTCCCCCAGCCTTGAGATCAAAGGATGAGATCCCTCCCCTAAGCTCGTCAATTCTGCCCGGGGGGATGAGGTTGGGCTCTAGCCCAAGGTCACTCATTGCCTCATGAACAAGTTTTATGACATCTATACTCTTGGAGGATGATCCCACGGATTTGAGAAAGGCGTTGATATGGAAAACCCTTTCTCCGGTAAAGATGGAATCATTTTTATCCCTCATCCCGATCTCCCTTGAGGATCTACATGATCGGGATGCACCTCACAGTAGACGGGGTCATGAGGGTTAGAGTTAGTGGAAGAGAAATACTCAGGGTCCTTAGAGGGCTCCCACAAGAGATAGGGATGAAGGTTTTATCGGGACCTTACATAGTGGAGGGGAGTCCTGATAACCCTGGTTGGACTGGGGTTGTGATTATCGATAAGTCTCACATAGCCATCCACACATTCGACCTCAAAAGCCTCATCTCAATAGATATTTACTCGTGTAAGCCCTTCGACGGGGAGGCAGTATTGAGATATCTAAAAAGCAGCCTCCCCCTTGGGAGGTTCTCATATAGGAGTTTTATAAGGGATGTGGAGGAAGAGGGGAGAAAAGGTTGAATAATCTAAATCCCTACTCAATAATCCTAGATGAATGTACGCCGCTTGGACAGGGCTGAGATGGCTAAACTGCGTGGGAGGAGAGGTTACATCCTCAGACTCTCCAGAGCTGGAGCTCTCCTTCACAAGGTAAACTGTCCTCTGGTGGGGTCAATGAACCCAGAGAAGGGAGAAGGCATATACTATGCTCCGAGCCTAGACGAGGCATTGGAGTGGCTCGGCGCTAGGGCTATTAGGGGGAAGGCATGCGGCCTCTGCCTAGCAAGCCTGACTTATAGGCCTAGGCCCGAGAAACTAATGGAAGGGCCTTCGCGATCCACTTAGAAGACATTTAATAAGAAACTTCTCTCTAGCTATTCCATTCATGGAGGTTTGCTCATCTCAAACCCTTATAATCCTAATGGACCCAATATTGAGATATCTCTTCTCGGATTTATGTTCCAAAAAACTTTTCTGGAACGATTCTTTTATAGATTTAAAAGAGAGTTCATTGATATATATTAGGAGTTGGGATCTCTAGGCCTTTGGCGATGGCTTGAGGTCGGCTCGTATTTACTACTTATTATAGGGGTCCTTGGCGATCATATCTCGACGGCTCTTATCCTGAGCAGCCCTCGGTTCTTCGAGAGGAATGAAAGGGTAGTTCTCCTCATGTCTGTGGGACTTTGGCTTCCCCTTGATCTATTGTTTATGTTCTTAGGTGTGTTTATTCCCTATTTATCCCTCAGGACCTCCAGCCTGTCACCCTTGAGAGGCCTCTTAGCCTACCCACTTTTGCATGGGATCATTAGGTTAGGAGGGGTGATGTGGAACCTTTCCCTCTTCTGGGTTCATGGCCCTCTAATGCTGGAACCATAAAATTAGGGATTATACCGCTTCAGCCGCCCGATATCACTGGAAATATTACTATCTCATCTCCAAACCTCAGCTTGGCTGAGGGGTGTAGGCGCTTGCCGTTGACCAGAACACCGAGGCCTCTCCTCTCAAAGGCGTATAGGTATTCTCTTCCGAGCCTAAATAAGAACTCCTTGAGGGTTATAGCATCCTCCTCGACCTTGAAGACTGAGGGAGGTGGGTACATCGAGGGATGTTTAAGGAAGGTTTGGCTTATGCCTTTCGGATTATAGCCTCTCAGAGCCATATCGCTTAGATCTACTGCAAGGACTTAAATCTGAAGAGTATGAGAATATTCAGATGTTCAAAGCCTCTCCAGCGGAAAGAGAAGTTCTATTAGCCATGCTTAAGGCCACAAGAGGTCAGCCATCCTCCAGAGATAGAATAATGGAGGCCTGCCGATCGACGAGGGAGGTGTTAAACAGGATTATAGACCGTCTCTCCGCTGAGGGGTTGATCGTGGAGGATGGAGGGTTTTTGATGGCCACTCATGGCCAGAGGCTGAGGATCGCTGTTGAAGCCGTGAATGCTGGTGCAGGGGTGGATATTGTGAGCAGGGCCTTAGGCTGGCGGGAGTTCGAGGATATCTCAGCCCACATATTTGAGGAGAACGGCTTCTCTGTTCGACGCAGGTTCAGATTCAAAGCTCGAGGGAGGAGGATGGAGGTTGACATAGTGGCATGCCGCAGTCCATACATAATATGTGCGGAGTGTAAAAGGTGGTCTAGGGGGTTGAATGACTCCGTGGCGAGGAGGGCCGTGGAGGCACATGTGGAGAAGGTGAAAAGCCTAGGGGAGAGCCTTGGCAGGCTCGTGAGGAGACTCGGCCTCATAGGCTGGAGTCGAGCCGTGCTCATACCAGCCACAATAACTCTTACCCCTCCAACCGCCAAGATCTATGAGGAAGTTCCCCTCATCCCCATCCTCGAGTTGCCGAGCTTCCTCAGCGAGTTTGAGGTGAATTTAGACTCGCTGGCTCACTTCAGACTCTCTCTTCCGGAGCTGAAGAGGGGGCCTATCCAGACGATCCTTAGGCATTAGGCTATGTGAGCCTTATAGAGCATAAATGTATTAACCCTCCGTTTTTAGCTTATCTTCAAGGCCATGTCCGCCATGGAGGGGCCAACCTCTGGAAGGATCCTTGATAGTGGGTTTTATTGTAGAGACCCCTCACTAGTCGCGGTGGAGCTTCTAGGAAAGCAGCTGGTTAGGAGGCTCGATGAGAACCTCCTCGGCGGGTTGATAGTCGAGGTGGAGGCCTATTACGGGGCCGAAGACCCCGCCTCTAGGGCCTTCCGGGGTTTGAAGAGTTTTAACAGGATGATGTGGATGGAGCCTGGGAGGGCCTTCATCTATAATGTTCACAGGTACTGGATGTTCAATGTTGTAGCCCATGAGTCCGGAGGGGTGGGAGCCATCCTGGTTAGGGCCATAGAGCCTCTATATGGGGTGGATATGATGATGAAGAACAGGCCTGTGAAGAATATCCGAGATTTGACAAGCGGCCCTGGAAGGCTATCGGAAGCTCTAGCTATTGATAAGAGGTTTAATGGGGCGTATCTGACTGAGGAGGACAGCGAGATCTTCATACTAGACAACAATTTGAGGATGGAAGTTGAGACCTCCCATAGGATTGGAGTAAGAAGGGACCTAGAGAAGGAGCTTAGATTCTTCGTGAGGGGCAATCCATACGTATCGCGCTGATAAAACTCACCTTAAGGGGATTCCGGTAATACCTTAATCGTCGGGATAGAGGCCAGGTGGGTGGCGTTTGTGCCAGTCGGTTAATGATTGGTAGGCGCGGGCTACAGCTAGGATTCTGTTCTCCTCATATGCTCTTCCCATGAACTGGATGCCGGTCGGCAGCCCCTCATCGGTGAATCCGTTGGGCACGGAGATCGCGGGGAGGCCTGCACAGTTGCCTATGGCACCCATAAGGTCCCTCACAGCCCCGGAGACGACGCCCCTAAACTCCCTATCGATGGGGGTGGCCGGGGCAGGCCTAGAGGGGGCTATAAGGGCGTCGTAGGGGGCCATGGCCTCATCAACAGCCTTGGAGATGATCATCCTTATCCGCATGGCCCTTAAATAATCCCTGGCCAGCAGAATCGTCCGGGCGTAGGCCCCATATCTATCCTCAGGCGCCGTGAGTTCTGAGGTCCTCCCGCTCTCTATGAACTCCTCGAAGGCACTGGCCGACTCCGCGTATAGTATGGTTCTGGTGACGGCCTCGTATGGAAGTTCTGGGAGCGTTATCTCCTCGATAGAGGCCACCTTCTCAAGTTCTCTCAGGCTCCTCTCGAAGTTGGCCAAGACATCCTCGTCTACGCCCTCAGTGACACCCCCTAAGTAGGCTAACTTGAACCTCCTCCTAGGAGGTTTATCATCGTACTTGAAGGGCCTGTCTACCGTGGATGGATCTCTGGGGTCAAATCCCGCTATGGCCTCTAGGACTATCCCGCAGTCATCGGCTGTGAGGCAGAAGGGGCCAAGCTTAAGGTCCAGCTCAAAGTCATGGCTCCATACCTGCTCACCCTTCCATATGTGGGCCTGAGCCCTGATACCCCGCAGTTGTTGGCTGGGCTAAGGATGGATCCCCAAGTCTCAGAACCTATGGAGAAGGGGATGAGGCCAGCGCATACGGCTGCTGCCGATCCACTCGAGGAGCCCCCGGTCCAGTAGTCTGGATTCCAAGGGTTACGCGGCGGGCCTGTGAAGGAGGCGTTTGGCTGGCGGTAGCCCATCCCCCCGGCAAGCTCGATCATGGCCAGCTTAGCCGCTAGGACCGCCCCTGCACCCCTCAACCTCTCGACAACGGCCGCATCGTAGTCGAAGACCTGACCTCTAAAAGGAGAGGCCCCCCAGGTGGTGGGTATCCCAGCGGTTGCTAGGAGGTCTTTAACCCCGTATGGGATCCCGTGGAGGGGGCCCCTATATTCTCCAGCCTCGATCTCCCCCTCAGCCCTCCTCGCCTCCTCCAGAGCCCTAATACGGGTGACCGTGACAACGGCGTTATACTTTGGCCCTAACTCTTCTAGCCGCTCTAGGAATAATTCGGCCAGCTCCACCGGGGTGACCCTGCCATCCCTTATGAGATGGGAGAGCTCCCTTATCGTGGCGTATACCAGGCTACGAGGCATCTCTCTCCTCACCGCCCCTATAGGGCCTGAAGGTGAAGGAGGGCTCATCCCAGTTCCTCAGCTTAACCGATCTGAGCTCCACGGACATCTCCACTATCCTCTCCACGCCTCTCCTCACCTCCTCAAGCTCCTCAGGGCTGAGCCTATCCCCATAACCCCTTCTAACGATCTCGAAGAGGAGACTAGCCTCCTCTCTTCTTAGATCACTCATGTTCTCAACCACTAATAGGTCCGTAGGATAATATATTTACACTGCTCTCTGGATGGGGTTGGGATCAGGTAACAATGAGGTAGTCTTATTCATGAAAATATATCAACTATATTATTATGTTTAATTTAAATATTTATGTCTTTGGACAGAAATATGCTAAGTTATCCTTCCAGCTAAGTTCTCCTTACTCTCGGCTTCACGGCTTTATATAGTGTGGGGTTGTTTAACATTATTACCGCTGCTGAGTGGGAGCACATCCCCTTCGATTGGAAGCCTGGGCATGTGCAGCTCACGCTACCCTCCGGAGAGACCACCACTATGTAGGTTCCGTGATCCCCTATGACATTATACCTACCTTCGCCTATACGCTCTATCCTCCCACCCTCAACGAGTCTGACTGCCTTCTCCACCATCCTACCCACAGACAAGGATCAACCACCGAATGGCTCGGTCAACTACTCAAGGAGATTCATATATTGATCCGTAGGCGCCTTATTTGAATATGATTCAGGCCTTCGGCGGATAGCCAAATATATAAATATAAGGTACATTGTCTGTGGGGAAGGTCTATTCACCCGTGAAGGCTACCACTAGGCGGTAGAGGGCCTCGGTTCCGAAGACTAGGTTCTCTATGGAGATCCTCTCATCCATCCCGTGGGCCATTCTTTGAATCTTCTCAAGAGGCATGTCCGCCTTCAATGGATGGAAGCCATAGCATATTGAGCCTCTTCTCCTCAGGTGCCGAGAGTCGGTGCCTCCAGTAGACATGAAGGGGACCACGGAGCTGTTCGGCACGAGTTCCTCTAAGGTCTCCTTGATTTTATTGAATAGTGGGGTATCGATGGGGGATTCTGAGGGCTCATCCAAATGAATTGGTTCTATCTCAAGCCTGTCGATATCGCCTAGGATGCCCTTGATCTCTCTCATGAGGCCTTCGCTTGATTGGCCTGGTATGGTCCTACAGTCGAGGATAGCCTCGCATTCGGATGGTATGATGTTCTCCTTCACCCCTCCCCTTATGATTGTAGGTGTTATCGTGGTTCTCAGCATCGCCCTGAGGCCCTCCGCGATGCCAGGTTCCCTTCTCTTCATCAGGTCCAGGATATGGTCGGCCAGTATTGGGTTAAAGAGGAGGCCCGTCAGAATCCGTTGATGTAGCCCCATTTTTGACGCCACCTCATTAATGAACCTCCTAACAGTCGGGGTGGCCTTTATCCTCGACCTGTGCCTTCCGATCCTGTTTACTGCCTCAGCCATGCGGAGGACTGCATTATCCGCGGCTCCGGGCATTGAGCCGTGGCCTGGTCTTCCTCTAGCCTTGATCCTAATCCAGTTGACGCCCTTCTCCGCTACCTGAACGGTGAATATATGTCGCCCTCTTATCGGGATGGAGTATCCTCCCCCCTCGTTTATCACGTAGTCGGCCTTGATGCTCTCTGGGTGTTTCTCTAGAAGCCATCTAACCCCAGCCTCTCCACCCATCTCCTCGTCGGCCGTCGCTGCAAGGATTACATCCCCCTTTAACCTTAGACCACTCCTCTTCAGAAGTCTCATCACCATCACCTCTTGGGCCACCATAGACTTCATATCGAGGGCCCCCCTCCCCCAGACATATCCCTCTCTGACAACCCCAGAGAAGGGGTCTACGCTCCACTCCTCTGGATTCGCGGCCACGACACCTAGGTGAGACAACAGCAGTAGGCTCGGCCCCCGCCCGGATCCCTTTAAACGTGTTATCAGGTTTCCCCTGCCAAGTGCAGATTCGAGAACCACACATTCAAAATCTTCCTCTTCTAAGATTCCGGCCAGATATTTAGCGGCCTCTGCCTCATTCCCCGGCGGATTGGTGGTATCTATCCTTATCAAATCTTGAAGGAGGGTTATAACCTCATTTCGTACATCTAGTGATCGAGTAGCCATGCTGTTCATATATAATAAGCGTTTATCAACGCTCCTTATAAACATCTAAACCAAGAGGCTCAACGAGCATTATCTCACCTTCACCATATTATTGATTCTCCCAATTATCTGGGGTTTGATCTGGAAATGCGAGGATCATATAACTAGGAGGTTCTTAATTTGTTTTTCATCATTATATTGGAAGTGAGCTGAAGGTATTCCTTGCTTTTTCTTCATACGATTCTGCATTGATGATCACGCAAATCACGGTGACATCCACATTAGAAGAGATAGTTAACTCCTTAAGACTATTATACTTTATAAGCCAGCTACCCATTCAATACCTTACTTTTGAATACGTATTTGAAGGGTTTATTGATTGATTTACAACTACAACTAAGGCTATAAAAATTATTATCATAGACAGCATTGATGGATCTTTTTTCATTTATACCACCCAAAGGCATACCATAAATTAGATTAACGCCGTTCACCTCATCATCAGTTGTAATGTAGATGCCATAAGTATCGTTAGGAAGTATACGCATTCATTAAGAAAGCTCCAGATTCGTGGGCTAAGCCCAATAGGTGACCGAACTCGTGAGCTATTACAGATCTCCTTTTATTGGATCCATATCCACCTAGATAATCATCATTTAGCCATATATCGGCGGCCGTATATGTTGGTCAGTCGGGGCCGGGAGATAATTCACAATATCCTTCCCAAGCCTTGTTGGTTGTTTATGGATATGAACTAAAGGGTGTTCAGGATAAGGATACTCATATATATTCGGTATTGTGGACTGAGTACTCCAATCATTAGCTGAAGTTGAAACCTCCGTATAGCTAGTCCAATCATAGTAATAAAGAGACTCGGCCTCATCATTAGACCATTTTCCGCCCAGTAGTTCGTAAGCAAATGCTGGAAACATTAGTGATAACAGAAAAAAGATGAAGCTATAATCCCAATAGCCATGTTAGATAATACTTTAGATAACATCAGGCCTTTTGGAATTCTTAATGTGGAGGGGATAACGCTTGCTAGGATAGGGGATGGGGTTTAGCGTATATAGTAAGACAGTATTATAGTAAGACTTAATTTATTTGATTAAGTAAGATGATACCTATGACGGAGGTTGCCGAGCGTAGGGTAAGGGTTTCTTCAAAGGGGCAGATAGTTATTCCCTTGGAGATTAGGAAGAGGTATTGATATGAGAAAGGCACCGAGCTGATAATCACTCCCTTGAATGAGAACAGGATCTTGTTGGAGAGGGTGCCTAAGCTCTCGGAGCTCTTCGGCTTCCTTGGAGATGCTGAAGCCTCAAGGGCTCTATTAATGGAGATAAAGAGGGAGGCCCAAACAGAGAGGGAGAGACTTGAAGAACTGGGAAAAGAGATCGTCTAGAAGGCTTGTGTTTGACGCTGGGCCTTTCATCCTCTTATTCACGAATGAGAAGGGTTCAGATCTAGCACGAGAGGCCATTAAATTACATGGAGAGGGGGGAGGTTGAAGTTTTCATACACCCAAACAACCTAGCTGAAGCCTATAGAGTGATCTATGAGATGATGAGAGAAAAACCGGAACTGTTGACTAGAGATGTGGAGCCTGAGATGGTGATAAGGTCAGCCCATGCAACCCTCAAAGTGATCCAAGATGAGAGGACAACTGTGAATCTAGGCATACTTAAGTTAAAGTACAGAGATAAACCCTGGGGTGATCTATCCTCAGCCGCTCTAGCAATGCGCCTCTCCGATAGAACAAGGACACCTGTAGTGATGCTAGACCAAGAGGAACACTTTGAGGATCTAAAAGAGGTTGAGGCGATTAAAATCTCCAACTTGAAGCTTAAATGAATGAGTACCCCTGCAATTGGTATGACTACTCACAAACAAAATTTCAAAAATTTTTTGACTTGCCTTTCCTCTATAAAAGTTTGTTTAAAAAGGGATCTCCTCCTTGCCCTCGGAAAATTTCCTATATGTTTTGATAACATCCCAGTTTGGGTTAAGGTTTAAGTTAGGGGAAGGAGGGCTTCTAGGAGGCTTGAGAGTTGAACAGGAGCACCCTAATCCTCTTGGCTCTTGGGGCCGCCCACTCTCTAAACCACTCCCTCTTCCTGGTTCTCCCCCCTCTCCTGAGTGATATATCCAGAGACCTAGGTGCCTCCCTTCAGTCCATGGGCCTGGTCTCGACGTTGGCATTCCTGCTCTACGGGGCGGGGGCGCTGGTCGGTGGGCCCCTCTCAGACCGTCTCGGGGGGGTTAGGGTCTCGATGCTAAGCCTAGCCCTGTCGGGCGGCTCGGCCCTCCTATTTCTACTCGCTAGAGACCTCCTAACCTTCGGGGTTGGGTTGACCCTGATGGCCTTCTGGGCTAGCTTCTACCACCCAACCTCTAACAACCTCATCTCGAGCCTATTCACGGAGAGGATGGCTGAGGCCATGGGGATCCACGGCGCGGCCGGCAGCATAGGGCAGATCCTCACACCCACAGCCGCCTACATGATAGGGGTCTTCCTTGACTGGCGCCTGGCATACGCCATCTTCGGAGCCCTCTCCATCCTATCAGCCCTCACGTTGAAGCGGATACCCGAGGGGGATGGCGGCATTAAACATAACGGGCCCTTTCATCCTCTGAGGCTGTTTAAGGCCCCAAACCTTCGGATCCTGCTGCTATACAATGTCCTAGTCGGACTTTTCTACAGGGGGGTTGAGCTCTTCTTCCCAACCTTCCTCAGCCTGAATAGAGGCTTCTCGGGGGGCCTAGCCGCCCTCTCCACATCCCTCATCCTCCTCTTCGGGGTTCTAGGCCAGTATCTCGGTGGAAGGGGGGCAGACAGGCTTGGGTCTGAGCACGTCATATTCATCTCCTCAAACGCGGTTCTGGCGGGAATGCTGATATTGCTGCTCTCGCCCATGAACATCGCCGGGGTGATGAGCTTCGTAATCCTCTTCGGAGCCGGCTACTATGCCCACCAGCCCGCCATGACCTCCCTAATGGGCGTTGTCTCCCCAAGAGAGCTTAGGGGAACCGCATACGGGATCATGTTCTTCTTCACCTTCGGGTTAGGCTCCGTCTCGACAACCATCGTCGGATACCTGGCGGAGAGGTACAACCTCGAGCTGGCCTTCTGGTTCATGACCCTCATCGCAACTATAACCCTCGCAACATCTTTAGCAATACTGAGGATCAGAAAGGGAGATAAAAGGTGAACCGCCGGGGGAACAAGCCAAAATCCTTCAGCCTCGAAAACCTATTTATCCAGAATTCGAACATCTTAAATGGGCTCGTGGTCTAGCTAGGATAAGACATCAGCCTGCGGAGCTGGTGATCGTGGGTTCGAGTCCCACCGAGCCCGCCACTTAAGATTTTTCTTATACAATTAAGTGGATGCCTAGACCTTTGAAAGTTCTAGTTATTTTCCAGATAATTCAGATTCTCTTCAACGACGCCGCATCACCTTTCTGGATCTTATATGCTTCAAATTTCATTGGAATCTCAGCCTCGGAGGGGGGTTCTAATCTCCCTTATCTCAGGAATCCAGCTCAAACATCCTAGTGGCCTTACCAGCTGGAAGAATAATCGACAAGTATGGGAAGAGGAAGCTGATCGTACCCATGATGCTTCTAACTCCACTTCTTTTAATTCCCTGGCATTCTTATGTGCTATGGGATCTAGCAGTGTTGGTTGTAGCGATGGGGACGGTTAACGCATTCCTGATGCCTGGATTCCAATCTATCGTAGCCGACTACACTCCTAGAGGCTACCGGAGTGGGGTGACATCCGCGATCGGCGGCGGACGATTCATTATTGATATCAGAAGGGCAAGAGCGAGGGGGTAGGCATGCTCCTTTTCATCCCTGCTTCATCAGCATTTATAGCTTGGAGGAGGTGCTTTATTCGTTATCTAGACACCTCCCATTCCAAGTCATGAGCATTGGAATAGGTTTAGGGGCCATATGGATCATATTACAGATAGGCGAGCCGGAGACATTACGAGAGTAAAATATAATGCAATGCATACATAAATGCAGAGATGAAGTATGAAGACAAGTAATAGAAGATATTAAATTGAGATTGGAGATATTAGGCGTTTTATTATTAAATGTTTTAGATAGTTATTCAGAGCGGACATTAGCCTATGAAGATTCAAAAACATCGAGCTCCTCTTTTTGGTGGGAGAAAGAGAAAATTTATAAAATCTTATTGTTGAAATGTTTCCCTTCAATTTGCGAAAATGTTTTTCCCTCAAACACCTATCCCTTATAGAGTTGAGGGTTTTAATCCTTTCCATCGGATCCGTTGAATCGAGGGTACTGGAGGCTCTTAAGCTTAGGCTCCCAGCGTTCCTTCCCCTCGAAGAGGTCACCATCTCGGGGAATGTCTTAAAGGTTCCCGAGGACGCGTACGACCCCATAAGAAGACAGTACCGATCCTCTAGGATGCTATCCATGATCTCCGACTACAGACCACCCGTTGATGATGAGAGGGTGCTAGGGGTCACCGGTGTGGACCTATATGCTCCGGGACTAAACTTCGTATTCGGAGAGGCTTTAAGCTTTAGGGGGCCCGCCATCATATCGACCTATAGGCTCAGGCCGGAATATTACGGGATGCCCACCGATGAGGGGTTATTCCTAGAGAGGGTTCTTAAGGAGGCCGTCCATGAGCTTGGCCACGCCCTGGGCCTAGGCCACTGTAAAAACCATAGATGCGTCATGTTCTTCTCGAATAGCATTCTGGATACCGATAGGAAAGGTATGCAGCTCTGTGGGTTGTGCCACGCCAAGGTTCTGGAAAACTTAAAGGGCGGTATTTTCTAGGGTTTTTACGATTTGGATAAAATGGGAGAGGAGGGGCTGAAGGATCTGATCTTGAGGATCAGGAGTTATGCTGATGAGCTTGGCCTAGACCTTTCCAGGCCTGAGGATAGGTTCAAGTGGTTTCTGGCCTCAATGCTCTTCGCTAAAAGGATATCGGCTGAGATAGCGAGGAGAACCTACAGGCGTTTCGAGGAGGAGGGGTTGACAACCCCTGAGGCGATAATTGAGGCTGGATGGGGGATAGGCTCGTGGAGGTGCTGGACTCAGGCGGATATGTCAGATACGACTTCTCCACGGCCTCCAACCTCCTGGAGGCGATGAGCAAGCTCGTCAATGAGTACGGCGACCTAGAGAAGCTCCATGAGGCCTCAGCCAACCCTAAGGATCTGGAGAGGAGGCTGATGGGGTTCAAGGGTATAGGGTCCGTAGGGGCGAATATATTTCTCAGGGAGTTGAGGGGATTTGGATGAAGGCTGATCCAGAACCTTCAAGGATAGCCTCGGAGGTAGCCCATAGACTTGGGATCCAGGGCGTCAAACAGAATGAATCTGCCCTGGTCAGGATCGGATTAGAATATTGCAGGAAGAGGGGATGTGGCCGATGCCCCTTTGATGGCTATTGTAAGAAGCTGGAGATTAAAAGATGAGGAGAATAACTCTCCCAATGGATCCAGAAAATATCTGTAAATCTTATTTTATATTGTCTTTATAGACATTAATTTCATCAAAATTTTAATGGTGGACCTTGATCAGTTATAACCTTTAGGCAAGATGTGTTTCAATAATCGTCAGCGATAAATTGTTTTTTATGTGATATGATGAAAGAGGGAAGATTTTTCTCATCTGAATATTAGAAAAATCATGTGAAAATAGGAAAGAGCTCAAAATTAAATAGTTATTGGATATGTAACATCATTAAGCCCATGTCTTCCAATAGGATCGAGTGTAAAGACGAGGATCCCGAAACCCTTATTTCTTAAGCCTTTTTATACTCTGGGCACCTCTCCTTGGTTGGCGTGGAATGCTGAGCTCAAAGGTGATAAGGGAACTCGTTGAGAAGGGGGAGCTTATAACAGGGTATATAGATCTAGACCTGCAGATTCAACCCTGCGGCTTCGACCTCTCCCTTGGAAGTGTTGAGGCCTTCTTGGACTCGGGGAGTGTCGACTTCAGCAACTTGGAGCGTAAGCTTCCCTCCACCAGGCCCTTAGAGCCCGACTCTGGGGGCTGGTTCGATCTCTCTATGGGTTCATACCTCGTGGTCTACAATGAGGTGGTTAAACTGCCCCTGGATATCGCCGCTATAGCCAGGCCTAGGTCCACCCTATTGAGGTGTGGGGCGACCGTGGAGACGGCGGTCTGGGATCCGGGATATCATGGTAGGAGCAGCTCCCTGCTCGTAGTCCTAAACCCTAAGGGGATTAGGTTGAGAAAGGATGCCCGAATAGCCCAGCTCATCTTTCTCAAGGTAGAGGGAGCGGAGAAGGGTTATAGAGGGATCTACCAGATGGAGCGCCTAGAAGAAGATAAGCAATAAGACTTGCATAAAAAAGAGGCGTAGATTAAATATACAGTGATTTAAATGTTGGATCTTGAGTTGAGGGTTTGGATGGTGGTCTAGTTGGGTGTCAGCCTGTTCAGGGAGAGGTTGGCAAGGGAGTTTGACGAGAGGACAGCCCGCTTTCACACATCTGTGGTGGAGGATCTGAGGATCTTTGAGGAAGATATAGACGGGACAGAAGCCCACGATATAATGCTCCACGAGAGGGGGGTTATACCCCTCGATGCGTTGAAGCTGATCCTGAGGGCCCTGGAGGAGGTTAGGGAGGAGTGGAGGAGGGGGGAGGTAAGGATCGGGGCGGAGTTCGAGGATATCCACGAGTACATCGAGAAGAGGGTGATAGACAAGATCGGGGTTCACGCCGGTGGTATGCTTCATACAGGGAGGAGCAGGAACGACCAGGTGGCCGTAGACGTGAGGATGAGGGTCAGGGAGGAGATCCTAGAGACCGCTGAAGCCGTCCTCCACCTCATAGAGGCCCTTTTGAGGAGGGCTGAGGTGCACGTTGAGACGCTGATGATGCTATACACCCACGGCCAGCACGCACAGGTCGGAACCTTCTCCCATTACCTCCTGGCATACGCCGACGCCCTGATCAGGGATTATCAACGCCTGATGGACTGCTATGGGAGGGTGAACATGAACCCCCTCGGCGCCGGCCCTGTTGGGGGGACCAGCATAGAGATAGATAGACGCAGGACCACGGAGCTCCTGGGATTCGACTCCATCGCCGAGAACTCAATAGACGCGACGAGCAGCAGGGACTGGGCCATCGAGGCCTCAGCCGCCTGCTCCATCCTCATGTCGGGCCTGAGCAGGATGGCCTCCGACCTAACTGAGTGGTCTACGAGGGAGTTCGGCTACATCGAGCTGGCCGATGAGTACTCATCCTCCTCGAGCATCATGCCCCAGAAGAAGAACCCCTCAACACTAGAACTCATAAGGGGAAAATCGGCGGAGGTCTTCGCAACCCTCCTCGAACTCCTCACAATGGTCAAGGGGGTGCAGAGCGGCTATTACCAGGACCTCCAGGGGACTAAACCTCCCCTATGGAGGTGCTTTGACTCCACGAGAACCTCGTTAGAGGTCATGACAGGGATCATCTCAACCTTGAAGGTTAATGCTGAGAGGATGGCCGAAGCTGTGAAGGGAAGCTTCACCTACGCTGTCGACCTAGCAGAGGGGCTGGTATCTGAGGCTGGCCTCTCCTTCAGGGAGTCCTATAGGCTCGTGGCCGCCCTAGTCAGGGAAGCCATAGATAAGGGTATAAGCCTCTCAGAGCTTGAGCCGAGAGACCTGGTAGAGGCCTCGGCTAGGGTTCTGGGGAAGAGGATAGAGTTGGAGAAGGATTTCATAAGAGAGGTCACCGACCCAAGGGGCAGCCTTCAGAGAAGGAGATCACAGGGAGGCCCAAACCCAAGTGAGGTATCTAGGATGATCCAGGAACGCAAAGGAATGCTGGGGGAGTTAAGACATATTTTGACTGAGAGGAAGAGCAAGCTAGAGAGGTCTAAGAGGCTCCTCAGGGAGACCGTGGCCTCCTACATCGAGGGTAACGAACCGAAGGGAATAGGAGCGGAGACACCACAGATTTTCTAGAGATGGTAGGTTTAGAATGAGGCCTCTTACCTCCACGCAAGTGCTAAAGCCCCGTAAAGGACAGCGTCCTCGCCTAGAGGAGTTATCATGATCTCTGGCTTCCTGTTTATCAGGTGCCCATCTATTCCCTGCTCTATAGGTCTAAGAATTAGCTCTTGGTTGTTAAGAGCTATGGAGCCTCCCACTGTTATAAGCTCAGGATCGTAAATGTTGACTATGTTAGCGAATCCCACGGCGTTGACCTCCCCTATCCTCTTCACGATCCATAGGGCCGTCGGGTCTCCTAGCCTAGCGGCTTTGAATATGATCAGTCGTTAATCTTTGTGGGTTGCCCTCCGCCAGTTCGAGGAGAGGCCCCCTCTCCATCTCTCTGCCTCTCAGCAGGAGCCTTGCGTAGTTTGGGATGTTCATCCCCCCGCAGTAGGCCTCCCAGTGGCCCCTGCATCCGCATCCGCAGGTCAGCTCCGAATACGGATCGATCGTTAGGTGGCCGACCTCGTGGGCGTTCCCATCCTTCCCCTGGAGGAGGTGGCCGTCGACTATGGCTCCTCCGCCTATCCCCGTGCTTAAGGTTACATAGACCAGGTTGTTGATCCCCCTTCCAGCCCCATAGACATGCTCGCCGAGGGCGGCTGCTGAGCAGTCGTTTATCAGCCTCACGGGCACCTTGAACTCCCCCTCTAAAGGTTTAACTATGGGGACCTCCTTGAATGGAAGGTTTGGGGCTCCAACTATACATCCCTCCGATATCCTGAGTGGGCCTATAGAGCCAACACCTATCGCCTTGAGTCCTCTGAGGTCGAGGGTTTTAAGCATCCTGATTATCTGGGATACGATCCCAAGCGCTCCGCGGGTCTTATCCGTCGCCTCTGTAATCCTCTCAGAGATTCCTGATTCGTCGCCGGTTGCGACCCTTATATTAGTGGCCCCTATGTCGATGGAGGCATATCTATACCTCAATTCAGCCTCCTACTCCACCTATGGGGGCTACCTCTTTGCCGCTACGGGGTTTCGGAGGGTGCCTATCTTCTCAACCCAGGCCTCCACCACATCCCCGGGCTTCAGGAACTTCTCAGGGCTTGTCTTACCCTCAGGGTCCCTTGGTGTAGTGTCAAGCGCGGTTCCCGCCAGGTTCCCCCCGATATGATATCTCCGGGGTAGAGGGTCATGTCTCTGGATAGATAGGAGATCCAGAAGGGGAAGCCCCTGATCATCATCTTCATGGATCCATCCTGGCGGATCTCCCCGTTAACTTTAAGCCTCATCCCTAGGTTGTGAGGATCTCCTATCTCGTCGGCTGTCACTATACATGGCCCCATCGGCGTCGAGGTGTCGAAGTTCTTAGCCAGGAAGAATCCCCTATCATCGGGCTGATCCCTTGCGCTTAGATCGTTCACTATGGTGTATCCGAAGATGTAGCTCATGGCATCCCTCTCTGAGATATCCTTTCCTCTCCTCCCTATTATCGCGGCCACCTCCACCTCGTAGTCCAGCCGGTTAGTTCTCGCCGGGTAGATGATGGCCTCATCCGGGCCTATGACGTTTCTGCAGGATTTCCAGAAGCCCCACGGTTGATGCTTCCCCATGGCCAGCTCCATCTTGATATCCTCCACTGTCACCTTCTTACCTGTCATCATCGAGATAACCCCGGCGGTGTGGTCGTAGAAGTTTGCCCCAGCCATAGCTATCCTGGATGCCAGGCTTGGGAGAGGGGCGTGAATCTTCACCTCGTTCGGCTTATATATGATCCTCTCCCCCCTAGGCCCCTCTTTATACCCCTTCCCGATGTATTGGAGGGCCTCCTCGGCAGCCTTTAATGCCCTTTCTCCCTCCTCTATGAATTCTGAGAGCCTTGGTGGGAGGAGGGAGTATGCATGGGCGTAGGGCCTGGAAGCCCCTCTCCAGCTCAGCTCCGCGGCGTAGGCCAGGTTGAGGTCTACGATGGAGCCATCCTCAAGGAGACAGCCCAGCCTATCGGAATTAAAGACGACGAGCTTCATGCCGGTCAGGATGACTACTCACAGGCCCTATTTAAGCTCCTGCTTCCTACCCTCAACCCTCTCAGGCACCTTGAGAAGAATTGAGAGGCCTAGCAGGATCGCTAGGGAAGAGAGGGCTGCTGGGATCTTTATCCCGAGGTGTTCGCTGAGTAGGCCTCCTATGAAGGGGCCGATGGCCCACTCTAACCCGTTTATGAAGTTTAGGAGAGCCGCATAGGTGCCATGCTCCTCGGGGATCAGGTTCAACTGCCAGGCGAGCCAGGAGGAGTTTATGAATCCCCAGAATAGGCCGTTAAGGGCGAAGATGGGGGCCATCTGGAGGAGATCTGAGGCGTTCGATGAGAGGATGGGGTAGATCGACGCTAAGGCGACGCCTATCATCATTATCCTCTTCGCCCCCTTCCTGTCAGCTATAACGCCCAGCATAGGCGAGGATACCATCCTAACCCCGAAGGCTATGGAGTTGAGGCTCCCTATATGGACCGTTGATGCGTTGAGAACTCGGACCAGGTAGACGGTTAAGATGGGGCCGAACATGGCTAGTCCCAAGCCCCTCATCGAGATCCCTAAGACCCATCTTGTGTAGGCCCCACCCCTCCTCATAACCCCCGGAAGAGCCCTGAACCCCTCGATGAGTTCTCTGAAGCTTCTAAGCATCACTGGAAAGTAGTGAAAAGCCCCGTTTCCCCTCTCCTCGCCCCTCAACCCTAAAACTATTAGGGTGGCCATGGCGAGGTTCAGGAGGGAGTATAGGAGGAAGACGAGCCTGTAACCTATTATTGGTATCAGAAGACCAGCCCCCAGACTTCCTAGAATGTTCCCCCCGAAGCCTATTGGGTTGTATATCCCCATGAAGCTCGCCCTATGCTTCGGGTCTAGAAGGTCTGCGAGCATTATCACCGACGCCACCCCTGATATGGATGTGAATATGGACATTAACGCGGTTGCTACCACGATATGCCAAGGCTTAATGGAGAAGATCACCGGTATCGAGAATATCGATGCGGAGAGGAAGCCGATGGATGTCATCTTCAGGCTGTGCCCAACCTCATCGACCAAACGCCCCCAAGCCAGCTGCATGAAGGTTGAGGCTAACCCTGAGGCCAGGGCCTGAACCCCTATATCGACAGAGGAGCCCCCCAGATTGAGGATGTATATGGGGAGAAAACCCCAGATCCCATTAACTATACCCTGTAGAAATGAGAAGGCGAAAAGGATTATCAGGACTCTACTCTTCGCCCCTAATACCACTGATAGACTTTTCATATGGAGGTCTCAGGATTCTCGAAGGATGAAGGTCCTCCTTATTAGGCCTTTCGGATCGGCATGATCGATCTCGATTTTATTTCCTGCCTTCCCACCCTCATTAAACCTCTCTAAACCTAGTTCAGTTGCCCCGAGGGCAAGTGATTCCCCGGCCTCTCAAGGGGCTGATCGGCCTCGGATTGTAGATAATGTTATATCGTTCGATTTGTCATAACCTCGAGTCTACCTAGGGTGGATGGAGGCGCATTGATCGAGGTTAGATTCCATGGAAGGGGTGGACAAGGCGCTGTCACCGCGGTGAGGATCTTGGCCTCAGCCCTCTACCTTGAGGGAAAGTACACCCAGGCGATCCCCATGTACGGGACTGAGAGAAGGGGTGCACCCGTCGTCGCCTTCCTCAGGATCGGGGAGAGCAGGATAAACGAGAGGGATCTGGTCCACAATCCGGATATAGTGGTCGTCCTTGACCCCCTCCTCTCAAGGACTGTCCCAGTCACGGAGGGGCTCAAGGAGGGTGGGCTTATAGTAATGAACTTTCCCAAACCCGGGACTGAGGCTGGGATTGGGGGGAGATTCATGCTCGCCACCGTGGACGCTACGGGCATCGCCTTGGAGGCTTTGGGGAGGCCTATAACCAACACCGCGATGCTCGGGGCCTTCGCTAAGGCCTCAGGCCTGGTCTCCCTCGAGTCTCTTGAGAAGACCCTACTGGAACACTGGCCCGGAAGGCTGGGGGAGATGAATTTAAGGGCCCTCAGGACAGCATATGAGAGGGTGACGCCCCCCGTAGATGTTTCTGGAATTCAAGCTCAGGAGAAAAGGCCTCGAGAGGAGATCTTCTCTAAGGATGTATCGAGCTGGAGGATCTTCAAGCCCCAATTAGACGAGGATAGATGCGTCGGGTGCAGGAGGTGCTACATATACTGCCCCGAGGTCGCCATATCGATGATCCAGGGGAAGGCGAGGGTCGACTACAGCTCTTGTAAGGGATGTGGGATCTGCGGTGAGGAGTGCCCCACCGGGGCGATCTCCATGGTTCAGGAGGCTCTGTAGGAGGGGGAGGAGATGGGGCGCTGGGAGGTCATGGTGGGGAACAAGGCTATAGCCTACGCGGCCAAGCTGGCGAGGGTGCAGTTCATCTCCGCATACCCCATAACGCCTCAGACGAGCGTGGTCGAGTACCTGGCCGAGATGGTGGCTAGCGGTGAGCTGGACGCGGAGTTCGTGAACGTTGAGGGTGAGTTAACCGCCCAGACCGCCGCCCTGGGTGCCTCAGCCGCTGGGGCTAGGGCCTTCACCGCCACCTCGGGCCCAGGTCTCTTATACATGCACCATCCGATGCATGCGACCTCCGGTGGGAGGTTCCCCGTGGTTATGGCGGTCATCCACAGGAGCGTCAAGGGGATGCAGCCAGACCACTCCGACATGATGGCCCAGAGGGACACTGGGTGGATAATGCTGGAATGTGAGAACAGCCAGGAACTCCTAGACACTGGTATAATGGCCTTCAAGATAGCGGAGGATGAGAGGGTGAGGCTTCCAACCATCTTCGCTGGGGATGGCTACATCCTGAGCTACACAGCCGAGCCTGTGGAGATACCATCCCAGGAGGATGTAGACGCCTTTCTCCCCCCATATAGGAGCAGTTACCCCCTCCTCCCCGGATTGGCCGAGGAGGCTAGGAGGGTGCAGATGGAGCAGTGGGGGATAGGGCAGGATCCACAGCTGAGGTGGAGGAGGCAGCAGGAGGCGATGGAGGCCGCGAAGATGGTGATAATGGAGGTGAATGAGGAGTTCTATAAGTGGTTTGGCAGGAGGTATGGGAATGGGCTGGTTGAGGAGTACCGGTGCGATGATGTTGAGGCCTTCATCGTCGCCATGGGAACCATAGCCAGCACGGCCAGAACCGCTATAGATAGGCTCCAGGCTAAGGGTAGGCGGATCGGCCTAGTGAAGCTGAAATCCTTCAGGCCCTTCCCCTCGGAGGAGTTCAGGAGGCTCGGGGCCATGGTCAGGGCGATAGGGGTGATAGATAGGAATATAAGCCTAGGCTCAGGAGGGATAACATTCCAGGAGATAAGGAGCAGCCTATACGACTTGGAGGAGAGGCCGAGGATACTTGGATTCCACGCCGGCCTGAGCGGGAAGGAGGTCAGGGTTGGGGACATAGAGATGATCTGCGAGAAGACCCTGAGGGCGGCCAAGGGGGAGGGCCCACCCTCCCTTGTCGAGTGGATCTAGGAGGCCTGAGATTGAGCAGACCGATACCGTTACATGAGCTCGGAGATAAGGAGTACATAGACCCCGCGAACCAGGCATGTCAGGGGTGCGGCGGGGCGATCGTATCGAGGCTCGTCAGCAAGGCCCTTGGGGAGGGCTTCGTGAGGGCTGAGGTGGCGTGCTGTGGCCCCGCCTTCATGAACATAAGGGCCCCATCCATATATGTCGAGGTCTTCGAAGGTGCCGGGGCCCTCATGACGGGGATCTCCAGAGGTCTTAAGAGGATTGGCAGGGAAGATGTAGTGGTCATGGGGATCATAGGAGACGGCGGAACCGTAGATATAGGGTTCCAAGGGCTTTCAGCCGCAGCCGAGAGGAATGAGAATATCCTGTGGGTCTGCTACGATAACGAGGCTTATATGAACACCGGCGGTCAGAAGAGCGGGGCGACCACTCTCTACGCCGCCACAACCACCACACCAATAGGAGAGTATAGCAGAGGTAAACTTGAGAGGAGGAAGAATGTACCCCTCCTCATGGCCATGCAGGGAGCCCCATACGTCGCCACGGCCTCAGTCGCATTTCCGGAAGACCTCCTGGGGAAGCTCATCCACGCCAAAGGGATAAAGGGCTTCAGATACATCCATGTGAGCAGCCCCTGCCCAACAGGGTGGGGCTATGATCCAAAGGACACTATTAAGGTGGCCAGGGGGATGGTGCAATCCGGCCTCTGGCCCCTATACGAGGTCTCGGATGGAATCCTCAGACTTAACTATAAGCCCAGGGAGCTCAAGCCGGTGAGGGAGGTCCTCAAGATGCAGGGTAGATTCAGACACCTAAACGATGAGGAGATAGACCGGATCCAGAGGGAGGTGGACACCTTCTGGAGACGCTTGGTGGCCAAGGATGGAGGAGAAATCTTCTAGGCCCTGACCCAGCAGCCTCGAGGAGGAGAGGTCTTTAATCTCCCCTCATCCATCATTCGGGGGTGTTCTACATTGCCAATAATAACCCTGCTTACCGATTATGGCTTAAGGGATTCCTACGTTGCGGAGGTTAAGGGCGTGATCCTTGGAATCGCCCCTGAGGCAACTATAATCGACATCACCCATGAGGTGGAGAAGTTCGACGTGGAGGAGGGCGCCTTCCAACTGGCCAGGTGTGTCAACTACTTCCCTGAGGGGACCATACATGTCGGTGTCGTCGACCCAGGGGTCGGGGGAGGGAGGAAGTCCATCATCATAAGGGCCCGGGGAGCCTTCTTCGTGGGCCCGGATAATGGCCTCCTGGCCCCCGCAGCCGAGAGGCTCGGTGTGGAAGGGGTCTACGAGATCAGGGAGGATAGGATCCCCATCAAGAGGGTCTCATATGTCTTCGATGGCAGGGACGTATTCGCCCCGGTGGCCGCATATCTTGCGAAGGGGGTTCCCCCAACGGAGCTTGGAGCGGAGATCTCAAGCTATGTGAGGCTGGCCCAATATCAGCCAAGAATAGTGGGGGGAGACCTGGAGGCCACGGTTATACATGTGGATGGCTTCGGAAATCTTGTCACGAATCTAACATACAAGCTCTTAGATGAACTCGGCATCAGGGAGGGATGCAACTTAAGGGTTAACCTGAGGGGGAGGGAGCTGGAGATACCTTATGTGAGGAGCTTCTCCTCCGTAGGGGTGGGGGAACTCCTCGCCCTGGTTGCGGGGGGAGGCTACCTCGAGATATCGGTAAACATGGGGAGTGCAAGGGAGAGATTAGGGATCTCCAAGGGCGAGAGGCTTATACTCCGCCCCAAATACAGGTGATGGATCCCCCCGGGTCATCTAGTCTTTTCTTCACCTTCGACCTCTGTTGTTCTCCTTCTCGAGGGACTTCATCTCCAGTTCCTTAAAGATCCTACTTAGCTGCCTCCTCATCGTCGATCTATCCCCGCTAAGCCCGAGATAACTTGCGAACTCGGGGGTTGTCTCCACAATGATGCTGCGCCCCCTCCTCTGCCTCTTTATCAGCCTAAGCTCCTCAAGGAGTTTCAGGTGCCTATAGGCCATGCTTCCCCTGGCCAAGGCCACCCTCCTCTGCTCCACGGGCTGATAGTAGGCCACATATGAGAGGGTTCTCAAGGGGCCGGAGGTGAGTATCGGCTTCGAGGAGAACCTCCTAGCGAGACCCACATATTCCGTCTTTAGCTGCATCACAGCAAGACCTCCAGGAAGCTCCCTCACCTCAAGGGCGCTCCCATCTTTTCTATACATCTCAGAGAGCTTACGCACCAGCTTTGAGACCTCCTCCTCGGAGCCTATGTTCAGGCGGGTGGATAACTCCTTGAAGCTGAGGGGGCGCCCTGAGGCATATAGGGCGGCTTCAAGCCTAGCTATTGCGGTGGCCTCCTTCTCGACCATATCTCCCTAGACACCCCTATCTTAACCCGTAGGACTAATAATCTCTTCGATACCCCTCTGATGCCATGTTAGCTCTATTCAGTATTCAGCCTCAAGATATGAGGAGACATGGTGCCAAAATAAGGAGAATCGATATATTATGTTGAGGCTATGGATCAACGGTGGTTGTCTTTGGGGAGAAGGCTCCAGTTAGATGACCTTGATCATTTCGTACTTGTCTCGGATCCCAGGGTCTCACCTGACCTTGAGAGGCTGGCCTTCGTGGAGACCAGGATCGATAGGGAGAGGGATGACTACTCCTCCAGCATCTGGATTCTAAGGCTGAAAGATGCAGAGCCTGTTCAATTCCTAAGTGGGGGGCGGGACCACCACCCCAGATGGTCCCCGGACGGCAAGAGCCTCCTATTCCTATCACGAAGGGGGATGAAGGAGGGGGAGAGTGGGAACAGCCTCTTCACCGCACCCATCGGGGGAGGCGAACCTAGGCTTGTATTGAAGATGAGGGAGGGGATAGAACAGCCGGAATGGAACCCCAACGGGAGGGAGATCCTATTTCTCTCAAGCATCGGCGAGTCCCCAGAGGATGTTAGGATCGTTGACAGGATTCCCTTATGGTTCGATGCCGCCGGGTTCATCTACCACAAGAGGAGGCACCTCCACTCAGTTGACGTGGCCTCAGGAACCCTTAACAGGCTGACCTATGGGGATATCAACGTCAACTGTTTCTCCCCCTCAAACGACGGGTGTATGGTGGCCTACGCCTCCTCCCCCAACGACCTCGACCCGAGAAGGATGGACCTAAACATCCAGGATTTAAGGACCGGGGAGTGTAGGAGGATTCTCATAGGGTTCTATATCGAGGCCATATGCTGGTCACCTGATGACAGGCAGATAGCCCTCCTAGCGAGTAACCTGGAGAGGGGCTATGCCACCCACCTCGGGATCTGGGTGATCCCAAGGGAAGGGGGAGAGCCTGAAAACCTGACCAAGGGGCTTGACAGGGGGTGTGGTAGGAGGGCCTACTACGACCTTAGAAGCCCCTTGATCAGCGTACCATCCCCGATATGGGACGGCGGCCACATATATTTCCCACTATCTGAGGGTGGGAGATTCAACCTCTACAGGATCAACCCAGCGGAGAGGAGGCCGGAGGCCGTTGTTGGTGGAGACCTATCCATCGAGGAGTTCCACGTCCGCCGTGGGATCATAGCCTACACCATGGTGACCGCAACAGAGCCCGCTGAGGTCTGGGTTAAAAACGGCTCTGGGAATAGGAGGATAACCAGATTTAATGACAGGCTCTTATCGATGTTGGAGCTCTCGACGCCGGAGAGGTTCGAGTTCCAGGCGAGCGATGGGGAGGTGGTGGAGGGCTGGATCCTAAAGCCAAGGGTCGGCGGGGGGAGGATCCCTGCGATAATGGATATCCATGGAGGGCCGAAGAGCAAGTTTGGCTACTCATTCATGTTCGAGCATCAGCTCTACACCGCTGAAGGGTACGCCGTCATATATGTCAACTCGAGGGGAAGCGACGGATACTCCAGCGAGTTCGCGGATATAAGGGGGGCCTATGGAACAAGAGACTATCAGGACCTAATGGAGGCCTTGGACTATGTTATATCTTCCCACGGCGAGCTAGACCAGGATCGCCTAGGGGTGACAGGCCTCTCCTATGGGGGGTTCATGACTAACTGGATAGTCACCCAGACGGACAGGTTCAAGGCGGCCATATCCCAGAATGGGATATGCAGCTGGCCATCCTTCTTCGGAACCACGGATATAGGTTTCTACTTCGCCCCTGACCAGATTGGGGGAGATCCTTGGAGCAATGAGGAGGAGTATAGGAAGATGTCCCCAATAACATATGCGCCTAGGGTTTCAACCCCCATAATGTTTGTCCACAGCTACCATGACTACCGATGCTGGATAGACCAGTCCATAATGTTCTACACAGCCCTGAAATATCTGGGGAAGGAGGCCCGCCTAGCCCTATTCATGGAGGGGAGCCACGTCTTCAGGAGCACCGGGAAGCCCAGCATGAGGAAGAAGAGGCTTGAGAAGATGCTAGAGTGGTTCAACACCCACCTCAAGAAGGATGTACACCAAGCCTGACCCCCTTCCTTTATTAACGGTTTAAACCCTATTTAACTGATGATCTAGGATGGGAAGAGTTAAAGGCTTCAGGCTCGAAGGTGTCCTACCAGCGGTTGTAACACCCTTCGACAAGGATGAAAACCTGGATGAAGCCTCGTTCCGCAACCTCATAGAGTGGCTTATAGAGAAGGGCATAACCGGGATCGTGCCCTGCGGAACCACCGGTGAGTTCTCCCTCATGACGCCGGAGGAGAGGAGGAGGGTTATAGAGGTATGCGTAGACCAGGTGAACGGCCGGATCCCCGTCATAGCTGGAACAGGTGACACAGCAACAAAGCTGGTCATAGAGGCGACCCGCCACGCCGAGGACGTGGGGGCGGACGCTGCAATAATAGTTAACCCCTACTATATGAGGCCAAGGGGCTGGAAGGGGATCTATGATCACTACCTAAAGATCGCGGAGGCTGTGAACTTACCCATAGTTCTTTATAACATACCACAGCTGACTGGGCAGTACATTCCATGGCAGGTGGTGGAGGACCTAGCCGAGGTAGATAACATCGTTGGCTTAAAGGACTCAAGCGGTGACCTCAAGTACCTGATGTCGGTGCTTGAGAAGGTTGGAGACAAGATGGATGTGGTTGTGGGCTGGGATGAGGTTGTCCTCCCAGCTCTGGCTGCGGGCGCGACAGGGATGATCCTAGCCAGCGCCAACGTGATAGCCCCAATATGGCTCGAGATATACAAGCATGTGAAGGAGGGGAGGATTGAGGAGGCCAGGAGCCTCCACAGGAGGATCCAGAAGTTCACCCGTCACATAACAGCCTCTGGCGCCCTCGGCTGCAAGGTCTGCCTGAATTACATGGGCATAAAGGTGGGATCGACAAGGAGCCCGATAATCATAGGGGACACATTAAGCTACGAGCTTAGAGAGGAGCTGAGAATCGAGCTGGAGAGGCTTGGATTGCTGGAGAGGAGACCTATAGTCTTCAAGGTGGTGCCCGAGAAGCCTTTGGTGGAGAGGTTCACATCCGTAGATGTGACGCCTGAGGTTATAGAGCAGTTCCAGCTCAGGACAGGGGAGGCCCTAGTTGAGCCCGACTCCAACGAGGTGGCCCACATAGACCTCCTAATAGGGAGGATAGACGGACCCGTCGGGCAGGCCTACGCCAACGCCCTTGCGAACCCGACGAAGGAGAGGGAGGCAGTCCAAGCCATCCTTGAACCCGGAATGGCCGTAAAACCCCCAACCATACTCGTTCCAACCGTCCCTGTGAGGGGGCTTAGGGAGGCGAGCATGATATATGGCCCGGCTCAGGCAGCCGTGGCCAGGGCCGTCGCAGACTCTGTAAAGGACGGGATCCTACCAGCCTCAGACGAGCTGGTTCTTATAGCCAAGGTCTTCATCCACCCAACAGCGACGGACCGCCACAGGGTCTACATAAACAACTACAAGGCGATGCGCCACGCAATCAGGAAGGCCATGGAGGGGAGGCCCACAGCGGAGGAGGCGATGGAACACGCAAGAAACGCCCGCCACCCATTCAGAGAAAGCATCTAAAACCCCACCCTAATTCCTCTCCCTTACTCTCCTCTTTTCCAAATAGTAAATAATCGGAATATCCAGATAAAGATTCAGATTAAAAAAGACATCTGGGGAAAGTGTTGTTGGAGATCCCAAGGGTTAAGGTCGCCGTGATAGGGGGATCCGCCCTCTCCGGCTCAGGATTTCCCGGAGAATTTGATGGGGTGGAGGTGATCGAGGATGGCCTCGAATACTCCACACCCTTCGGGCCGACAGCCCCCTTCACCCATGCAAGGCTCGAAGGCGTGGAGTTCCTATTCGTCCCATTCCACGGGATAACTCCAAAGATTAGGAACACCATCCCCGACAGCGCCTCTGAGCGTGTCTTCTACGTCCTCATGAAGGCCGGGGTTAAGAAGATCCTGGGATGCGCCCTCTGCGGCTCCACGAATAGGCTCCTCGACCCAGGTGATGTCATTATCCCAGACGGCTTCGTCGACTACACGACTAGGAGGGCCCAATCCCTAACGAGAAGCCTCATCGAGAAGGGGATTCAGGTGGAGCCTGTGATGTACCGGCTCCACCAACCCTTCTGCCCGGAGCTGAGCCGCCTCCTAACAGAGGCCTCCCTGGAGGCTGGGTTCCAAAGGGTCTTCAGGAGAGGAGTCGTTGGGGTATCTGAGGGGCCAAGGTTGGAGTCCCCATCAGAGATACAGATAAGGTACACAAACCAGGGCATAGATGTTGTAACGATGAACCTTATCCCCGAGGTCATATTTGCCAGGGAGATAGGGGCCTGCTATGCAACCCTCCAACTGGTCTCAAACTATGGTGAGGGGCTAGTCTCTGAGGAATGGGAAGGCCCAGAGGTCTTCAAGGAGTTCCAGGAGAGGTGGCGCCGACATGTGGCGGAGGCCATCTTAAGGGCTCTGAGGAGGATCAACCCGGATTATGAAGGGTGTGGCTGCGGGAAGCACCGATGGAGAGCTATCTTCCCCTGAGTTATCACATTAAAAGGCCAACCACAACAAAATAACTTCTCGGGGAAAGCCCGAGAGATGAACCAAAAAGAGGAATTATGAGTTCTAAGGAGGCAGCAGTCGATGAGGCGGAGATGGATGTGGGTTTCAGACCGGGAAGGGATGATCTGATCCTGAAGTGAAGCCAATCCTAAACATCCTTTAAAGATATGAGGATAAACGGGTGATGGTCGGCCCCTATGAAGTACCAATTATGTGGAGGGAAAGTTCCTCCAACATCGGCCAGTGAAAAATAGGGGGAAGGGAGATAGAGACGCATTCAGGGCCACACTCTCCGAGGCTAAGAGGAGGGCTGCGAAGCTGCAGAACCCCAGGCTGGAGAGCATAACCTTCCACGCCATCCGGCATTGGAAGGCGACGATGGAGTATCACAGGACAAAAGGCATCTATATGTCAAGCACCTCCTCGGCCACGGAACCTCGACACGACGACGCTCTACATCCGGCTCGAGAAGACACTATTCTCAAATCTCTCAGACTCGGCCATCGCCAAGACGGTGGATAAGGCGAGGGGCTCATAGAGATGAGCTTCTTCAAGAAGAGAAAATAAATGTTTCAGAGATGTGGAAAAGGCTATGGTAATCCCCGTCTCTAGAATGGAACAGAACGCTGTATATACAAGCTCGCTCTAATACTCGGAAGAGGTGGACCTCAATGGGTTCAAGGTCTAGGCGGGTTGTCCGGTGTCCCAGTTGTGGCTTTGCGTTCGATATATCCTACGGTAGAGCCTTCGCATGCTCGGGATGCCCATCATCCCTTCAATGCGAATACGCTAAGTGCCCGAAATGCGGATACGAGTTCCCCATAACTCGGGAGCACGGGTTCCAATATTAGCGTTTGAGACAACTAGATTTTATAAAATTTAACTTTATTCGATTGTTTTAGGGGTTAAAAATGCCAGAAGGCACCGGTTAAACCTATGATTCTAGCCCTTTAGTTTGCCTCTATGGATCCAGAGAATATTACATCTGCGAAAGGAAGAACGGTCATCCGGAGATATTGAGAAGAATGATCGAGAGTATAATAATTAACTAACTAAAAGAGATGCTATATGATCGAAGAAAAGAGAAAATATTAATTCCACCATTTAATGCTGTCTTTATATTTGCGTGTATCTTCGTCATTTTCTGGTTTTCTGAATATGAATAGATGTTCATAGTAAAGTAGGTAAAAATCCATATAGTATTTTTTGGTTTTTTTGTCTACGTCTACCCAGCATTCTTCTGCTGCCTTTGTTAGGCCCCCCCATTTTTCCCTCGTTGTTTTTGTCTTCCATTGATATTTCACTATGTCTTCTCTCAGGATAAAGCCCGCTTCGAGAAAAGCTTGCATGGTTCTGAAGGCTATCGGAATGTGGTGCCTATGCTTTCTTGTATCCCCCACAAGTATTGCGCAGAACCTACCGGGTTTTAATACTCTGTAGCTTTCTTTTGCTATTTCCTTCATTCCATTTACATATTCATCAATGCTATGCACGGCAGATAAATCACCTAAAACTCTGTTTTCTTTAGAGTAAGGTATGATGTTTGCATATGGTGGATGTGTAGCTATTAGGTGGATAGATTCATCTTCTATTAGGTTTAAGTTTCTCGCGTCTCCAACATAGGTCTTTATCAATACATTTGGATAATTTGAATCAAGAGGTGTATAGTTAAAGTTGAGTCTGTCTCTGGTAAGCATTATGCAGTCTAGGTTTATATCTACACCAATGGCATTTCTTCCTAAAAGCTTGCATTCTATTAATGTTGTTCCCGAACCACACATTTGGTCAAGCACCGTTTCGCCCGGTTTTGAGTATCTGAGTATTAGGTTTCTTGCCATTTGCGGTGGCCAGTTTCCTCTGAAGTTCCCTTGATGAGTTGCCCAAGTTCCTCTTTCCGGGAAAGACCAGACATTGGTTGTTTCGAGTTCAAAATCTTTTGGTTGATATTTAATTATTTTCTTTGGCTGCCCAATTTTAACTTTGACATTTTCTACAGTTATCTCATTATATGTTTTTATGAACTCCTTATAATCGTCTTCTGTAATTTCTCTCATGAAAATGTAACATTTCTGCATAATTACTTCCTCTTTTTATTTTTTATCCTTTTCCAAAGCACTTCTTCTATAGCCTTTTTAAGAAAGCCTTTTCTTGCCTTAAATCTCTCTGCTGCGACTCTTCGAAATTCCTTTTCCAGCTTGTCATCAACTTTATGGTTTAATTGCCCCATTAAAATCGATTCATTAGATAAGTCGTTTTCTACTTATAAAGCTTACTCAGCAAACTTTTTATCATGCGCACATACATGGAATAGAAATTGATTTGTATTTTGTAATGTTACCCTTGGTTTGCATCCATTAGAGGCGATTATAAAAGCTAATTTAGATGCTCTGCCAGTGAAAAGGGCGAGAGGAGCTGTATAAAAGATTACTTGGCTTTGTATACGCCTCCATCAATGCATTCTATTAACCCGGTTTTTATTAGGTCTATGATCGAGCTTCTTATTGTATTATAATTTATGTTAGTTGACGCTTTAATTTCTTTGAGCAAGACCCCTTTTGACTTCTTAATTCTTTCAAATTTTTCTTTTCGCTATTTTTATTTTTTAATCATGAACATTTCATTTGATCATTTATCCGGTAATACATCTTCGCTCATATAAAGTTATAACGTTAGCTCGCGGCAGTAGAAGCATGTAAACATGGCTCACACCTATAAGGCATTACTCAACGTATATTTTTGAATGCTATGCCCATTACCGAATGCATACTCTAACTCATGGGTTGGGGGTTCTAATTCAGAAATTTAAATTCAAGAAAATATAGATAATTCAAGTTCTTCGATGCTTTAAAAATTCTAGAATGGCCGTTGTTGAATGACTCCGGCAAGTTTATATAAATGGTGTTCTAAGAACCGGGCTGTGAGTTCGATGGGTTCCCTGAAGGTTGTTAAGTGCGGTAGGCTGATCGATGGTAGGGGAAGCCCTCCCCTCGAGGACGCCGCCGTCCTGGTGGAGGGTGACAGGATCCGGGAAGTTGGGAGAGGGGTGGTGGCTCCGGCTGGGGCTGAGGTCATTGATGCTTCTGGGATGACTGTGATGCCTGGCCTGATAGATGCCCACGTCCACTTCAGTGGAGGTAGGAGCCACAGGTTTGGGGAGCACATCCTCGTCCCTGAGGGTGTGAGGCTTCTCAGGGCGGCTAGGGATGCTGAGGCTGCCCTGGAGGCCGGCTTCACGACGATGAGGTGCTGCGGCAGCAAGCTTAGCCTAGACCTGAAAAGGGCGATCGGTGAAGGGACCATCAGGGGGCCCCGTATAGTGGCCGCTGGATACGCCTTAACCCAGACCTTCGGGCATGGGGATCAGCACTACTTCCCTATAGATTATGCTAGGAGGCTGAACCCAGCCATCTGCGATGGGAAGGAGGAGTGTATCAAGGCGGCGAGATACGCGTTGAGGGAGGGGGCTGACTTCATAAAGGTCTCCACAACGGGGGGCGTCATGTCTGAGAGGGATAGGCCTGAGCATACTCAGTTCACCCTCGAGGAGCTTGAGGCCATCGTTGAGGAGGCCAGGCATGTTGGAACCTTCTGCGCAGCTCACGCCCAGGGGACGGAGGGGGTTAAGAACGCCGTTAAGGCTGGTTTCAAATCGATAGAGCACGGAATATACCTCGACGACGAGGTTATAGGGATGATGAGGGAGAGGGGGGTCATCCTCGTACCGACCTTCAGCATAGTGAAGCAGATAGTTGAGCACGGAGCTGAGCAGGGGATAGTGGAGTGGGGGTTGAGGAAGGCGAAGGAGGCCTACAAGGCCCATATAGAATCCTGCAGGAGGGCCTACAAGGCCGGCGTGAAGATAGCCATGGGCACGGACTTCGGGACATCACCCCTCTTCAAGATGGGGACTAACGCCATGGAGCTGGGGCTCCTCATTGAGAACTGCGGGATGACGTCGATGGAGGCCATTGTGGCTGCAACCAAGACGGCTGCAGAGGCATGCGGGCTTGAGGCGGAACTCGGAACCTTAGAGGTTGGAAAGAAGGCGGATATAATAATCGTCGATGGAGATCCCCTCAAAGATGTAAGGATACTGGAGAAGGTCGAATCCATCAAGATGGTAATAAAGGGAGGAGAGATACAGGTTAATAGGGGATTATAGTAGTTGTAATTAAGGTTCGGAGAGGCTTAGGAGCTGAGGATAGAGAGGCTTAGCCTGATATCCGGGGCTGAGAGGGCTAGGGGCCTCTCAGTCATAATAGATGTCTTCAGGGCCTTCACCACAGCCGCCTATGTGCTGGCTAATGGAGCTGAGAGGATAATCCCGGTGGGAAGCCTGGAGGAGGCCTTCAGGCTTAAGAGGATGAACCCGGGATGGGTCTTGATGGGTGAGAGGGATGGGTGGAGGGTTGA
This sequence comes from uncultured archaeon, assembly GCA_938048735.1. Classification (GTDB taxonomy): domain Archaea; phylum Thermoproteota; class Bathyarchaeia; order TCS64; family TCS64; genus JAGTRB01. Next base: position 32,792 of record CALIUM010000030.1, read on the forward strand.
GGGGTTCGACTACGGCAACTCCCCCTACGAGATCAAGGATGTGGACTTCACCGGGAGGACGGTCATACAGACCACTGGGGCCGGAACCCAGGGGGTTGTGAGGGCGAGGTGGGCTGATGAGATCCTCCTTGCCAGCTTCGTCACGGCAGGGGCGACCATAGAACACATAAGGAAGAACCGGCCTAGGCTGGTCTCAATAGTGGCTATGGGGAATCGGGGGGTGGAGCCATCTATCGAGGACGAGCTATGCGGGGACTACATCGAGACGGGGCTCAAGGGGGTGAGAATGGACTTCGAGGATGTGAAGAGGAGGATCAGGGCCTCTCCCTCAGGGGCGAAGTTCTTCGATCCCTCCCAGCCCCAGTACAGGCCTGAGGACTTCTATATGGCCCTGGAGCTAGATAGGTTCGATTTCATCCTCAAGGCCTCAAAGGATGAGAGGGAGGGCATCCTCCATGTAGTTAGGCGACCTCCATAAACCCTGACCCAATTAGATCTTGAATGGATAATTTATCTTTCATCATGTTATGAAAAATTTAAAAAGATGGGATATTTTTATGGGCTTCCTAGGTAGCTTCTCAGCTTCTTATCGACGTCTTCTAGGCCTAGTTTTTTGAGGGTTGAGCTCTTGGGGATCCCCCTCTCGTCCCAGCCCACGTCCTCGAAGTACCTCCTCCTATCCTCTTCCAGCTCCCTTCTGTCAGAGCTCCTTCCCTTATATGGGCCTGATGGTAGAGGCTCATACCATCTCGCGGGGAGGTCGTCGTCCCTTATGGGCTTCCAGGTTATGTCGGGTCCCCCGAGTAGAAGGGTTGCCCTCTGGATGGCTAGGATCCTCGGAGCCATCTCATTATACCATGTGTCGGCCGTTATTGGCCATCCGGTTACTGCCTGGATCAAGGGCCATACGAGATCTAGAGCCTCATCCTCCATTATGTTGAACCAGCAGTATACCCCAGAGTCGTGAAGGATCACCGTGAGCTCGCTGTCCCCCTTCCTGAGATCCCTCATGGCTGGGGAGGTGTGGTCACCCCCTTGGACCGAGCAGGGGTATGAGACCGCCTCCACGTAGTCCAGCCTGCTCCTGACTCCGTGGGCCCCTATGCCCATTCCCTTCTCTGTGACAGCGTACCTTGTAAGGTCTAACCCCTTCATCTCCCCGATCTTCAGGGCGGCCCTATATGTCCCCTCGGCCAGTATGTCACCTATACCCTTCCTCTCCGCCATCATCCTCATGAGCCTCTCGAAGCCTTCGACATCACCCCACCTCAGCTCGAAGCCCAGGTCCTCCTTGGTCAGGATGCCTCTCTGGTATAGCTCGGCAGCGAATCCAAGGGTGTTTCCGACCTGTATCCCGCAGAATCCTAGCTCCTCCATCAGGGAGCAGAGGTATACGTTCTCCTCGGGGGTGAAGATCCCGAGGTTTGTTCCGAGGTATGCCTGGTTCTCGTAGTCGGGGTCGTCGGACATCGCGCCCTTGTAGGGGCCCACCCTCACCACCGACAGCTTCATGCATGTTGTTGGGCATCCGAAGTCGCCCCAGTACCTCTTAACCCAGACCCTCTCCTCGAACCTGTCGACCCCGAAGCTCCTCTCATCATGCCACTCGTCCTGCCAGTTCCTCACGGGCTCGGAGCTCAAGCGGTTCCCGACATCATACCCCGCGGCCCCGGTCCCCCAGCGCCTCATCGAGTCGCTCTTAAAGCATATCCTGACGATCCTCCAGATAATCTCCCTCACCCTCTCCATATCCCAGGCCTCGGGCAGGGGCCCCAGGCCTTTGAAGAGCACCGCCTTCAGGTTCTTTGAGCCCATGACGGCCCCGTATCCACCATATCCAGCCCCGTGGGTCCACTTCGTTTGGACCGCGGTCACTCTTGAAATCTTCTCCGAGGCCGGCCCTATGTGGAGTATGGATGGCTCCCTCCACTCCCTCGAACCTGGAGACCTTTCCTCTAGGAGGCCCAGCGCCTCCCTCATCAGGATCCTGTAGGTCTCCACCCTCCCTTTCCCCCAGACGTGGGAGGCATCCCTGATCTCGACCCTGCCATCGGTTACGAGAAGGTATACCGGCTTTTCCGCTCTACCCTTTATTATGAGGCCGTCGAAGCCCGCGCACCTCATCTCAACCGCGTGCTCCCCAGCGATGGTTGAGCCGACTATCCCGAGGGTTAGGGGGGACTTCCCTGAGATGCACATCTTAGATCCTGGATAGTAGCCCGTCAATGGGCCGGCAAATATGGTGAGGATGTTCTCAGGGCCTAGAGGGTCAACCTTCTCCCAGACTCCGCCCAGCCTATCCCACAGAACCTTCGCGGCTAGGCCCCTCCCGCCTAGGTATTGCCTCAGGATCTCCTCGCCGAAGACCGTCTCCTTGACCTCTCCTGTTGAGAGGTCCACCTCCGCGAATTTACCGGCGTAGCCCCTCATCTCGCTAGTTCCTCCCCATGCTCCCCGTATATTATGGTCACTAGATCCTTTGTGATCTCGTCGGGTTTCCTAGCGTAGAGCTTGTAGGAGTGGCTCTCCTCCCTCTTGACGGTCCTCAGGGCGTTCCAACCTCCCTCCACGCATATCATGGCGCATTGGGGGTCTCCATCGCAGAGGTCGCATATCGTCGCCTTCTTGTCCCCGGGATGTAGGAAGGGTATCCTCCCAGGGCAGGCCTCGATACATGCGCCGCAGGATGTGCACGCCTCCCTGTCGACTAGGACGGCTGAGGTCTTCTTATCTACGGAGAGGGCTCCTACTGGGCAGGAGGCGACGCAGGGGTAGTCGTGGCACTGGGCGCAGAGATGGGGGAACTCGGCGCCAGGAACCCTCATGAAGACCCTTACCCTGGATGCCTCAGGCCAGATGCGCCCCTCGTGGTGTAGGCTGCAGGCGACCTCGCAGAGCCGGCAACCGCTGCATTTAGGAAAATCCCTGGCTATCCATATAGGCTCAAAGGCAGACAAAGTTATCCAAAAATTTATAGGATATGAGATATATATTTTTTTAGATATTTAGAGGAGCTAAACCTTAAGGAAAGATTGGAGAATCCTATACTAGGAATTCCATCATGGGTTTGATTCAAGGTTGAGTAAGGGGTTTAACGCCGGTTGACGGCTAATTCCCTCCATTAACAAGACCCTGAAGAGGTTCTCGGGCCCCTGACCTGGGCTCTGGGGGAGGGCCTCCCCGACGGGGAAGCTTTATCGATGGAAATGTCCTCATAATGGAGTGGGATTTTGAGCCGTTCAGGTAGGCTGGCCGTCTGGGTCTTGAGAGTTCAGGTCTTCGCCTCAGGGGCTGTCGTGATGGCCCTAGAGCTTGTCGGGAGCAGGATCCTAGCAGTTGACTTCGGTAGCTCCATCTTCGTCTGGGGAGGCCTGATAGGGGTTATCTTGACAGCCCTCAGCCTGGGCTACAGCTATGGGGGGAGGCTGGCGGACAGGGTTCTCAGCCATAGGGTTTTGTCCTCCATAATCTTCTCATCAGGCCTGCTGGTCCTGTTAATCCCCCATGTCTCGCCCATCGCTGTGGACCTGACCCTGATGCTGGGTTTGGGGGAGAGGTATGGGCCTATAATGGTCACGGCTCTCCTGATGGGCCTCCCCATTTTCCTCCTGGGGATGGTCTCCCCATACGCTATAAAGCTGGCCGCGGAGAGCCTGACAGGGCTGGGAAGGGTGGCCGGTAACCTATACGCCATCTCAACACTCGGGAGCATCGCCGGGACCTTTGGGACGGTCTTCATCCTCATCCCAATAATGGATGTCAGGTCGATCATCAGCCTCCTGGGGGTTGTGCTCCTAGCCTCCTCGGCGTTAAGCCTGGGTCGGGGCCCCCGCATCCTCCTCTTCCTGGTCCTTTTGGTCCTCTACTCCCCTGTGAACTCCTTGCTGATGGGGGCCCCCATCATCTATGGAAGCCGTATCTTCGAGAAGGAGACCCCATATAGCCACTTAGAGGTCGTGGACTCCGGTGGTGTGAGGATCCTGTACCTTAATGGGCTGCCCCACAGCGCCATGTACCTTAACGGCTCAAGGGAGCTGGTCTTCCCCTATACGAGATACTTCGCCCTCGGCCTCCTCTTCAAGGAGGATGCTAGGGCGGTACTATTCATCGGGGGAGGGGGATTCTCGGGGCCTAAGAGGTTCCTCCAAGATTATCCAGACGTCAATATCGACGTCGTGGAGATAGACCCAGACGTTATAGAGGCTGCTAGGCTTTACTTCGACCTTAGGGATGACCCAAGGCTCACGGTGTACAACGAGGATGGCAGGAGATATCTCCAGAGAACAGAGAAGCGTTATGACCTCGTGGTTCTAGACGCCTACTCTAAGACCTATGTGCCCTTCCACCTCATGACCCTAGAGTTCTTCAAGCTACTCCATGAGAGGCTGAGCGACGACGGCGTAATCGTCTCAAACCTCATCGCCTCCCTAGTCGGTGACACGGCGAACCTATTCTGGGCGGAGTACAAAACTATATCACAGGTCTTCCCCAAAATCTATATATTCCCAACAAGCGACACTGGGCCGGGATGGGTCCAGAACATCATACTCATAGCCACAAAGAACCCCAAACCCCTAACAGAAGGAGAGCTCAAAGAGATGGCCTTGAATAATGGGAGGGTGGACCCGAAGGAGGCATCGGGGCTCATATCCCGCCTATGGAAGGGGCCTCTGAGAGTCGAGGAAGCCCCCATCCTCCTTGACCACTTCGCACCCGTCGAGATCCTCCTAAACCCCATAACCGGGAAGCCCTACGCCCTAGAGTCCGAGCATGAAATGAGTAGGCCATCCATCAAATGGGTGGAGAGTTCCAATATGGCCATGGCCCTCCTAGCAGCCATCCTCATAGCGTGGCTCTTCCTCCTCCCATCATCCATAAACCCGGGCCTATCAAACTCGAAGAGTGAAAATCTCCCATAAAACATTCTTTAAGGGATTGGCCGCTGTTAAAAATGTATAAATCATTTCCAATCTTATACATACCTTTTAACAGATTATAAAGAGACAAGAAATGTATCAAAAATGCTCAATATAACACCGACTGGAACATGCTCATTCATCAAAGGTTTTTAGAACTCATCCTTCTAGAATCCAAAACTCTTTTCAAATTCTCTTATTATATTTGAAGCTTAAAATGGAGCCATTTACAATACTCCATCCACGTAAGGTTTATGGAGCTAGACTTAAATCTTTGAACCCTTCTTATGCCTGTATCCAAAAATCCAGAGAAGTTTTTATTAGATCTCTTATCTTCGTTAATTCAACATTCAGACAAGTATTTGCTTAACATCTTCGATAAGCTCTTTAACCTTCATCAGCTCTACGATAACAGCATTCTCATCTAAAGAACCTTCATAAAAACCTTGTACATGAAGCCAGTAGCTCCTAGCACCAAGTCTATCGTAGAACTCTAGCTTACTTATTTTTTCGTCTATCTTTTGAATCTCCCACAACTTATTACGTCTATCTGAATGTGACTCCGCTGGCTTATACCCTCGGCTCACGAGTAGTGCATCGATCAGTTTAACGGTCGCCAGCCAACCCTTCTCACAAGCATCTCTAAGTTTAATCCTATCTCTCTCCCTAGCGGCTTCATGATATTCTTCCATCGCTTTTCTAAATACCTCCTCTGCTTCTCTAAAAATCAGTTCATGGAATTGCAAGGTCACTCACCTTCACATACATCATTATAATTACCTGATGTGCTTAAACTTTTCTTCGATTATCATTTCGAAAGCGGAAGAGAAAGCTACTTGTGTCATGGTTACACTTAAGACCCTTAGCGGCTCAAAGAGAATATTAACATCGATGCCAGTTATGGATATAGTGATGCCCCAAATCAAACCTCATCAAACCTGAAAGGTTGAGACATATCAACCAATATGCCTAAATCCATCTTGTAAAGCTACATAGGTGAAATTCTCGAGGAATTCAAAGCATTTATCAAAGAACAAAGTAATAAATCTAAACAGCTGGCCACTGCAAAGCGCTATATGAAAATTAAAACATTCAATAGGACTTGCCCCGATCTTTTGAAACGAGTCTCCATCATAAGAAAATAGGTCAAATTTTTGAAAGCAGTAGTTTTTATTTGGCGCCGGGGGTGGGATTTGAACCCACGCGACCCAGAGGGTCACAGACTTAGCAGGCCTGCTCCTTACCTGGCTAGGAAACCCCGGCTCGGGGAACCATACTTCATCTTCCGGAGCCCCCTGCCCGTGTTGATTCTTTTCATGCGCCCCTTATAAGATTTGCCAGGGCTTCGACGATCCTCTCCTTGTCGTGGTACTGGATCTCCTCGAAGACCTCTATCAGCTTATTTATGAGCATCCTGTACTTTCTCGTGTGCTGGTTGAGGAGCCATTCGGCGAAGCCGTGTGCCACCAGTTCTTCCGCCCTCCCGGGATCTTCGGAGTAGATGAGGATGGTGTCTCCGGCAACCTCCTCCTCGAGCTTTTTCCCGTCCCGGAGCTTGACCTTTCCTGGGAGCCACTCGAGGCGTAGTTCACTTCCTAGGCCTACCCGCTCCTTAAGCCTCTCAAGAACCTTCTCCAGTCCTACCTGTGAGGGTTGAACCATCCCGGGTGATGCAGCTGCCCCTTCCATTCCCTGATAATCGTGAATTCTCGCCTTAGAGTTCAAGATGCCCTACCTCGTTATAGTCGGATTGGGTGGTGAAGAGGGGCACAATCTGATCTTCGCTCCAGCCAAGGGCTTGATATTCGCAGACTACCGCCATCAGGTGGCCCGCCCCTCCATCCAGCGGTTTATTCAGGTACGCTTCGCCTCACCCGGCTTCGATGGATGATGCGATGCTGTGGCTCATCTCGAGCTTTAGGCGTGTCTCTTCGCAGAGTAGGTATAGCTCTCGTGGGAGGTATATTGCCGTGGTTTGATTCCCGCGCATGCTACACACCTATAAGAAAAATATAAGCACGGGGGCTTTCGTGGCGAGTATTACAGCTGTAACGATTATCAAATAGGTAGTTCAACCCCTGTGTGTCCTCAAGCAAATTTTGATTAGGCTGGCATTCTCGAACTCTCCACGTTCCTTGCAGAGGTG